>NZ_JBEPEI010000005.1:0-476002 GCF_040300765.1 Streptosporangium sp. NPDC000239 | reverse complement strand
GACCACTTCAGGGGCACAAACTTCCGTGTTCCCATCCTATCATTTCCGGCCGGTCCGTGTCAACCCGCTGCCTTCGCAGCCACTCGACACCAACCCGCCAGACCCGCTAGGATCTCGCTCGCCCCGTCTCCGGAGCAACCCTCCAAACTTACCGTGACATTCAGACCGTGTCAAAGTCTCTGTTTTCCAGAGGCCAGCGCAAAGTCCGAACACCGAAGTTCGTTGAGAGGGGTTCACCCCTGGGGCCCGTCCGCGCTTTGAGGCGTCCGGCTCGCTCCCGGGGCATTGAGAACTTTAGGCGGACCCTCAAGACCCGTCAAATCAGGCCCATCCTGAGAAACCGCAGGTCACCGTAGATCCGTACGGGAACCCGTGACCTTCGCTACCCAAACGTTACCGTTCTAAACGGCCAAGGCCCCGGTTTCGTCACCGGGGCCTTGGCCGTACAGCGGAGGAAGAGGTCAGGCGCCGAGCAGTTCGACGCCTCCGATAGAGCGCTTGCCACGCCGCAGCACCAGGAACCGCCCATGCAGCAGGTCCTCGGCCGAGGGCACGTACGCCTCATCGGTGATCTTCACGTTGTTGAGGTAGGCGCCGCCCTCCTTGACCGCCCTGCGCGCGGCGGACTTCGACTCCACCAGCCCGCTCTGGGCCAGCAGGTCGACATAGGAGGCTCCCAGCTCGGAGATCTCGGCGCGCGGCACCTCCGCCAGTGCCTCCCCCAGCGTCCGCGCGGGCAGTTCCTCCAGCGAACCCTGTCCGAACAGGGCGGCCGAGGCCGCGATCACGGCGGCGCACTCGTCCGCGCCGTGCACCAGCGTGGTGAACTCGGTGGCGAGCGCGCGCTGGGCCTCCCGGGCCGCGGGCCGTTCCACCGCCGCCTTCTCCAGCTCCTCGATCTCCTCGCGGGACTTGAAGCTGTAGATCTTGAGGAACTTCACGACGTCGCGGTCGTCGGCGTTCAGCCAGAACTGGTAGAAGGCGTACGGCGAGGTCATCTCCGGGTTGAGCCACACCGCGCCGCCGGCCGTCTTGCCGAACTTGGTCCCGTCGGCCTTCGTGATCAGCGGCACGGTCAGCGCGTGCACGTGGCCGCCGGTCACCCTGCGGATCAGGTCGGTTCCCGCGGTGATGTTGCCCCACTGGTCGCTGCCGCCGATCTGCAGCGTGCAGCCGTGGCGCCTGTTCAGCTCCAGGTAGTCGTTGGCCTGCAGGATCTGGTAGCTGAACTCGGTGTAGCTGAGCCCGTCGCCGCCCAGACGCGCCGAGACCGACTCGCGGGCCAGCATGCGGTTGATCGGGAAGTGCTTGCCGACGTCGCGCAGGAAGTCGATCGCGGACATGCCCTCGGTCCAGTCGAGGTTGCTGACCAGGGTGCCGCCGCCCTCCTCGGAGAAGTCGAGAAACTTCTCCAGCTGGACCCGGATCCGCGCGACCCACTCGGCGACGATCTCGGAGGAGTTGAGCGAGCGCTCGGTGCTGCGGCCGCTCGGATCTCCGATGAGACCCGTCGCGCCGCCGACCAGACCGATGATCCGGTGCCCGGCCCGCTGCAGGCGGGTGAGGGTCAGCAGCGGGACCAGGTTGCCGACGTGCAGGGAGGGCGCGGTCGGGTCGAAGCCGCAATAGACCGTGATCGGACCCTCGGCCATCGCAGCCCGCAGGGCGTCGATGTCGGTGGACTGCGCGATCAGGCCGCGCCAGGCGAGGTCATCCAGAATCTCGGTCACGATCTTTGCTTTCCAATGCTCGAACGGTCAGTACGGCTTCGCCTACAGCCTGCCCGATCTCCGCACCACTTCGCCACTTGGTAGACGCACGTTCCCGGTCAGACCAGGGTGAATCCCTACCTACGCCGCGGAACGTGCGGCCGGTACGGGGAAACCGTGCGGTCGCCGTCGATCCAGAAACGCCAGGGGGTCTCCCGTCCCGTCGAGACACCGGTACGCGGTCCCGAACGGATCAGGCCGGGGTCGGCGGGCTTCCCCTCAAGGACCGTGATCGGTCCCGGCGGGCAGGCGTCGAGCCCGTTGTGCTCCCGGGTGAACCCGAGCGCGACCGCCAGGCGCGCGGGCCCGCGGGCGAGGTCGCGCCCGGAGACCGTACGGCTCGCACCGGCCGATCTTCGAGCCGCCGCGGTCTCGATCCCGGCGACCACCTCACCGGCACGCATCAGCACACCCGAGCCGACTCCCTCAGGCAGGCAGACCAGGTTGGCGCAGAAGTGCATGCCGTAGGTGAAGTAGACGTACAGATGCCCCGGAGGCCCGAACATCACCGCGTTGCGCGTCGTCCTGCCGCGGAAGGTGTGGGAGGCGGGGTCCTGACCCGGCACGCCGTACGCCTCGACCTCGGTGAGACGGACCGCGACCGGGCCGTATGTGATCACACGGCCCAGAAGGTCGGGGGCGACCTCGGGTCCCGGCCTGTCGAAGAAGTCGCGGGTCAGCGGGATGTCCCCGGCGAGCGGACGCTCGCCGGGTGTCAGTTGCCGCTCGCCCACGCCGCCTGGCCGTCGACGGTCTCCCGCAGGTCGAGGAGCTGGTCGCGCACCCTGTCGGGGGCCGTGCCGCCGTGGGCCTTGCGGGCCGCGAGCGCGCCCGGCACCGAGAGCACCTCCCGGGAGTCGGGGGTGAAGTGCTCGGAGACCTTGAGCAGTTCCTCGTCGGTGAGCTGGTCGAAGTCCTTGTCGTTGACCTGGCACCAGACGACCAGGTGGCCGACCGCCTCGTGCGCCTCCCTGAAGGGGACGCCCCTGCGCACCAGCAGCTCGGCCAGGTCCGTGGCCAGGGCGAACCCGTCGGGGGCCGAGGACTCCAGCTTGGCGGTGTTGACGCGCATGGTGGAGACCAGGCCGGCCATCGCGGGCAGGACCAGCAGCAGGGTGTCGACGGAGTCGAAGACCGGCTCCTTGTCCTCCTGCAGGTCACGGTTGTAGGTCAGCGGCAGACCCTTGAGCGTCGTCAGCAGCGACATGAGGTTGCCGACGAGACGGCCGCTCTTGCCCCTGGCGAGCTCGGCGACGTCGGGGTTCTTCTTCTGCGGCATGATCGACGAGCCGGTGGAGTAGGCGTCGTCCATCTCGATCCAGCGGAACTCCTGCGAGGCCCACAGGACGATCTCCTCGCCGAGCCGTGACAGGTGCACGCCGATCATCGCCGCGTCGAACAGGAACTCCGCCGCGAAGTCCCGGTCGGCCACGGCGTCCATCGAGTTGGGCGCGGCCGAGTCGAAGCCCAGCTCCCTGGCCACCGCCTGCGGGTCGAGCGGCAGGGAGGAGCCCGCCAGCGCGCCCGAGCCGAGCGGGGAGACGGCCGCCCGCCTGTCCCAGTCGCGCAGCCGTTCGATGTCGCGGGTGAAGGCGTGGACGTGGGCCAGGAGCTGGTGGCCGAAGGAGACCGGCTGCGCGTGCTGCAGGTGGGTCATGCCGGGAGCGGCCGTCTCGGCGTGCTGCTCGGCCTGGCTCATCAGCGCGGTCTCCAGCTCGACCAGCCGGGACACGATGTGCCTGACGTGGTCGCGGAGGTAGAGGCGAAGATCGGTGGCGATCTGGTCGTTGCGGCTGCGGCCCGCGCGGAGCTTTCCGCCGAGTGTGCCGAGGCGCTCCAGCAGACCGCGTTCGAGCGCGGTGTGGACGTCCTCATCCGCCACGGTCGGCCGGAACTCTCCGGCCTGGCAGGCCCGCTCAAGGTCGTCCAGGGCGCCGATCATGCGTCCCAGCTCGTCCTCGGTGAGCAGGCCCGCCCTCTGCAGCACCCGGGCGTGCGCGCGCGAGGCCAGCAGGTCGTACGGTACGAGCCGCCAGTCGAAGTGCACGCTCACCGAGAGCCGGGTCAGCGCGTCGGCCGGCCCTCCCTCGAACCGGCCGCCCCACAGCCGCATCGGCTTACCACCATCAGTCACCGTTGTTCTCCTCCCCATTCAATCCGCGACCTTAGCCCAATCAGGCCAGCCGAGCGTCCCGCGCCGCCGCGATCTTGGAAGGAAGGCTCCACAGCTCGACGAAGCCCTTGGCCAGGGACTGGTCGAAGGTGTCGCCGGTGTCGTAGGTGGCGAGGTTGAAGTCGTACAGCGAGGCCTCGGAGCGCCTGCCGGTGACGGTGGCCCGGCCGCCGTGCAGAACCATCCGGATCTCGCCGGTGACGTGCTCCTGGGCCTCGGCGATGAAGACGTCCAGGGCCTTCTTCAGCGGGGAGAACCACAGACCGTCGTAGACGAGCTCGCCCCAGCGCTGGTCGACGGACCTCTTGAACCTGGCCAGGTCGCGCTCGACGGTGACGTTCTCCAGCTCCATGTGCGCGGTGATCAGCGCGATGGCGCCCGGCGCCTCGTAGACCTCACGGGACTTGATGCCGACGAGCCGGTCCTCGACCATGTCGAGCCTGCCGACGCCCTGGGCGCCCGCGCGCTGGTTCAGCTCGGAGATGATCTGGAACGGGGTCAGGTGACGCCCGTCGAGCGCGACCGGGACGCCCTTGACGAAGCTGATGATGACCTCGTCGGCCTCACGCGGCTGGGCCGGGTCGGAGGTGTAGGAGTAGACGTCCTCGATGGGGCCGTTCCAGATGTCCTCCAGGAAGCCGGTCTCCACGGCCCTGCCCCAGATGTTCTGGTCGATCGAGTAGGGGTTCTTCTTGCTGGTCTCGATCGGGAGGTTCTTCTCCTCGGCGTAGGCGATCGCCTTGTCCCTGGTCCACGCGTAGTCACGGGCGGGGGCGATGACCTTGAGCTCGGGGAAGAGCGCGGCCAGGCCGGCCTCGAAGCGGACCTGGTCGTTGCCCTTGCCGGTGCAGCCGTGGGCGACGTGGGTGCCGCCAAACTGCTTGGCCGCGGTGGCCAGGTGCTTGACGATCAGCGGCCGGGACAGCGCGGAGACCAGCGGGTAGCGGTCCATGTAGAGCGCGTTGGCCTGCAGGGCGGGCACGCAGAAGTCGGCGGCGAACTCCTCTCGGGCGTCGACGACGACGGACTCGGCGGCGCCGCAGTCGATGGCCCGCTTGCGGATGATCTCCATGTCCTCGCCGCCCTGGCCGACGTCGATGGCCACGGCGATCACCTCGGCTCCGGTCTTCTCCGCGAGGAACGGGATGGCAACGGAGGTGTCGAGGCCGCCTGAGAAGGCGAGTACGACCCGGTCAGTCATGATCAGTCTCTCCAAAGTCTTGTGCGGGTGTTTCTGATTGAGCTGGGATGGCCCGCCGAAGCGGGCTACATACGTCGGTCGGCGTGCCTCAGCAGGGCCTCGGCGACCGCTTCCCCACCCATCGGGTCGCGGCTGATGACGAGGATCGTGTCGTCTCCGGCCACCGTGCCGAGGATGGACTTCCAGCCCGCGTGGTCGATGGCGGAGGCGAGGAACTGCGCGGCACCCGGCGGGGTGCGCACGATCACCAGGTTGGCGGACGCGTCCGCCGAGACGAGGAGTTCCTCGGCGATCCGGCTCAGCCGGGCGGCCGGAGTCTCACCGCCGCCGAGCCTGGCCGGCGGGATTCTTCCGCCGCCCTCGCCCGGCAGGGCGTAGACCAGGGAGCCGTCCTCGGCCCGCAGCTTGAGCGCGCCGAGTTCGTCCAGGTCGCGGGAGAGAGTGGCCTGGGTGACCTCCACCCCGCTCTCCAGCAGAAGCTTAGCCAGGTCAGGCTGGGAGCGGACCGGCTGCCGCGCCAGGAGCTCGGCGATTCGCGCCTGGCGGGCCACCTTGGTCATGGGAATCGTCACGGTGTCCGCCCTCCCTTCCCGGACTGCGAGACCAGCCAGTGCAGCAGGGCCTTCTGGGCGTGCAGGCGGTTCTCCGCCTGGTCCCACACCAGGCTCTGCGGGCCGTCGAGGACGTCGGCGGAGATCTCAAGCCCCCGGTAGGCGGGCAGGCAGTGCAGAACGATCGCGCCTCTGGCGGCCCGGTCCATCAGCTCGGCGTTGACCTGGAAGGGCGTCAGGTCGGCGATCCGCTGCTCCTTGCCGTCCTGGCCCATCGAGACCCAGGTGTCGGTCGTGACGACGTCGGCGTCCGCCACGGCCGTCCCGGCGTCCGGCAGCACGGCGACCGAGCCGCCGGTGCCCACGGCGATCTCGCCCGCCTTGCGCAGGACCGCAGGGTCGGGCCGGTACCCGGCCGGGGCGGCGATCCGCACGTGCATGCCCGCCAGCGCCCCGCCGAGCAGGTAGGAGTGGGCCATGTTGTTGGCGCCGTCCCCGAGGTAGGTCAGGGTGAGCCCGGCCGTGGAGCCGAAGTGTTCCCTGACGGTCTGCAGGTCGGCGAGGATCTGGCAGGGGTGGAACTCGTCGGTCAGCGCGTTGACCACCGGCACGGAGGAGGCCGCGGCCATGGCCTCGACCCGCTCCTGTCCCGAGGTGCGCCACACGATGGCGCTCGTCTGGCGTTCCAGGACCCGGGCGGTGTCCTCGATGGACTCGCCCCGGCCCATCTGCGAGGACCCGGCGTCGAGGATGAGGGGCAGGCCGCCCAGTTCCCCGACGCCCACGGCGAAGGAGATCCTGGTGCGGGTCGACGGCTTGTCGAAGAGCACCGCGACCGTCTGCGGGCCCTCGAAGGGGCGGTAGCCGTACCGGTCCTTCTTCATGGCCGTGGCCAGGTCGAGCACCTCCGCCTGCTCGGCGGGCGAGAGGTCGTCGTCACGCAGGAAGTGCCTGGTCCCTGAAACGGTGGTGCCTTGCTCAGTCACTGGATGCCTCGTCGAGAAGTGCCGGAAGCGCGGTCACGAAGGTGGTGACCTGTTCCGCGGTGATCACGAGCGGGGGTGCGAGCCGTACGGCGTCCGGCTGGACGGCGTTGACCAGGAAGCCGGCGCGCTGGGCGGCCTCCTGGAATCGGCCCGCGCGCTCGGCGGTCAGGACGACGGCCAGCCACAGGCCCCGGCCTCTGACCCCCTTGAGCAGGGGGTGCTCGACCGCGGCGATTCCCTCGGACAGCAGTGTCCCGACGGTCTTGACGTGTTCGAGCAGGCCCTGGCTCTCGATGGTCTCCAGTACGGCCAGCGCCGCGGCGGCCGAGACGGGGTTGCCGCCGAAGGTCGAGCCGTGGTCTCCCTTGGCGAAGAGCGTTCCTGCGGCGCCGAGACCGATGCAGGCGCCGATCGGCATGCCTCCGCCGAGGCCCTTGGCCAGGGTCAGCACGTCGGGCAGGACGCCTTCGTGCTGGTGGGCGAACCAGCGTCCGGTACGGCCGATGGCCGACTGGATCTCGTCGGCGACCAGCAGCGCGCCGGTCGTGTCGCAGATCTCCCTGACGGCCCTGAGGTAGCCGTCGGGCGGCGGGACTACTCCGGCCTCGCCCTGGGTGGGTTCGAGGAAGACCGCGGCGCACTCGTCGGTGACGGCGTTCTTCAGCGCGTCGGCGTCGCCGTAGGGGACGAAGCGGACATCAGCCGGGAAGGGCCCGAACTGGTCGCGGATGGCGCGCTTGCCGGTCAGCGAGAGAGCGCCCAGGCTACGGCCGTGGAAGCCGTTCTCCGTGGCCACGACGTAGGGGCGGCCGTTGGCCTTGCCGTACTTGATGGCGAGTTTGAGGGCGGCCTCGTTCGCCTCGGTGCCCGAGTTGGTGAGGAACACCCGGGCGGGGGCGCCGAGCAGGCCGATCAGCCGTTCGGCGAGCAGCACCTCGGGCTCGTTCAGGAACAGGTTGCTGGTGTGGGCGAGCGTGGCGACCTGCCGGGTGACGGCCTCGACGAGCGCGGGGTGCGCGTGGCCGAGCGAGCTGACCGCGATGCCGCCGATCAGGTCGAGGTACTCGGTGCCGTCGACGTCCCAGACCCGTGAGCCCTCGCCGCGCGCCAGCACCACCGGGGGCACGCCGTAGTTGGGCATGAAGGCGGCCTCGAAACGCCTGCTGAGCGCTTCCGACTGGTTGCTCACGTGTCACTCCCGTTCAGCTCGTTGGTGGTGCTCGCCCGCCGCCCAGCCGTGTCCGGCAGGACCATGGTGCCGACGCCCTCGTCGGTGAAGATCTCCAGCAGCACCGAGTGGGGCACCCTGCCGTCGAGCACGTGTGCCTGGGGCACGCCGCCGCGGACCGCGCTCAGGCAGGCCTCCATCTTGGGCACCATGCCGCTGGACAGGCCGGGCAGGAGCCCGGCGAGTTCGGTGGCCTTCAGGCGCCTGATGACCTCGTTCTCCCCGGCGGCCGCGTCGGGGCGCCAGTCGCGGTAGAGGCCTTCGACGTCGGTGAGGACGATCAGCTTGGAGGCGCCGAGCGCCACGGCCAGGGCGGCCGCCGCGGTGTCGGCGTTGACGTTGTAGACGGTGCCGTCCTCGCTGCGCGCGACCGAGGAGACGACGGGAATGCGCCCGTCGTCGAGCAGCGCCCGCACCGCTCCGGCCTCGACGTCGACGATGTCGCCGACCTGGCCGATGTCGACCTTGACGCCGTCGACGACGGCGTGCTTGCGGACCGCGGTGAACAGGTGGGCGTCCTCGCCGGACATGCCGATCGCGAGCGGGCCGTGCCGGTTGATCAGGCCGACGACGTCACGGTTGACCTGGCCGACCAGGACCATCCTGACGACCTGCATGGCCTCGGGGGTGGTGACCCGCAGGCCCGCGGTGAAGGTCGACTCGATGCCGAGCCGGTCGAGCTGGGCGTTGATCTGGGGGCCGCCGCCGTGCACGATCACCGGCTTGAGACCGGCGTAGCGCAGGAAGACGACGTCGTCGGCGAACTTCTCCCTCAGGTGTTCCTCGGTCATCGCGTTACCGCCGTACTTGATGACGACGGTCGCGCCCTGGAAGCGGGCGAGCCAGGGCAACGCCTCGATGAGCGTGTGCGCCTTGGCCAGGGCCGCCTGGGTCCTTGTGGGGACGCTCATGACGAGTAGGCCGAGTTCTCGTGAACGTAGGCCACGGTGAGGTCGGTGGTGTGGATCGTCGCGGCGTGCGGGCCCGCCGACAGGTCGACGGTGATCGTCACGTCGCGGGGGCGCAAGTCCACCTTGGAGCGGTCGTCCCCCGCGGCTCCGCCACGGCAGATCCACACGCCGTTGATGGCCACGTTGAGCCGGTCGGCCTCGAAGACGGCGTCGGTGGTGCCGACGGCGGACAGCACCCGGCCCCAGTTGGGGTCCTCGCCGTAGATGGCGCACTTGAGCAGGTTGGAGCGGGAGACGGCACGGCCGACGACGACGGCGTCCTCCTCGGAGGCGGCGCCGATGACCTCGATGGCGATCGCCTTGGTCGCGCCCTCGGCGTCGACCAGGAGCTGACGGGCCAGGTCGGCGCAGACGGCGCGGACGACCTGCCCGAATTCGGCGAGGTCGGGGCTGACACCGGAGGCGCCGCTGGCCAGCAGCAGGACGGTGTCGTTGGTCGACATGCAGCCGTCGGAGTCGAGCCGGTCGAAGGTGACCCTGGTCGCCTCGCGCAGCGCGGTCTGGAGCTGCTCGGCGGGCACGTCGGCGTCGGTGGTGATCACGCAGAGCATGGTGGCCAGGCCGGGGGCGAGCATGCCCGCGCCCTTGGCCATGCCGCCGACCATGTAGCCGCCCTCGCCCTTGCGGAAGGAGATCTTGGAGACGGTGTCCGTGGTGCGGATGGCGTCGGCGGCGGCCAGGCCGCCGTCCCTGCTGGCCTGGGAGACCGCGGTGCCGATCCCGCCGAGCAGGGCGTCCATCGGCAGCCGTTCGCCGATCAGGCCGGTCGAGCAGACCGCGATCTCACCCGCGGAGTCCTGGAGCTCCTCGGCGACGCGCTCGGCGGTCGCGTGGGTGTCCTGGAAGCCCGCGCTGCCGGTACAGGCGTTCGCGCCGCCCGAGTTGAGCACGACGGCCCTGACCCGGCCCCCGGCCAGCACCTGCTGGGACCACACGACCGGTGCGGCCTTGACACGGTTGCTCGTGAAGACACCGGCCGCGGCACGTGACGGGCCGTCGTTGACGACCAGCGCCAGGTCGCGGGCGTCACCGGACTTGATGCCTGCGGCGATGCCGGCTGCCCTGAATCCGAGGGGGGCGGTCACGCTCATGGGGCGACTCCGTTGAGAGGAAGGCCGAGTTCTTCTGACAGGCCGAGTGCGAGGTTGGCGCTCTGGATCGCGCCCCCCGCGGTGCCCTTGGTGAGGTTGTCGATGGCGACGACGGCGACGACGCGGCCGGCGCGCTCGTCCAGGGTGACCTGGAGGGCGGCGGTGTTGGCGCCGAGGGTCATCGAGGTCGTGGGCCACTGGCCCTCGGGCAGCAGCCGCAGGAACGGCTCGTCCTTCGTCGCGGCCTGGTAGGCCTCGCGGAGCAGGGCGGCGGTGACGCCGGGTTTGGCGGGCGCCGTGCAGGTGGCGAGGATGCCGCGGCTCATGGGAGCGAGCAGCGGGGTGAAGGAGACCTTCACCGGGGCTCCGGCCAGCGGGGAGAGGTTCTGCTCCATCTCGGGGGTGTGCCGGTGGACGCCGCCCACACCGTAGGCGCCGACCGAACCCATGACCTCGCTGCCCAGCAGGTTCGGCTTGAGGGACTTGCCCGCCCCGCTCGTGCCGCTCGCGGCGACCACGACCACGTCGGGCTCGGCGAGACCCGCGGCGAAGGCGGGGAACATGGCCAGCGTGACGGCGGTCGGGTAGCAGCCGGGGACGGCGATCCTGCGGGTGGCGCGGAGTTCCTCGCGCCGTCCGGGCAGCTCGGGCAGGCCGTACGGCCAGGAGCCCGCGTGGGCGCCGCCGTAGAAGTGCTCCCAGGCGGCGGGGTCGGTGAGGCGGAAGTCGGCGCCGCAGTCGACGACCAGCGTGTCCTGGCCGAGTTGCTCGGCGACCGCGGCCGACTGGCCGTGCGGCAGCGCGAGGAAGACCAGGTCGTGGCCGCCGAGGGTCTCGGCGGTCGTCTCCAGGAGTGTGCGATCGGCGAGCGGGGCCAGGTGGGGCTGGTGGGCGCCCAGGAGGGTGCCCGCGTTCGACCCGGCGGTCACCGCGCCGATCTCAATCTCCGGGTGTGACAGCAGCAGGCGCAGGATCTCGCCTCCGGCGTAACCGCTGGCACCCGCGATGGCCGCTTTCATCCGCCCCCCCAAACACTGCATATTCATGCACGATTACTCATGAACTTACTAGAAAGATTATGCACGCCGGGGGAACGTCATGCAAGCATCAGACAATCTACTCTTCCATCCACAAAACATCACAAAACATGCATGTGATCATGCGGGGCCCGCCCCTGCCCCGCCCGGTATCGTGATGTCTCCCGCCCCTTCATCTCCGGGGAGTACGAACGCATGGCCGTCCCTCACGACCAGGTCCTGGCTCGGCTCACCGCCCCGGGGCAGCTCTTCGAGATGGAGGAGGTCCTGGGTTCCTGTGGCCCGGTGAGAACCTGGAAACACGCCCCTGTCCACTTCCGGACACTGCTTGAGGCCAGCAGGCGCCACGGCCCCAAGGTCTTCCTCGTCTACGAGGACGAGCGCGTCACCTACGAGGAGCACTACCTGCGCGCCGCGACGCTGGCCAGGCGTCTGGCCGGGGAGTACGGCGTGGCCAAGGGCGACCGGGTGGCCATCGCCATGCGCAACTACCCGGAATGGGTGATCGCCTTCTCCGCGGTGCTGGCCGCCGGAGCGGTCGCCGTACCGCTCAACGCGTGGTGGAGCGCCAAGGAGCTGAAGTTCGGCCTGTCCGACTCGGGGGCGCGGGTGCTGATCGCCGACGGCGAGCGCGCCGCGGCGCTCGCCGGGGCCGGGTGCCCGCTGATCGTGGCGCGCGGCGAGGTGCCCGCGGGCGCCCGTTCCTTCGCCGAGGTGCTGGGCGCCGTCGAGCCGGACGTGACGCCGCCGCCGGTCGACCTCTCCCCGCAGGATCCCGCGACCATCCTGTACACCTCCGGCACGACCGGCCGCCCGAAGGGCGCACTCGGCAGCCATCGCAACCTGGGCCAGTCCCCGCTGACGGTGGCCTACGGCACGACGCGCAGCGCGGTCAGGGCGGGCAGGGACCCCGCGCGCAAGGCGGGAAGGCGCCGCGTCACCCTCCTGACCGTCCCCCTCTTCCACGCCACCGGCTGCTTCGCGGTGATGACCACCACGATGTTCGGCGGCGACGGCCTGGTGCTGATGCGCAGGTGGGACGCAGGACGCGCGCTCGAACTCATCGAACGGGAGCGGGTCACCAACCTCAGCGGCGTGCCGACCAACATCTGGCAGCTGTTGTCCCACCCCGGCCTGGCCGAGGCCGACGTCTCAAGCCTCACCTCCCTCGGGTACGGCGGCGCCCCCGCCCCGCCGAGGCTGCTCGAACGGCTCACCGAACTGCTGCCCAGCCGCTCCCCGACCAACGGGTACGGCATGACCGAGACGACCGCGCTGGCCATCGGCAACGGCGGCCCGGACTATCTCGCCAGACCTGACAGCGTCGGCCTTCCCGTGCCGGTGGTCGACGTGCGCGTCACCGGCCAGGGCGGTGAGGAGCTGCCGGTCGGCGAGGTCGGCGAACTGCGCCTGCGCGGCCCCAACGTGATCCTCGGCTACTGGAACCGGCCGGAGGAGACCGCGGAGGCCTTCGCGGACGGCTGGCTGCGCACCGGAGACCTGGCCAGGGTCGACGAGGAGGGCTTCGTCTACATCGTCGACCGGGCCAAGGACATGGTCATCCGGGGCGGGGAGAACGTCTACTGCGCCGAGGTCGAGGCCGCGCTCTTCGAGCATCCGGCGGTCGAGGACGCCGCGGTGATCGGCATCCCGCACGAGGAGCTCGGCGAGGAGGTCGGCGCGATCGTACGGCTCGCCTCCCCCGTGGGGGACGAGGAGCTGCGGACCTTCCTCCGCGAGCGGATCGCCCCCTTCAAGGTCCCCGTCCGGTTCTGGATCCGCGAGAGCGAGTTGCCCCGCAACCCCGGCGGCAAGATCCTCAAGACGGTCCTGCGCCGGGAGGTCCTCGGCACCTGACCTGCCGCCGGGGGGTGGAAAACCGTTTGCCCCGATGCGGAGCGATACCAAAAACTGTCTCCTTGTGCCGGAGAAATCTGATCGCTCCCTCGGGGGGCTGCTGCGCAGAGTCGGAATGGACCTTGGGCCGCTCCGCGACTCACGTGACTTCCGGCTGCTGTTCGCCTCCGGGGCCATCACGATGTTCGGCACCTTCCTCACCCTGGTCGCGCTGCCGCTGCAGATGAAGCAGCTCACCGACTCCTATGTGGCGGTCAGCCTGGTCAGCGCGGCCGAGTTCGTGCCGATGGTGCTGTGCGGGCTCTGGGGCGGCGCGATCGCGGACGCGCTCGACCGGCGCAAGATCATTCTCTACACCGAGGCCGGGCTCTGCCTCACGACGGTCGCCCTGACGGTCAACGCCCTGCTGCCCAGGCCGCAGATCTGGGTCCTGTACGTGGTCGGGGCGCTCAGCGCGGGACTGGGCAGCCTGCAGCGGCCCAGCCTGGAGGCGCTGCTCCCCCGGGTCGTCCGGCACGACCAGGTCGGCGCCGCCGCCGCGCTGTCCGGCTTCCGCTGGACCCTCGGTGCCATCGTCGGCCCCGCGCTCAGCGGCCTGATCGCCGCCGTGTTCGGCGTCGCGGCGGCCTACGGCGTCGACGTGGCCACCTTCCTGATCTCCATGGCCCTGCTCTGGATGGTCAGGATGCCCGCGCAGTCGAAGGACGCTCCCCCCGCCTCGATCGCAGCGCTCGTCGAGGGGGTCCGCTACGCCGTGCGGCGTCCCGACCTGATGGGCACCTATCTGGTGGACATCGCGGCGATGGTCTTCGCCTCGTGCGCCGCGCTGTACCCCTTCCTGGCCGACGAGCTCGGTTCCCCGCAGGCGATCGGCCTGCTCTTCTCCGCCACCGCCGTCGGATCGCTGGTCGCCTCGGCCACCTCCGGCTGGACGGCCCGGGTCCACCGGCACGGCCTGGGTGTCATCGTCGCGGCGGCCGTCTGTGGGGTCGCGGTCGCGGCGGCGTCCGTCATGCCGACCGTCTGGGGCGTGTTCGCCTTCCTGGCGCTGGCCGGGGCGGCCGACATGATCAGCGGCATCTTCCGCTCGACCATCTGGAACCAGACCATCCCCGACGAGCTTCGGGGCCGTCTGGCCGGGATCGAACTGCTCTCCTACACCAGTGGCCCGATGCTGGGCAACGCGCGAGCGGGCATGATGGCCCAGCTCGGCGGCACCCGCTTCTCCATGGGCGTCGGCGGGCTGCTGTGCGTCGGCGCGGTCGCGGCGATGGCGGCGCTGCTGCCCGGCTTCGGGCGCTACGACGCCCGTACCGACGAGCACGCCGTACGGGAGCGTGCCCGCCGTACGGCCGTCACCGAGGCCTAGAGGTCCTGCTCGCGCCAGCCGTCGTGCTCCTCGGCGAGTTCCTCAAGCCGGGTCACGGCCTCGGCGGGCAGCGCGCCGCCGGGGTCCTCGACGACCACGAGCCACTGGGCGTCCTCGGCGTCGTCCTCCCCCGCGAGGGTCTCCCGCACCACCGAGGGCGCCTCCACCTGGGGGAACTCCTCTCCCACCAGGTCCGCGACCTCCTCGGCCTCCGTACGTTCGGCGAACACCAGCAGATGTCTCATTCGTCCCCCACAGGCGAAGGCCCCGGCCGCCACGGGTCGTCCGTGGTGGCCGGGGCCGTACCGAATCCGATCAGACCCCGCGCAGCTGCGCTCCGGTCCGCTCACCCGCCAGGGCGACCGCGGCGTCTCGGGCCGCGGTGGTCTCCTCGACGGTGAGCGTCCGGTCGGCCGCCCTGAACCACAGGGAGTAGGCCAGCGACTTGTTCCCCTCACCGATCTGGGCGCCGGTGTAGACGTCGAACAGCCGGATCGACTCCAGCAGTTCGCCCGCTCCCTCGCGCAGCGCCGCCTCGACCTCGGCAACCGGCGTCGCGGCGTCGACGACGAGCGCGACGTCCTGGGTGGCGATCGGGTAGGCGGAGATGGAGGAGACCTGCACCGGGCCCGGCATCAGCCCTTCGAGGTGGGTCAGCTCCAGCTCCATCGCGCTGGTGCGCGGCGGCAGGCCGTAGGCCTCGATGACGCGCGGGTGCAGCTCACCGGCGTGGCCGACGAGGACGTCCCCGACGTACAGCGCGGCGCAACGGCCCGGGTGCCAGGGCTCGTGCCGGTCGGCGCGGACGTCGAGGACGACCCCCGCCTCGCGGGCCACCACGCGGGCGGCCTCGACGGCGTCGGCCCAGCCTGCCTGTCGGCCCTTGCCCCACCAGCCGGAGCGCTCGAACTCGCCCGCGAGCACCACCCCGGCCCGCAGCGGCTGGGCGGGCAGCGCCGCCTCGATCGAGGCGAGCTCCTCCGCCTCGGGCCTGCGGTCCACGCCGAGGACCGGCGCGGTCGCGGGCGCGTCCTCGGCGGGCCGGTAGACCAGGCCCGTCTCGAACAACGCCACGTCGCCGAAGCCCCTGCCCACGTTGCGGACCAGCGTCTTGAGCAGGCCGGGCAGCAGCGTGGTGCGCAGCAGCGGCTCGTCCTCGCTGAGCGGGTTGGCCAGCCGTACGGCCAGGCGACGGGCGTCACCGGCGGGCAGCTGCAGGTTGTCGAGGTCGCGCTCCCCGAAGAACGGGTAGGCCAGGATCTCGACGTAGCCGGAGGCCGCCAGCGCCCTTCCCGTACGGCGGCGCAGCCGCTGTCCCGGGGTCAGGCCCGCGCCCGCCGGAGCGCCCGGCAGGATCGAGGGCAGCCTGTCGTAGCCCTCAAGCCGGATGACCTCCTCGGCGAGGTCGTTGGGGTCGGTCAGGTCGGGCCGCCACGAGGGCGGGGTGACGGTCAGCATGTCGTCGCCGACCACGGCCAGCTTGGCTGCCAGTTCGTCCCCGGGCTCGACCGAGCCTTCCACGACCGTGCAGCCGACCTGCTCCAGGTTCCGGACCACCGTCTCGCGGTCGTAGACGACGCCCGCGACCCGGCCGGGGTAGCCGCTCGGGATGGAGATCTGGACGGGCTCGATCTCGATCGCCGCGTGGGTCACCCCGGGCTGGACCACGCCGCCGCCCAGTTCGGCCAGCAGGCTGACCGCACGCCAGGAGGCGTAGAGCGGAAGCTCCCGGTCCACACCCCGCTCGAAGCGCTTGGACGCCTCGCTGACCAGGTTGTGGCGGCGGGACATCCGCGCGATGCCGCTGGCGGAGAAGTGCGCGGCCTCGATCACGATGTCGGTCGAGGTGTCGGAGATCTCGGTGTTCAGGCCGCCCATGGTGCCCGCCATCGAGATGGCACCCGAGGCATCGGTGATGAGGATGTCACCGGGGTCGAGCGTGCGCACGGCGTGGTCGAGGGTCTCCAGCTTCTCGCCGGGCTCGGCGCGGCGCACGACGATCTCACCGTCAAGCCGGGTCGCGTCGAAGGCGTGCAGGGGCTGGCCGAGCTCCAGCATCACGTAGTTGGTGACGTCGACGGCCAGCGAGACCGGCCGCATGCCCGCGCGCGACAGGCGCGTGCGCATCCACAGCGGGCTCGGCGCCGCCGGGTCGAAGCCCTGGACCTCCCGCAGCACGAAACGGTCGCACGCGCTCGCGTCGGCGATCGAGGCCGGGTAGGACGGGGCCGCCTCGGCGGGCGGGGAGACGTCGGCGGGGTCGAGGAAGGCAACCCCGAAGGCGGTGGCCACCTCCCTGGCCACACCGCGGATCGACAGCGCGTAGCCGATGTCCGGGGTGATCTCCAGCTCGATCACGTCGTCGCGCAGGCCGAGGAGCTCGGCCACGTCCGCGCCGATGGGCGTGCCCTCCGGCAGCACCATGATGCCGTTGTGCTCGTCGCTCAGCCCGAGCTCGCGCTCCGAGCAGATCATGCCCTCGGACATGCGTCCGTAGGTCTTGCGCGCGCCGACCTCGAAACCGCCGGGCAGCACGCCGCCGGGCAGCACGACCGGCACCCGGTCGCCGACGACGAAGTTGGTCGCGCCGCACACGATCTCCCGCGGGGCGGCCTCACCGACCTCGACCTGGCAGTGCCGGATCGGCTTCTTGAAGCCCTGCAGCTCCTCGATGGCGAGCACCTCGCCGACCACGACGCTCTTGACGTCATGACCGTAGGAGGTGACGGCCTCCAGCTTGAGACCGGCGGCGGTGAGCCTGTCGGCCACCTCGTGCGCGGTCACGGCGGGGAGATCGACGTACTCCCGCAGCCATGAAAGCGGGACCTTCATCAGACCTCCATTCCGAACGGAAGCGTGAAACGCACGTCTCCCTCGACCATGTCACGCATGTCCTCGACGTTGTGGCGGAACATCAGCGTGCGCTCGATGCCCATACCGAAGGCGAACCCGCTGTAGCGGGACGGGTCGACGCCGCAGGCGATCAGCACCCGCGGGTTGACCATCCCGCAGCCGCCCCACTCGATCCAGCCCTCCGACTTGCACGTACGGCAGTGCGGGTTGCCCGGCACCGCGGAGGCGCCCCGGCACACGAAGCACCGCAGGTCCATCTCCGCCGAGGGCTCGGTGAACGGGAAGTAGTTCGGCCTGAACCTGGTGGTGATGCCCTCCCCGAACATGAGCTCGGCGAACCTGTCCAGGGTGCCCTTGAGGTGGGCCATGGTCAGGCCCTCGTCGACGGCCAGTCCCTCGACCTGGTGGAAGACCGGCGTGTGGGTGGCGTCGAGCTCGTCGGTGCGGAACACCTTGCCCGGCGAGATCACGTAGACCGGCAGCGGACGGCTCAGCAGCGCCCGGACCTGCACCGGGGAGGTCTGGGTGCGCAGTACCTTGCCCGAGTCGACGGACTCGACGAAGAAGGTGTCGTGCTCGGAGCGCGCCGGGTGGTCGGGCGAGATGTTCAGCGCGTCGAAGTTGAACCACTCGCCTTCCAGCTCCGGCCCCTCGGCGACCTCGTAGCCCATGCCGACGAAGGCGTCCGCGATGCGCTCCTGCAGGGTGGTCAGCGGGTGGCGGGCGCCGCGGGCCGTACGGTCCCAGGGCAGTGTGACGTCGACGGTCTCCTCAACGAGGACCCGCTCGTCGCGCTCGGCCTCCAGCTGTGCCTGACGCTCGGCGAAGGCGTCCGCGACGGCCTTGCGCGCGCCGCCGATGCGTTTGCCCGCCTCTGCCCGGGCCGCGGGCGGAAGCGCGCCGATCTCACGGTTGGCCAGGGCGATCGGCGAGCGGTCGCCGGCGTGCGCGAGCCGTACCTGCTTGAGTTCGTCGAGGTCGCGCGCCGCCTTGACGGCGTCGAGCGCCTCCGCCTGCATGCGCGCCACCTCGTCGGCGTGCAGCGGGGTCACCTCGACCGGGTCGTAGTTAGACAAGAGAAAGCTCCGAATCCAGGGCTTGAGCGGCCATGAGTCTAGTCGGGGAAGCCCACCGGGCTGGCATCCGCGCTCAGGCGAAGTCAGGGGTGCCGGTGGGCACCATAAATCGAAACTCGGCCCCGCCCTCGGGCCCCCGCTGCACGGAGATGGTGCCGCCGTGGGCCTCGATGAGACCCTTGACGATGAAGAGACCGAGGCCGGTGCCACCGCGGCGGCGGGCGTTGCCCCGCCAGAACTGCCGGAACACGCGCGTGGCCAGCTCGGGCGGAATGCCCTCTCCCTGGTCACGGACGGACACGGTCACTCCCCATTGGTTCGGTTCGACGACTATTGTCACCGTACCGCGCCCGTGGCGCACGGCGTTTTCCATCAGGTTGGCCAGCACCTGGTCGATTTTGTCCTGATCGAGCCAGGTCTCGGGAAGTTCGCCCAGCACCCGGAGCAGGAAGCGCCCCTCGGGCTCCCCCGCTGCGACCCGCCCATCGATGATCTTCTGGACCCTCGCCGGGACGTCGACCACCTGACGATGGATCTCAAGGCGCCCCGACTCGATGCGGGACACGTCGAGCAGCTCGGTGATCAGCCGGGTCACCCGGTCGGCGTCGGCGTTGACCGTCTCCAGCATGACCAGCTTCTGGTCGTCGGTGAAGCGGGTCCATTTGGCGAGCAGGGTCGCGGTGAACCCCTTGACGCTGGTCAGCGGGGAGCGCAGCTCGTGGGCGACGGTCGAGACCAGGTCCGCGCGGCTGCGTTCGAGCCTGGCCCGCGCGCCCGCGTCACGCATCGTGATCACCACACGGGCGATCTCGCCACCCCGCTCGGGCCTGCGCACCAGCCGGGCCGCGACGAGCATCTCCTGACCGCCGGGAGTGCGCAGCGGCAGCTCGGGCTGGCGGGTGCGGGTCGGCAGGCCGCCGTAGGTGTCGAGCCACTTCCACCAGTCGCGCCCGTCGTGATCGCGGAAGGAGAACACGTCCCGCACGTGACGTCCGACGGCCTGGTCCCAGCCGATCCCGGTCAGCCGGGTCGCGGCCCGGTTGACGCTCAGCACGTGGCCGTCCCGATCGGTCACGACGAGGCCGTCGGGAAGGTCGTCGACGTCGATCACACAGGCGGAATCAGCGCTCCGCTCGTCGGTGTGTTCGCCGTGCACGACCCCGCCTCCTCGACGCTACAACGCCGACAATAGCGGGTTTCGCGTGTCCTCCGGCAGCCTCGGGACGGGGGGCCTCACCCGCTCAGGGGACGTACACGTTGAGACCGGGCAGAGGCATACAGACACACCGCGGCGGCCGTCGCGAGGTTGAGGCTCTCCGCCCCGCCGTAGATCGGCACCCTGACCACCTCGTCGGCAAGGTCGAGGATCTCCTTGGGCAGCCCCCAGGCCTCGTTGCCGAAGATCCAGGCCGCGGGCCCCGAGAGGTCGACGTCGTCGAGCGTCCGCGTTCCCGCGCCGTCGGCGGCGAACACCCGCAGGCCCGCCCCTTTGAGCCTGTCCACGGCCTGTGCCACCGGGGCACCGGTGACGACGGGCAGGTGGAAGAGGCTCCCGGCGCTGGCCCGAACGCACTTGCCGTTGTAGGGGTCGACGGAGGCGTCGGTGAAGACCACCGCGTCGGCCCCCGCGGCGTCCGCGGTGCGCAGCACGGTCCCGGCGTTGCCCGGGTCGCGGACGTGGGCGAGCACGGCGACGAGCCTCGCCTGGTCGGTGACCGCGCTCTCCAGGGGAACGTGCACGAACCGGCACACCGCCAGGAGGCCCTGCGGGGTGACGGTCTGGGCCAGTTCGGCCATCACCTCACCGCTGGCCCGGTGCACGGGCACCCCCGCGGAGACGGCGGCGGCGACGAGGTCGGCGTGGCGCGCCTCGGCCTCGACGGTGGTGAACAGCTCGGTCACGACGCCGTCGAGCGCCAGCGCCTCACGAACCGCCTGCGGTCCCTCCGCCAGGAAGGACCGGTCCCGGTCCCTGAAGGCTCGTTTGGTCAGCCGCCTGGCCGCCTTGACCCGCGGCGACTTGATGTTGGTCAGCTCAGATCCCGCCATGTCCGTTCCCCAGGAATGCGAATGCGGCCCACAGCGTGATCGCTGTGGGCCGCGTGTTCTTCAGCGCGTTCGTCGGCGCCGGATTCAGCCGGCGACCGGCGCGTTCACGTCGGCCGGAAGCGCCTTCTTGGCGGCTTCGACCAGGGTCGCGAACGTGGCGGCGTCGTTGACCGCGAGGTCAGCGAGGATCTTGCGGTCGACCTCGATGGAGGCCAGACGCAGCCCCTGGATGAGGCGGTTGTAGGTGATGCCGTTCTGACGGGCAGCGGCGTTGATGCGCTGAATCCACAGACGGCGGAAGGTGCCCTTGCGGTCCTTGCGGTCGCGGTAGGCGTAGGTCATCGAGTGGAGCATCTGCTCCTTGGCCTTGCGGTACAGCCTGGAGCGCTGCCCCCGGTAGCCCTTCGCCCGCTCGAGAACGACCTTGCGCTTCTTCTTGGCGTTGATCGCCCGCTTCACGCGTGCCATTTGTATCTATCTCCCCGGGGGCCGTTACTTAGCGAGCAGCTTCTTGATCTTCTTGGCGTCGGCGTCAGAGAGCACGACCTCGGGCTTGAGACGACGCGTCAGCTTGGAGGACTTCCACTCGTTGTAGTGGGCGCGGTTGGCGCGGCGGCGCTTGATCTTGCCTGAGCCGGTGAGCCGGAACCGCTTCTTCGCACCGCTGTGCGTCTTCATCTTCGGCATCTCAGCCGTCTCTCCCTCGATCGTGCCGATGTCCCGGGCCGGTAACCCGAGTCAAGGGCATGCCTGACTGTGAGACCGGACCCGGCCTCGGCTTCATCTCGCGACTGCCTGACGGTTCAGGCTATGCGAGTCACTCCTGCGGAGCGGGCACCTGCTCGTCCTGAGACCCGTCCGCGGCATCGTCGTCACGCCGCGCCTTGGCCGCCGCCTTCTCGGCCTTGGCCTCGGCTTTCTTCTTGTGCGGCCCGATAACCATGATCATGTTACGGCCATCCTGCTTGGGCTGGGACTCGACGAAGCCGAGCTCCGTGACGTCCTCGGCCAGCCGCTGCAGGAGCCGGAAGCCCAGCTCGGGCCGGGACTGCTCCCGGCCGCGGAACATGATCGTTACCTTGACCTTGTCCCCCGCCTTGAGGAACCGCACCACGTGACCCTTCTTGGTCTCGTAGTCGTGCGGGTCGATCTTCGGGCGGAGTTTGATCTCCTTGATGATCGTGTACGCCTGGTTACGCCGCGCCTCGCGTGCCTTCATCGCGGACTCGTACTTGAACTTGCCGTAGTCCATGAGCTTGCACACGGGCGGGCGAGCCGTAGCCGCGACCTCGACGAGGTCGAGATCGGCTTCCTGAGCCAGCTTCAGAGCATCGCCGATGGAGACGATGCCAACCTGTTCGCCGTTCGGACCGACGAGGCGGACCTCGGGGACGCGAATACGGTCGTTGATGCGGGGCTCGGCGCTGATGAGGCCTCCTAGGTTGCGATCCGCCGCCGTCCTTGCAGGCGGCTTTGCACATACTCGATCGTGCCGGGAGGGTCGCGGAACACAGGCCGTTTCCAGGTCGAGAAGCGCGAATGCCCCGCACGTCGCGCATGCGGGGCCACATGAACTCGCCGATTCACACACCGCGAGCTCGGCCGGAGTCATCCGGCTGTGATCCTTGACCTGCCGACCTCTCGGTCGACCAGGTGGGAGGTGAACCTCCGCTTGCGCGTCCAGCAGGCATGCCGGACCGATCGAGTAGTTACTCTATCACACCCCCCGACACCCGCCGAATCATTCCCGATCCCACCTTCTCAATATGCCGATGGTCGATATATAAAGACCATATGAACCAGAGATCGATGCAGGAGCCGACGTTCCTGATCCTCACGGCCCTGGCCGCGGGACCCCAGCACGGTTACGGGGTGATCAGCGACGTCCAGGAGATCTCCGGCGGCCGGGTGCGCCTGCGGGCGGGAACCCTGTACGCCGCCCTCGACCGCCTCCAGTCCGAAAACCTGATCGCCACCGACCGCGAGGAGGTCGTGGAGGGCCGGATACGGCGCTACTACCGGCTGACCGCGGAGGGCGGCACCCGCCTGGCCACCGAGGCCGAACGGCTGCGCAGGCACGCCGAGGCGGCCTCGACCCGGCTGCGTGCCCTGGTCCCCGGCGTGGGCGGGGGTGTGGCGTGAGCACACTGGAGGAGCGTTACCGCAGGCTGCTGGCCCTCTACCCGGCCGAGCACAGGGCCAGGCACGGGGAGGAGATGCTCGGGGTGATGCTGGCGCAGGCCGGGCAAGGGTGGCGGTTCCCCGACCCGCGTGACGTGCTCGACCTGGTCAAGGGCGGGGTGCTGATCCGCCTGCGGCACGCCTTCGGCCCGGGCAGCGGCGGATCCTGGCGTGACGCGCTGAACATCGCCGCGATCGTCGCCCCGCTCCACCTGCTGGTCCTGGAGATGAGCACCTGGGGCACCATACTGTTGACCGTCGACGGCACCCAGCCTCTCCTCTACGCCCTGACGCCCGCCGTCTACGCGCTGCCGCGCCTGCTGATCGTCTGGCTCGCGCTGCGCGGCCCGCGCTGGGCGGCCGCGGCGGCGGCCTGGGTCTTGACGGCCGCCAGCACGACGATCCCGGCTGTGCTCAGCATGGGCATCGACCCGTTCACCCCCTTCGAGAGGGCGTTCTACGCACTGCCCGACCTCGCTGTCGCGCTCCTGCTGACGTTCGCCCCCAGCCCGACGGCGGGGGCGACGCTGGTCGGCCGCCGTTCGCTGCTGCGCTGGACCGCCGCGGCGATCCTGACGATGAACGTCGCCTCGGCTCTGGAGCACTTCCTCGCCCCCGAGTACTTCCTCGGTTCCCTGGCCATGACGACGATGGTCTGCATGGCCTGTGGAGCGGCCAGCCGCACCCCGGCGGGACGCCGGGCCGTCGTCCTCCTGGTGCCGCTGTTCCTGGTGCTCTACCGCGGCGTGCCGTGGTCCGGGATGTCGCACGACGAGTGGCTTCCCGGACTCGTCCAGGTCCTGGTGGGCGTCACCGCCTTCGTCGTGGCCAGGAGGGGCTTCCGGCCGTACGGCTCGGGGACCGTCAGCTCCCCGGAGCCGCTCGCCTGACGATCTCGGCCTTGCCCGCCGCGCGCATCGCCTCGACCGGGACGTCGGTCCGGCCGGTCATCATCTCGACCTGCCGGACCGCCTGGTGCAGCAGCATCGGGAAGCCACCGACCACGGTGCCGCCCGCGGCCTCGACGGCCGAGGCCAGCCGGGTCGGCCACGGCGCGTAGACCACGTCGAAGAGCGCGGGCACCCCGGCCAGCAGGCCGGCGAAACCGTCCGCGGCGCCGGAGGGCAGGGTGGAGACGACCAGGTCGACGTCCAGGACGCTCTCCAACTCGTCGAAGGTGCGCACCGACAGGGCGGTGCCGAGCCGTTCGGCCACCTGTGCCGTCTCGCCCGCCCTGGCCGGGTCGCGGACCACCAGATTGGCCCGCGAGAGGCCCAGCTCGCGCAGGGCGGCCAGTGTCGAGGCGGCCGTCGCCCCGCCGCCGAGGACCGTGGCGCCGTGCGGCGGCTTGACCCCGGCCTCGGTGAGCGCCTGGACGATGCCGTACACGTCGGTGTTCTCCCCGTGGCGACCGCCCTCGGAGAGGATCACGGTGTTCGCCCCGCCGACCTCGACCGCCAGGTCGGAGACCGTGTCGAGCAGCGGGAGCACGGCGCGCTTGAGCGGCATCGTCAGCGACAGGCCCGCCCAGCCGGGGCCGAGCCCGTCGAGCAGGGCGGGCAGCCCCGCCTCGTCGCATTCGAAGGCCTCGTACTGCCAGTCGTACAGGCCGAGGGCCTCGTAGGCGGCCCGGTGCAGGTGGGGCGAGAGCGAGTGGGCGATGGGCGAGCCCAGGACCGCCGCCCGCGTCATCCGCCGTTCCTGTTCTTCTCGAACTCCGCCTTCAACTGGAAGAACTCAGCCTCCGTCGAGGCGAACTTGGTGATGCCGCGCTTGGGGTCTGTGGTGACGAACCAGATCCAGTCGCCCTTGGCCGGGTCGAGCGCCGCCTGGATGGCGTGGTCACCCGGGTTGGCGATGGGGCCGGGCGGCAGGCCGAGCCGCTTGTAGGTGTTGTAGGGCGACTTGCTCTCCAGGTCGGCGTTGGTGGCGGAGATGCCGTACTTGTTCAGCCCGTACATCACCGTGCTGTCCATCTCCAGCTTGCGGTTGCCGTCCAGGCGGTTGTAGATGACCCGGGCCACCTTGGACATGTCCTCGACGCTGCCCGACTCGGCCTGGACGATGCTGGCGATCGTCATGATCTCGTGCGGGGTGTGCCCGAGGCTCTTGGCCGCCGAGACGAGCCCGTCCTTGTCGGCCGTCTGGTTGAAACGGTCGACCATCGCGGTGAGGATGTCCGCCGCGGTCATCTTGGGGGTGATGTCGTAGGTGGCGGGAAAGGCGTAGCCCTCCAGGCGTCCCTTGGCGTAGCCGGGCAGGCCGAGCGCCTTGACGTTCTTCGCGGCCTGCTGGAACTCCTTGAGCGGCTTGCCGGTCTCCTTGGCGAGCGTCGCCAGGGTGTCGGACAGGCGCAGGCCCTCCTTCAGCGTCACCCGCTCCAGCAGCCGCAGAGACGGATCGAGCAGCTTGACGGCCGCCGCCGAGGACATCCGCTTGCGCATGCGGTACTCACCCGGTTGCAGGGAGGCGCTCTTGCCCGCGTCGGCGACGGCCCCGGTGAACGTCCTGGCGCTCTTGACGACGTCCTGCTTCTCCAGGGTCTGGGCGACGTCGGAGGCGGTCTGACCGTCCTTGATCTCGATGACGACCTCGCCACTGCCCTCACCGGCGTAGTCCTGGGGAGTCGTCATCTCACGCAGCCAGGTGTAACCGTAGAAGCCCGCCGCGCCGAGACCGCCGATCAGGACGATGACCGCGAGCATCGGGGCGAGGAAGCCGCCCCTGTTGCGGCGACGCCTTCTGCGGCGGCCACGCCGTCCTGGAGACTGGCGAGAGCCACGCCGTGACCCGTCGTCGTCCTCGGCGCCGACCAGAAAGTCCATATCGAGCCCGTTCATAGATGCGCTGGCCAATCTCCCGGCAGGGACGGCGTGGCGTCAAGCGGGTCCGCCAAACCGAGGAGGAGCCCCGGACCGGACACCTCGGACCGCCGTTGGCCCTCGTTCGGACCGCCGGAGTGGATCGCCGCGCGCGGCGGAACGGGGGGTGTTCCGCCGGACATCAGTGCGTCCCGAGGTATCTGTTCAGCTGTTCCCGGTATCTCACAAACTCACTCTCTTTGTCAGTGAATTTCGTGATTCTATGCGCCGGATCCGTGGTGACGAACCAGAACCACCTTCCCCGGCCAGGCCGAAGCGCCGCTCTCAGCGCCTTCTCCCCGGGACTGGCGACGGGGCCCGGCGGCAGGCCGGGCCTCAGATAGGTGTTGTACGGCGAGCGCACCGTGGTGTCCTTCTCCGAGACCATGAGGCTTCTGCGCCTTTGCGCGTAGAGCACCGTGGTGTCGAGCTGGAGGGGGGAACCGGCCTTGATCCGGTTGTAGATCACTCTAGCGATCTTCGGATAGTCCGAGTATCTCCCACCTTCCGCCTGGACGATGCTGGCCACCGTGACGGCCTCAAGCGGGGTCAGGTCCCTCCTGGCGGCCCGCCGTTCCAGGTTCAGGTCGGCGGCGGCGTCCTTGAAACGTTCCACCATGGCCCCGAGCAGCTCGGCCGGGGTCGTGTCCGGCTCCACCTCGTAGGTCGCCGGGAACAGGAAGCCCTCGGGGCCCCTGGCGTAGCCGGGCAGGCCCAGCGCCCGGAGGTTCCTCGCCGCCCCGGCGAGGTCGGCCCTGCGCATCCCCGTGCCCTCCGCGAGCCGGTCGAGCAGCTCCGGCAGACGCAGCCCCTCGGGGACGACGACACGCCGCACCATCCGGGAGCGGGGCTCGGTCAGCAGGTCGAGTGCCGAGGTGGCCGACATGCCTTTGCGCATCCGGTAGTGCCCGGGGAACAGGCTGCCCGCCTTCCCGCGTTCCTCGGCCACCGCGACGAACGAGCCCGCGCTCGCCACGACCCCCGCCTCGGCCAGCGTCGCGGCGATCTCCCCCGCGCTCGCGCCCTGCGCGATCCGCACGGTGACCGCTCCCGTGCCGGGCCCCTCGAAGTCGGCGGGGGTGAGGTAGGGCCTGGCCAGGACATAGCCCCCGGCTCCGAGCAGCGCGGCGCCCGCGCCACAGGCCAGCAGCCATGCCAGCCGCCGCCCGCTCACCGTCCGGTCCCGCCGCTCGGCCTCTCCTCACCGGGCCGCCGGGCGCCCGGCGGCCCGGACGAAGAACCTCTCGGCGACCCGGAGGACGGCCCTGCCGGTGGACCGGCCGCCACGCCCGGCGGCCTGCCGGTCGCCCGTTCGTTGTCCAGGGCAGCCTGGAGCAGCACGACCGCCGCCGCCTGGTCGACCACGCCGCGCTGCTCTCTGGCCCTGACGCCACTGGCGCGCAGCCCCTGCTGCGCGGTGACCGTGGTGAGCCGTTCGTCGAACAGCCTGACGGGGACGGGCGCCAGCCGCGAGGCGATCCTGCCCGCGAACTCGCGGGCCACCCCCGCCGCCTGCCCCTCACGGCCGGAGAGCGAGGTCGGCAGGCCGACGACGATCTCCACCGCCTCGTACTCGGCCGCGATCTCCGCGAGCCGGTCGAGGTCGCCTCTGCCTCGCCGTACGGTCTCCACCGGCGTGGCCAGCAATCCGGACGGATCGCTGCGGGCCACGCCGATGCGGACCGAGCCGACGTCGACACCCAGCCGGATGCCACTTCTCATCATGTTCTCCGCCTCCGCCTCAGAGCCGCGCGCGGCTCACCGGCTTCGGCCGCTCAGGCGAGTGTCTGGGCGATCGCCTGTTCGACGGCGCCCAGCGCGTCGCCGATCGCCTCGGGCCGGGTCCCGCCGCCCTGGGCGACGTCGTCCTTGCCGCCGCCGCCACCGCCGAGGGCCTTGGCCGCGACGCCGACGAGTCTGCCCGCCTTGAGGCCGCGCTCACGGCCCGCGTCGTTGACCGTGGCCACGACGACCGGCCGGTCGGCGGGAACCGCCGCGACGACGACGACCGCCGCGCGATCCCCTGGGAACCGTCCGCGCACGTCAAGGGCGAGTTTACGCAGATCATCCGCAGAGGTGCCATCAGGCGCGCGGTGTGTCACCACGGACACTCCGCCCAGATCACGTGCTCCGGCGGCCATCTCGCCCGCGAGCGCGAGGACCTGGGCGGAACGGAGCCTGTCCAGCTCCTTCTCCGCGGTGCGCAGCCGGGTGACGATGCCCTCGATCCGCTCGGGCAGCTCCTCCCTGCGGGCCTTGAGCTGCTCGGAGAGCTGGGCGACGAGCACGCTCTCACGGGCCAGGAAGCGGAAGGCGTCCAGGCCGACCAGGGCCTCGACCCGTCGCACTCCGGCGCCGATCGAGGCCTCGCCGAGCACCTTGACCAGGCCGAGCTGGCCCGAGCTCGCGACGTGGGTGCCGCCGCAGAGCTCACGGGAGTAGTCGCCGACCTCAACGATGCGGACGGTCTCGCCGTACTTCTCGCCGAACAGGGCCAGCGCGCCCATCGCCCTCGCCTCCGCCTGGGAGGTGTGGAAGGCGTTGACCTTCAGGTCGTTGATCAGGATGGCGTTGACCTCGTCCTCGACGTCACGGAGCACACTGGGCGGCACGGCGCCCGCCGCGGTGAAGTCGAAGCGGAAACGGCCGGGCGAGTTCTCCGAACCCGCCTGCGCGGCCGTCTCGCCGAGCGCGTTGCGGAAGCCCCTGTGCACCAGGTGCGTGGCGGTGTGGCTGCGGGAGATGGCGCGGCGCCGCTCGACGTCGATCTCGGCCTGGGCCTGGTCTCCGACCCGGACCTCACCGGTCCTGACCTTGCCCCGGTGCACGATCACGCCCGAGACCGGGGACTGCACGTCGACGATCTCGACCTCGGCCCCGTCGGTGCGGATGATCCCCTGGTCGGCGAGCTGGCCGCCGCCCTCGGCGTAGAAGGGGGTACGGCTGAGCACGACCTCGACGGTGGTGCCCGCGCCCGCGGCGGGGACCGGGAGCCCGTCGACGAGCAGGCCGATGACCGCGGACTCGGCGGTCACGTTGTCGTAGCCGAGGAACTCGACCCTGCCGGTCTTCTCCAGGATCTGGCCGAAAACCGAGATGTCGGCGTTTCCGGTCTTCTTGGCGGCGGCGTCGGCCTTGGCGCGGTCGCGCTGCTCCTTCATCAGCCTGCGGAAGCCCTCCTCGTCGACCTTGAGGCCCTGCTCGGAGGCCATCTCCAGGGTCAGGTCGATCGGGAAGCCGTAGGTGTCGTGCAGCTGGAAGGCCTGGTCACCGCCGAGGGTGCCCCGTCCCTTGCGCTTGGTCTCCTCGACGGCCGCGTCGAAGATCGCGGTGCCGGTGCGCAGGGTGCCGAGGAAGGAGGCCTCCTCCGCGTCGATGACGCCGTGGATCTGCGGGGCGTCGGCCTTGAGGTCGGGATAGAGATCGCCCATCACGTCGATGGTCACCGCGGTCAGGTCGTGCATGTAGCGCTGCTCGCCCGCGCCCAGCAGGCGCAGGTTGCGGATCGCACGGCGCAGGATCCGCCGCAGCACGTAGCCCCGGCCCTCGTTGGAGGGCAGCACGCCGTCGGCGACGAGCATCACGCCGGTGCGGACGTGGTCGGCGACCACGCGCAGCGAGACGTCGGCGCGCTCGTCACGGCCGTAGCGGGTCCCGGTCAGCTCCGCGGCCCTGTCGAGGATCTTGTAGGTGGTGTCGATCTCGTAGATGTTGTCGACGCCCTGCAGGATCGCGGCCATCCGCTCCAGGCCCATGCCGGTGTCGACGCTCTTGGCGGGCAGTTCGCCCACGATGTCGAAGTCGGTCTTGCTGCGCACCGTACCGAGCTGGAACTGCATGAAGACGTTGTTCCAGACCTCCAGGTAACGGTTCTCGTCGGCGATCGGGCCGCCGTCCCTGCCGTACTCGGGACCGCGGTCGTAGTAGATCTCGGTGCAGGGGCCGCCGGGGCCGGGCACGCCCATGTGCCAGTAGTTGTCGGCCAGGCCGCGGCGCTGGATGCGCTCCGCGGGGATGCCGACCTTGTGGTGCCAGATGTCGTAGGACTCGTCGTCGTCGTGGTAGACGGTGACCCAGAGCCGCTCCTCGGGGAAGCCGAAGCCGCCCTCGGACTCGGGCTTGGTCAGCAGCTCCCAGGCCAGCGGGATCGCCCGCTCCTTGAAGTAGTCGCCGAAGGAGAAGTTGCCGAGCATCTGGAAGAAGGTGGCGTGCCTGGTGGTCTTGCCGACCTCGTCGATGTCGGGGGTGCGCACGCACTTCTGGACGCTGGCCGCCCGGGGGTAGGGCGGCTTCTGCTGGCCCAGGAAGTAGGGCTTGAACGGCACCATGCCCGCGGGGACGAGAAGCAGCGTCGGGTCCTCGGCGATGAGGCTGGCCGAGGGCACGGCGGTGTGCCCACGCTCCTCGAAGAAGCGCAGGAAGCGGCGGGCGATCTCTGCCGACTCCATGTCAGCGGCCATCCTTTACGTGGTAGGTGTAGGTGTTCTCAACACTGTCGAGGCCGAATCGGGAGCGCAACTCGGTTTCCCGCTGCGCCGCGCCGTCCAGCGCCTCGGCCGCGAAGTCCCGGGCCTGGTCCAGGACCCCCGAGGCGCCGCGCACCGCACGGCGCGCCAGGTGGTTCGGATGCAGTGACTGCAGCTTACGCATCGCCCACACGGCGCCGAACGCGCCCAGGGAGATGTAGAAGAGCCTGCGGATCATCGCCGCCGCCCTTCGAGGACCCGGGAGCCGGGCCTGCCGTTCCTGCGGGCCGACAGGGCGCGCCTGACGCCGTGGGTCAGCGCGGCGAGCTTGATCAACGGCCCGGTCACCAGGGTCTGGGTGACGTCGCTGATCTTGGCGGCGTGCCCGCTGACCTGCTTGACGTCCTTGGCGATGGCCTCGACGGCGACCAGCTGGCGGTTGGTCTCGCTGACGGTGACCGTGACGTCCTCCAGCAGCGGGACCACACGTTCGCCCAGCTCGGAGACCATCTTGGTGGTCTCGGTCAGCAGCCGGGCCAGCTTGACCAGCGCCACGGCCAGGAAGCAGACCAGGATCGCCCAGGCCATCGCGACGATCAGTCCGGCGACCTCTCCTGCGGTAAGCATGCGCCGATCTCCTTAGTTGACCCGGCTGGAACAGGCAAGACCTTACCGCGTCCCGAACCGCTTCCCCGGCATACCGTGACACGACGCCCAGGCGGTCGGCCGTACCCGCCCGGCTTCCCCGCCGGCGACGGCCCGTTCCGTACGGCCAGGGTCCTGGGCGCGCCCCCGAAGGCGTCCATGCAGAGCTGGGCGAACCGGCCGACCCCCGGGATCATGAGCGTCCAGCCCGCCAGGGCCCAGCCGAGGTGGATGTGGGTCAGCACGTGGGCGATCGCCGCCACCCCCTGGGCACCGCGCCCGTCCGCCGACTCGTAGGTGATCCGGCGCAGCCCCGCGGGGTGGTCCTCCGCGGCGAGCACGCGCAGCCCGGCGGGACGGCGCGCGACGATCCATCCGCCGACCTGCGAGCAGATCCCGCAGGTGGTGGCCACGTACACGGACGCGACGGCCCCGGGGAAGGCGACGGGCCGCCACCTGGGCACCCACGCCCGTACGGCGCGCCGGTAGGCGGCCCACTCCCCGCCGAAGCGCGCGGTGAGCCCCTCCCCCTCGTGCCAGGCCGCCAGCCCCGCCCCGTAGGCGAAGGCGACCAGCGCCGCGGCCAGGAACACCGGGTCGAGCAGGGCGAGCAGCAGGTAGCCGCCCGTCATCGCGGCCTGCATCGGGTTACGGACGTAGGCGTAGGGCCCGGTGACCACCAGCCGTTCCGGCGGGTCGTACGGCAGCGGCGTCCCCCGGCCGGCGAGCGCGAACTCCCGTACGGCGGCCAGCCCGAGCAGCGAGGGCACGGCCAGCGCCTGCGCCATGAGGCCGAGCACCCACGTGGGCTGCCGCCACGCCCCGGTCAGCACGATGGGCAGCGCCATGCCCCCGGCGGCCGCGAGGACGATCTGGGCGGCGGCCCTGAGGGGCAGGCGGCGGCCTCCGGCCGTCCAGGAGGCCACCAGCAAACCGGGGAGCAGGGCGACGGCCATCGCGACCGCCTCCCCGGCGAGCCAGTGCTCACCGAGCACGACGACGGGCTCGGCCAGGGGCATCACCGCCAGGTCCAGCCAGCCGAGGGACGCGGCGACCAGCGGGATCGGCGCCCGGCGTGCCACCAGGCCGGGCACCGCGCCCCAGAGCAGTGCCCAGCCCAGCAGCAGGTCGATCGGAACGCCCCGGTAGAGGGCCCCTACCGCGGTGAAGCGCCACCAGCCGAGGTCCTGGGCGAGGAGGTTCACCGCGATGAGCGCCTCCAGGTTCCACAGCGTGGCCAGGATCGCCGCGGCCGCGTCCCGTTCTCCGAGCCCCCGGCGGACCCGGCCTCTCCAGGTGGCCGCGAGCACCGCGGCGACCGGTACCGCGAGGGCCAGACCGCGCACCAGCACGGGGTCGCCCGTCATCGGGCGAAGGTCCCGGCCAGGTAGTCGGCGGCCTGGCCGACGGCGTAGCGCTGCAGGGGGCCGAAGTACCAGCCGGGGTCGAAGGTACGGCGGTAGCGCAGGGTCACCGCGAGCCTCCCGTTCCCCCAGGTGAACTCCGCCTCGCGGAGGTCGAGCCAGCGGGTCAGCGTGGTGTCGCGGACCACGGAGAAGGTCACCCGCCCCGGGCCGCGTTCCTTCACCCTGAGGGTCATCGAACGCGGTTCGGGAAGGGCGCCGATGCCGAGGGAGCGGCGCGGGTTGAAGGTGATCTCCCGCAGGGCGCCGACTTCGAGGCCGGTGCCGGTTGCCGCCAGCGGCCTGGGGAAGCCGATCTTCAGGAACGCCGACTCGAACGGGCCGAAGCGGGGGACGGCGGCCAGTGCCTGTTCCGTCCCGGTCCCCGGGGCCGCCCGCACCGCGGTGACCGCGTTGTCACGGGCCGGTCCGGCCACCTCCGCGCCCACGGCGACGAGCGTGAGCAGCACCAGCGGGGCGGCGAGTGCGTGGGGTCCCCGCCGGTCGAAGTAGTCGATGACGGCCCCGATCAGCAGGCCGACGAGGTAGAAGAGCGGGGCCGCGAACAGCAGGCAGACGATCCCCTCGCCGAGCAACGGTCCCGCGAAGGCGAGGGCCACGGTGATCGTCGCCAGGATCGCGCCGGTCGCGGACCTCGGTTTGCTCGTCAGCACGACCGTGATGGCGATGACGGCGGGGAGGCCGACGTAGAAGAGCGTCGTCTCCTCCAGGTGGCCCGCGTGCAGCACCCGGTAGAGCAGGAGCGCGACGAACAGGGCCAGGAGCAGACCGGCGAGGTTCCAGCGTGCCCTGCGCTCGGTCCGGTCCTCGGGGAGCGGTTCCGAGTCCGGTGATCTTCCGGACGGGTCATCCATGGGGCCACCCTCTTCATCGGTCGGTTTAATCAGTCGGTTAAACCGTATGATCGAAGAGATCGTCTTGGCAAGGGAGCGGTGAAGTGAACAAGCAGGCGGGCGCGGAGACCCGGGAGCGGCTGATCGAGGCCGCCGCCGAGACCGTGCGGACCGAGGGATACGCCGGGGCCAGCGCCCGTACCATCGCCAAGGCCGCCGGGGTCAACTCGGCGCTGGTCTTCTACCACTTCGGCGGGGTCGATCCGCTGCTGCTCGCCGCACTCGACCGCGCCTCCGAGCAGCGGATGACCGACTACCGCAGAGCCGTCGAGCGGGCCCGCACGCTGGAGGAGCTGGCCGAGATCGCCACCGCGATCTACCGGGCCGACCTGGAGGCGGGGCACATCACGCTCTTCTCCGAGCTCGTCGGCGCGAGCATCGCCAGGCCCGAGCTCAGGGCGGAGATCGTCAAACGCTCCGACCCGTGGATCGACTTCGTCGAGCAGACGCTGGAGCGGGTCATCGGCGGCTCACCCCTGGCCAGGCTCATGCCGCCCCGCGACCTCGCCTACGCCGCGATCACCTTCTACCTGGGCGTCAACCTCTTCACCCACCTTGACGCCGACCGCTCCCGCACCGACGCCCTGTTCACGCTGGCCCGCCGGGTCGCCCCCCGCGCCAGGCTGCTGACCGTGCGCTTCCCCCGCCGCGGACCTCGCGCCCGACGGCAGGACGGCGCGCCTCCCTCCTGAGGGGCTACTGGCCGCCGCGCAGGAAGGCGCGGATCCTGCTCCAGCGGTCGGCGAAGGCGGCCTCGGCTCCGTGCCGGGTCGGCCGGTAGTAGCGGCGGTCCCTAAGCTCGGCGGGGGCGTAGTCCTGGCGGACCAGGCCGTGCTCGAAGTCGTGCGGGTAGCGGTAGCCCTCACCGTGGCCGAGCCCCCGTGCCCCGGGGTAGTGCGCGTCGCGCAGGTGGGCGGGGACCTGGCCGATGTCGCCCCGCCGTACGTCCTGGGCGGCGGCGTCGATCGCGGTGATCACCGCGTTGGACTTGGGGGCGAGCGCGCAGTGGACGACCGCCTGGGCCAGGTTCAGGCGGCCCTCGGGCAGGCCGATGAACTCGACCGCCTGCGCCGCGGCCACCGCCACCTGCAGGCAGGTGGGATCGGCCATGCCGACGTCCTCCGAGGCGAAGATGACGATCCTTCGGGCGATGAACCTGGGGTCCTCCCCCGCCTCGACCATCCTGGCCAGATAGTGCAGCGCGGCGTCGGCGTCGGAGCCCCGCATGCTCTTGATGAAGGCGCTGACCACGTCGTAGTGCTGGTCGCCCTGGCGGTCGTAGCGCACGGCCGCCTTGTCGACCGCGCGCTCGACCACCTCGACGGTGATCTCGTCCTCGGCGATCAGCGCGGCCGCCTCCAGATAGGTGAGGGACCTGCGGGCGTCTCCCCCGGCCAGCCGTACCAGGTGCTCGACCGCCTCGGGCGCCAGCCGTACCCGACCGTCCAGGCCGCGCGGGTCGGCGGCGGCGCGTTCGAGTACGCCGCGGATGTCCTCCTCCGACAGCGACTCCAGGGTCAGCAGCAGCGAACGGGACAGCAGCGGCGAGATGACGGAGAAGAACGGGTTCTCCGTGGTCGCGCCGATGAAGGTGACCCAGCGGTTCTCGACGGCGGGCAGCAGGGCGTCCTGCTGGGCCTTGTTGAAGCGGTGCACCTCGTCGACGAACAGCACGGTCTGCCGCCCCGACATGCCCAGCTCGCGGCGGGCCTGCTCGATGGCGGCGCGGACCTCCTTGACCCCGGCGGAGACCGCGGAGACCTCGACGAAGCGGCGCTTGGTCACCCCCGCGACCACGTAGGCGAGGGTGGTCTTGCCCGTGCCCGGCGGCCCCCACAGGAACAGCGACATCGGGGCCTCGCCCTCGACGAGCCTGCGCAGCGGCGTGCCAGGCCCGAGCAGGTGACGCTGGCCGATCACCTCGTCCAGGCCACGGGGGCGCATCCGCACCGCCAGTGGCTCATGGCCGCGGTGGGCCTCCTCCGCCGCCGAGTCGAACAGGCTGTCCACGCTCAGACAGTACCGTCAGGGGGCGGGCTCCCGATCCCTCAGAAACCTCCCCAGACCGCGACGGCGCCGCTGTGGCCCGCCCTCACCACGTAGTAGCCGGCCACCACGGCCAGGACCACCGTCAGCGCGCGCAGCGCCGTCCCGACCCCCTTGGGCGCGCTCTCCGAACGCCCGGGACGCGTGAGCCGGACGAGACCGAGTGAGACCACTCCGAGCGCCAGTACGGCCAGCAGCAACGGGGTCGCGAAGCTCTCGTGCTCGGCGACGCGCTGCCCGAGCTCCCCGCTCGCCGAGGAGAAACGTCCCCTTTTGAGCTCCTCACCGCTCTGCCTGGCCGCGAAGACCGTCACGGGCGAGATGACCGCGAGCCCGACGACCGCCCAGGTCAGCACCGCGCGCGTGCGTGCGGCCAGGGCGTAGACGGCGGCCAGCACCACCAGCAGGGGCGTCAGGACCACGGCGGCGTGGACGATCAGCGGGTGGGCGGGCAGGCCCAGAATCTCGTCGAACATAGGGGGGCTCCGGTCATCGGCGGCGTCTGTGCAGGTGGGATCCCACCGTGAACGCTACCTGGAACGCGGCACTTCACCCGCGTCTTCCTCTCCTACCCCATCTGACGGATTCTGTCACTTACATCCATCACACGCCGAGGCGGGTACGCTTTCGCCCAGTCAATAGTCATGGAACAGCAATTCTGGAGGACGAAGCGGTGAGCGGCGAAGACCGCCAGAGCCAGCTGGCGCGGGAGCACAAGGAGCGGCAGGCCCAGCGGGCCCAGCAGACCGCCCAGCAGTCGACCGCAAAGTCGAGGCGGAACACCTTCATCGGAGCCGGCGTCGCGGTCGTCGTCGTGGCCGGAGGCCTGTTCGCCGCGACGAACCTCCTCGGCGGCAACGACCCCAAGCGCCCCGTCTCCTCGGAGAAGAGCGCGGCGGCCGACCCAAGTCAGGCCCCCGCCCTGCAGCCGTCGCCGACCCCCTCGGCGGAGCTGGCCAAGCTGACCTGCTCCTACCGCAAGGACACCAGCGGCAGCCCGGCCAAGTACGTGGGCATGCCCCCGGCCAAGCCCAACCTGAAGCTGAAGAACATGAAGATCACCACCAACCTCGGTGACATCGTGATCGAGCTCCAGACGGACCGGGCCCCCTGCGCGGTCAACTCCTTCGCCTTCCTGGCGAAGAAGAACTTCTTCGACAACACCAGGTGCCACCGCCTGGCCACGCCGGAGAACTCCGGGCTCGGCCTGCTGCAGTGCGGCGACCCGCAGGCCAAGGCCGACGGCAAGAACCCCACCGACGGCCAGGGCAGCTCGGGTTACGTCTTCAACGACGAGAACCTCGGCGGGCTGCCCTACACCAGGGGAACGGTCGCGCTGGCCCAGGCGGCCGAGGCGGCGAACCAGAACGGCAGCCAGTTCTGGATCTCCCTGTCGGACGAGACCGCCCAGCTGCAGCCCGACTACACGCCCCTCGGCACGGTCACGCAGGGCATGGACATCCTCGACAAGGTCTACAAGGGCGGCTGGATCGAGAACCCCAACGACATCACCGGCGACGGTGGCTCGAACGCCCCCAAGATCCCGGTGATCATCAAGGACGTTCAGCTCACCTAGGGCCACCTCGGAGGGCCTCGACGGGGGTGAGGTCCTTTCGTCGCAGGCTCGCTCGCACCGACATACCGGTCATCACGGCCACCATCTCGCACACGGCGGGCGAGCCGCGACCTCCCGGGCCAGACTGGAGGGGAACAGGATCCGATCCATCTCCCCGGGGGGCGCCGATGCCGGAGAAGTTACCTTTCGAGTTCATACTGAGCCCCGATCCGCACGCCGCCTGCGCCGCGCTCAGGGGGAAGGGCCCCGTCCATCCGGTCGACTTCCCTCCCGGCATGGGCGCCTTCCTGGTGCTCGACTACGAGCACGGCCGTCCCGCCCTCAACGACCCCCGCCTGGCCAAGAGCGTCTCCTGGGTGCCCGAGCCGTTCCGCGCGCGTTTCCACGCCGACAACCGGATCCTGGCCGGTAACATGCTCGACAGCGACCCTCCCGACCACACCCGGCTGCGCCGCCTGGTCTCCAAGGCCTTCACCCCCCGCAGGATCGAGGCCCTGCGCCCCCGCGTCCAGAAGATCGCCGACGACCTGGTCGACGCGATGCTCCCCAGGGGCGGGGCGGACCTGCTCGACGACTTCGCCTTCCCCCTGCCGATCACGGTGATCTGCGAACTGCTCGGCGTGCCCGTCGAGGACCAGGACGCCTTCCGCGACTGGTCCGGCACCCTCGTCGGCCCCGCGCTCAACGAGGAACAGGCCAGGCACCGCGGCGAGGTGAACCTCGCCGTCGGCGACTACTTCACCGCGATCATCGCCGAACGGCGGGCCGCCCCGCGTGACGACCTGGTCAGCGCGCTGGTCCTGGCCCGCGACGACGACGAACTGCTCGACGACCAGGAGCTCCTGGCGGGCCTGACGCTGCTGCTCATCGCCGGGCACGAGACCACGGTCAACCTGATCGGCAACGGCATGCTGGCCCTGCTGACCGCCCCCGAGCAGCTGAAGCTGTTACGGGAGCGGCCGGAACTGCTGCCGTCGGCGGTCGAGGAGTTCCTCCGGCACGACGGACCGGTCGAGCGTGCCACGTTCCGCTTCGCCACAGAGGATCTCGAACTCGCGGGAGTCCACATCCCGAAGGGCAGCGTGGTCCACATCCTGCTCGGCGCGGTCAACCGCGACCCCGAGGTCTTCCCCTGCCCCGACGTCCTGGACATCACCCGCGCGGACAACCGGCATGTGGCCTTCGGCCACGGCATCCACTTCTGCCTGGGCGCGCCGCTGGCCAGGCTCGAGGCGTCGATCGCCTTCGGGACGCTGCTGGAACGCCTGCCGGGCATCGAGCTGGACTGCGATCCCGCCGAGATCCGGTGGAACCTCAGCGGGTCACTCATCCGCGGCCTGCGCACGCTGCCCGTCCGCTTCTGACCCGCCGTGCCCGTACGGCCCGCAGCCGTACGAGCACGGCCCCGGGGCGTTGACCCCCGGAGCCGTGCCCCACCGGCCCTCAGGACCGTCTCAGGCGTCCGCCTTGGGCTTGGCGTCGACGCCCGCCTCCTTGCGCTGCTCGACCGTGATCGGGGTCGGCGCGCCCGTCAGCGGGTCGAAGCCGGAGGCCGTCTTCGGGAAGGCGATGACGTCACGGATCGAGTCGCCGCCGGAGAGCAGCATGCAGACCCGGTCCCAGCCGTAGGCGATGCCGCCGTGCGGCGGCGGGCCGTACTTGAACGCCTCGAGCAGGAAGCCGAACTTGCTCTCCGCCTCCTCCTTGGAGATGCCGAGCACGTCGAAGACGCGCTGCTGCATCTCGGCGCGGTGGATACGGATCGAGCCGCCGCCGATCTCCATGCCGTTGCAGACCATGTCGTAGGCGTAGGCGAGGGCCTCGCCCGGGTGGTCCTGGAAGTTGTCGGCCCACTCGGGCTTCGGACCGGTGAAGGGGTGGTGGACCGCGGTCCAGCCGCCCTCTCCGTCCTCCTCGAACATGGGCGCGTCGACGACCCACAGGAAGCTCCACGCCGACTCGTCGATCAGGCCGCAGCGGCGGCCGATCTCCAGCCGGGCCGCGCCGAGCAGGTCGCGGGAGGCGGCGGCCGTACCGGCGGCGAAGAAGATCGCGTCACCGGGCGCGGCGCCCGCCTTCGCGGCCAGGCCCGCGGTCTCGGTCTCCGACAGGTTCTTGGCCACCGGGCCGCCGAGCGTGCCGTCCTCGCCGACGAGGACGTAGGCCAGGCCCTTGGCGCCGCGCGACTTGGCCCACTCCTGCCAGCCGTCGAGCTCCTTACGGGTCTGCGAGGCACCGCCCGGCATCACCACGGCGCCGACGTAGGGCGCCTGGAAGACCCGGAAGGTCGTCTCGGCGAAGAACTCCGTCATCTCGACGAGTTCCTGGCCGAAGCGCAGGTCGGGCTTGTCCGAGCCGAAGCGGGACATGGCGTCGGCGTAGGTCATCCGGGGCAGCGGCGTCGGCAGCTCGTAGCCGATCGTCTCCTTCCAGACGCGGCCGATCAGCGCCTCGCCCAGCGCGATGACGTCGTCCTGGTCGACGAAGGACATCTCAACGTCGATCTGGGTGAACTCCGGCTGCCGGTCGGCGCGCAGGTCCTCGTCGCGGAAGCAGCGGGCGAGCTGGTAGTAGCGCTCCATGCCGCCGACCATGAGCAGCTGCTTGAACAGCTGGGGCGACTGCGGCAGGGCGTACCAGTTGCCCGGCTGGAGACGGACCGGCACCAGGAAGTCACGGGCGCCCTCGGGGGTCGACCGGGTGAGCGTGGGGGTCTCGATGTAGACGAACCCGTGCTCGTTCATCACCTCGTGGGCCAGGTAGGTGGCCTTGGAGCGCGCCCGCATGGCCTGGGCGACCTGCTGGCGGCGGATGTCGAGGTAGCGGTACTTCAGGCGGGCCTCCTCGGAGACCCCGGTGCCGCCCTCGATCGGGAAGGGCAGCGGCGCGGCCTCGCTGAGCACCTCGACCTCGGAGGCCACGACCTCGATCGCGCCGGTCGGCAGCTCGGGGTTCTCGTTGCCCTCGGGGCGGACCCGCACCTGCCCGACGACCTTGACGCAGTACTCGGCGCGCAGGCCGTGCGCGTCGTCCTCCTCGCGGAAGACCACCTGACAGGAGCCTGAGGCGTCGCGCAGGTCGATGAAGACCACGCCGCCGTGGTCACGGCGGCGCGCCACCCAACCGGCCAGCGTCACCTGCTGCCCGGCGTGCTCCTTGCGCAGTGATCCCGCTTCGTGCGTGCGGATCATTTCTCCAGTCTCTCCTTCAGGGTCGTGACGATCTCGGCGAGCGGTACGGCGCTCTGGTCGCCGCTGACCAGGTCCTTGACCTGGGCGGTCCCGGCGGCGATGTCCCGCTCGCCGAGGATGACGGCATAGCCCGCGCCCGACCGGTCGGCACCCTTCATGGCGGCCTTGACGCCCTTGCCTCCGAACGACATGTCGGCGTCGAGGCCCGCCCGGCGCAGCTCGGTGATGAGCAGGAACATCCGGCGGCGTGCCTCCTCGCCCAGCGGCACACCGTACACCTGGACGTGCGGGCCGTCCGCCTCGTCGTCGAGCAGCCCCTCGGCCTCCATGGCCAGCAGCGTCCTGTCGACGCCGAGCGCCCAGCCGACGCTGGGCAGCGCCGGGCCGCCGAGCATCTCGCTCAGTCCGTCGTAACGCCCCCCGCCGCCGACCGCGGACTGCGAGCCAAGCCCGCCGTGGACGAACTCGAACGTGGTGCGCGTGTAGTAGTCAAGCCCGCGCACCAGCCGGGGATCGTCGGTGTAGGCGACCCCGGAGGCGGTCAGCAGCGTGCGGACCTCCTCGTGGTAGGCCTTGCACTCCTCGCACAGGTGGTCGACGACCAGCGGGGCGCCCGCGAGCTGGGCCTGCACCTCGGGGCGTTTGTCGTCGAGCACCCGCAGCGGGTTGATCTCGATCCTGGCCCTGGTCGCCTCGTCGAGGTCGAGACCGCGCAGGAAGTCCTGCAGCGCGGCGCGGTAGGCGGGCCTGCAGACGCGGTCGCCCAGCGTGTTGAGCAGCAGCCTGACCCCGGTGAGGCCGAGCCCGGCGTAGCCCTCCGCGGCCAGCAGGATCAGCTCGGCGTCGAGGGCCGGGTCCTCCGCCCCCAGTGCCTCGGCCCCCACCTGCCAGAAGTGGCGGTAGCGGCCCTTCTGGGCGCGTTCGTAGCGGAACTGGCTGCCGGAGTACCAGAGCTTCACCGGAAGCCTGCCGTTGTGCAGGCCGTGCTGGAGGACCGCCCGCACGACCGACGCGGTGCCCTCGGGGCGCAGCGTGATCGAACGCCCGCCCTTGTCGGTGAAGGTGTACATCTCCTTGGAGACGATGTCGGTCGACTCGCCGACGCCGCGCACGAACAGCGCGGTGTCCTCGAAGACCGGCGTCTCGATGTAGCCGTACCCCGCCCGCCTGGCGGGGGCGGTCAGCGCCTCCCGGACGGCCAGCGCGCGCTCGGAGCGCGGCGGGAGCAGGTCGAAGGTGCCCTTGGGCGCCTGCAGAGTCATCTTCTAAAGTCCCCTGGTGGGACCGGCGTACGGCGCCGCCTCCGCCAAGTACGGATTGGTCGCGCGCTCGTGGCCGATCGTGGTCTGTGGTCCGTGTCCCGGCAGCACCACCGTCTCATCGGACAGCGGCAGGCACTTGGCCGCCAGGCTGCGCAGGATGGTCGGATAGTCCCCGCCGGGAAGGTCTGTGCGGCCTATGGAGCCGGCGAACAGCAGGTCTCCCGAGAACATCACCTCGGGGATCTCCCCGCTCCCGGGCAGCCTGAAAGCCACCGACCCCCTGGTATGGCCGGGGACGTGGTCGACCGTCAGCTCCATCCCGGCCAGGCTCAGCACCTCTCCGTCCGCCATCTCGCGCACGTCGTCGGGCTCGGAGAAGGTCAGCCCGCCGAACAGCTGCTGCCCGAAGGCCAGGGACATCCCCTTGATCGGGTCGGACAGCAGCTCCCGGTCCTCGGGGTGGATCCACGCGGGGATGTCACGCGCTCCGCAGACCGGGGCGACCGACCACATGTGATCGAGGTGGCCGTGGGTGAGCAGCACGGCGACCGGCTTCAGGCGATGCTCGCGCAGCAGGTCGTCCAGGTCGCCCACGGCGTTCTGACCGGGGTCGACGACGACGCACTCCTCGCCCGCGGCGGGAGCCACGGCGTAACAGTTGGTCTGAAACGACCCTGCGGGAAAGCCGGCGATGAGCATCTGCCTCAGCTGATCTCGTCAAGAAAACGGATGGGAATGTAACCGAAGGGTACCGGTGCGGGTCGGCGGGCTGCGAACCATTACCCATTGGCCGATACGATTCGCCCACCTCAATAAGTGATACTCCGGCACTCGGGAGGGCGAAGTGGTGAGCGGCAAGGACCGCCAGAAGCAACTGGCCCGCGAGCACTACGAACGGCAGATGCAGCGGCGCGCCGAACGTGAGTCGCGTATGAAGCGCAATGCGATCATCGGCACGAGTGTGACCGTCGTGGTGCTCGTCGGCGGTGTGATCGCCGCGATGTCCCTGCTCGGAGGTGGTGGAACGTCCCCGGCGACCGCCGCCTCGGGCACCCCGTCCGCGCCCGCGAGCCCGGCTGAGACGGGCACCGGCGCCAAGCCGGCGGCCTTCGACCCCGCGGCGGGCACCTGTGGTTACGTCGCCGAGACCGAGGGCGGACCGGCCAAGAACGTCGGCCTGCCTCCGGCGAAGGTGGACACCACGCCGAAGACGATGACCCTGAAGACCAACCTGGGCGACATCGTCATCGCGGTCTCGGCGGAGAAGACCCCCTGCACGGTCAACTCCTTCGCGTTCCTGGCCGGGAAGAAGTACTTCAACGGCTCCAAGTGCCACCGTCTCGGTTCCGAGCAGTTCCCCGTGCTCCAGTGCGGCGACCCGCTGGCCAAGGCCGACGGCAAGAACCCGACCGACGGCCAGGGCGGCCCGGGGTACCGTTTCGTCAACGAGAACCTCGAAGGCGCGAAGTACACCCGCGGTGTCGTGGCCATGGCCAACAGCGGCCCGGACACCAACGGCAGCCAGTTCTTCATCGTCTACGGCGACGCCCAGCTGTCTCCGGACTACACCCCGTTCGGCACGGTCACCAAGGGCCTGGACATCCTCGACAAGGTGAACAAGGCGGGTGTCATCACCCCGGGCCCGGACGGCACCGGCGCCCCGAAGGAAACCGTGGAAATCAAAGACGTGACAATGTCCGACAAGAGCTGACGTAATACATCCAAGAGGCGGATAGCCTCGAAAGGCTGATGAAAGTTGCGGGAGGACACGGTGAGCACCGACCCGTGGGGCCGGGTAGACGACGACGGCACCGTCTACGTGCGTACGGCTGAGGGAGAACGGGCCGTCGGGTCCTGGCAGGCCGGCGAACCGGAAGAGGCTCTGGCCTACTTCCACCGCAAGTTCGACGAGCTGGCCGGGCAGGTCACGCTGCTTGAGCAGCGGGTCCGCGGCACGGATCTGCCGCCCGCCCAGGCGGAGGCGACGATCGTCAAGCTCCGCGAGGCGATCGTCGACGCGCACGCGGTCGGCGATCTCGACGGGCTGCTGGGCCGCCTCAACAGCCTCACGGAGCTGGTCTCCCAGCGCCGCGAGGAGGTCAAGGCCGCCCGCGACGTGGCTCGCGCCGAGGCCAGGGGCGTCAAGGAACGCATCGTCGCCGAGGCCGAGCGCATCGCCGACGACACCACCCACTGGAAGACCGGTGGGGAGCGGCTGCGCCAGCTCGTCGAGGAGTGGAAGGCCGCCGAGCGCATCGACCGGGTGACCGAGGCGGCGCTGTGGAAGCGCCTGTCCGCGGCCCGTACGGCCTTCGCCAAGCGGCGCAAGGCCTACTTCGCCGGGCTCGACGAGCAGCGCGAGGGCGTGCGTTCGGCCAAGGAACGCATCGTCGTCGAGGCGGAGGCGCTGGCCTCCTCGACCGACTGGGGCGCGACGGCCTCCGCCTACCGCGAGCTGATGCAGCAGTGGAAGGCGGCCGGCCGGGCCTCGCGTGAGGTCGAGGACGAGCTGTGGGGCCGTTTCAAGGGCGCCCAGGACCAGTTCTTCCAGGCCCGTTCGGCGGTCTTCGCCGAGCGTGACGCCTCGCTGGCGGCCAACGCCGAGGTCAAGGAGCAGCTGCTGGCCGAGGCCGAGAAGATCCTTCCGGTCTCCGACGCCCGCGTCGCCAGGAACGCCCTGCGTGGCCTCCTGGAGCGCTGGGAGGAGGCCGGCCCGGTCCCGCGCGAGCAGCGTGACCGGCTTGAGGGCGGTCTGCGCAAGATCGACGAGGCGGTCCGCAAGGCCGAGGAGGCCGAGTGGAAGCGGTCCAACCCCGAGGCCCGCGCCCGCGCGCAGAACACGGTCGACCAGCTGCGCAAGTCGATCGGGCAGCTTGAGGGCCGTCTGGCCAAGGCCCAGGCGGCCGGCAGGGACAAGGAGGCCAAGGACGCCGAGGAGGCCCTGACCGCCCGCCGTTCCTGGCTTGAGGAGGCCGAGCGCACGCTCGCCGAGTTCTCCTGACCCTCCGGCGCCAAAACGGGGGACGCTCCTTTCCGGAGCGTCCCCCGTTTCGCTGTATGGCCCGGGGCGGGCCTGAGAGGGCCTAGGAGGCGCCGCTCACCCGGTAGACGTCGTAGACGCCCTGGATGTTGCGTACGGCCTTCAGCACGTGCCCCAGGTGCTTGGGGTCGCCCATCTCGAAGGTGAACCTGCTGATCGCCACCCGGTCCTTCGAGGTCGTCACCGACGCCGACAGGATGTTGACGTGCTGGTCGGACAGGGTCCGGGTGACGTCGGACAGCAGGCGCGGCCGGTCGAGCGCCTCGACCTGGAGCGCCACGAGGAACACCGAGTCCTCCGCGGCCGACCAGGAGACCTCGACCAGGCGGTCGGGCTCTGACCTCAGCTGCTGCACGTTGGGGCAGTTGGTGCGGTGCACCGAGACGCCGTGGCCGCGGGTGACGAAGCCGATGATCTCGTCTCCGGGGACCGGGGTGCAGCAGCGCGACAGCCGTACCCAGACGTCGGAGTCGCCCGCGACGACCACGCCCGCGCCGCCCCGGCCGCGGGGACGGCCGCGCAGCTTCGTCGGCACCGAGACCTCGGCGATGTCCTCCTCGGCGCCCTCGACCCCTCCGAGGGAGTGCACGAGCTTCTGCACGACCGCCTGGGCGGCCACGTGGCCCTCTCCGACGGCCGCGTAGAGCGCCGAGACGTCCGCGTAGTGCAGGTCCCTGGCGAGCACCAGGAGGGACTCTCCGGACATCAGGCGCTGCAGCGGCAGGCCCTGCTTGCGCATCGCCCTGCCGATGGCCTCCTTGCCCGCCTCGATCGCGGTCTCGCGGCGCTCCTTGGAGAACCACTGCCGGATCTTGTTGCGGGCCCGGCCCGACTTGACGAACTTGAGCCAGTCACGGGAGGGACCGGCGTCCGGCGACTTGGAGGTGAAGATCTCCACGGTGTCGCCGTTGCCGAGCCGCGACTCCAGCGGCACGAGACGGCCGTTGACCCGGGCCCCGATGCAGCGGTGGCCGACCTCGGTGTGCACGGCGTAGGCGAAGTCGACCGGGGTCCCGCCCTCGGGAAGCGCGATCACCTGACCGCGGGGGGTGAAGACGTAGACCTCGGAGACCGACAGGTCGAACCTCAGCGACTCAAGGAACTCGCCCGGGTCGGCGGTCTCCTTCTGCCAGTCGAGGAGCTGCCTGAGCCAGGCCATGTCGCTGGCCGGCTTGAGCTTCGCCCCGGGCGGGCCCGAGGTGGTCATGTCCTCCTTGTACTTCCAGTGCGCCGCCACGCCGTACTCGGCCCTGTGGTGCATGCCGTGGGTGCGGATCTGCAGCTCGACGGGCTTGCCCTCGGGGCCGATGACCGTGGTGTGCAGCGACTGGTACATGTTGAACTTGGGCATCGCGATGTAGTCCTTGAACCGGCCGGGCACCGGGTTCCATCGCGCGTGAATCGTTCCCAGGGCGGCGTAGCAGTCGCGGACCGTGTCGACCAGCACCCGGATGCCGACCAGGTCGTAGATGTCGTCGAAGGCGACATCCCTGGCGATCATCTTCTGGTAGACCGAGTAGTAGTGCTTCGGGCGCCCCTTGACCACCGCGCGGATCTTGGCCTCGCGCAGGTCTCCGGAGACCTTCTCGATGACCTCCTGCAGGAACAGGTCCCTGCGCGGGGCACGCTCGGAGACCATGCGGGCGATCTCGTCGTAGCGCTTGGGGTAGAGCATGGCGAACGCGAGGTCCTCAAGCTCCCACTTGATGGTGTTCATGCCGAGGCGGTGGGCGAGCGGCGCGAAGATCTCCAGTGTCTCCCGGGACTTCTGCTGCCGCTTGTGCTCGGGCAGGTAGCGCATGGTGCGCATGTTGTGCAGCCGGTCGGCGAGCTTGATCACCAGCACCCGGATGTCGCGGGACATCGCCACGACCATCTTGCGGACGGTCTCGGCCTGGGCGGCGTCGCCGTACTTGACCTTGTCGAGCTTGGTGACGCCGTCGACCAGCAGGGCGATGTTGTCGCCGAAGTCCTTGCGCAGCTCGTCGAGGCCGTAGGCGGTGTCCTCGACGGTGTCGTGCAGCAGCGCGGCGCACAGCGTCTCGTCGTCGGTGCCCAGCTCGGCCAGGATCGTCGCGACCGCGAGCGGGTGGGTGATGTAGGGATCACCGCTCTTACGCTTCTGATCACGGTGGTGGTAGGCGGCCACGTCGTAGGCGCGCTCGATGAGCCGCAGATCCGCCTTCGGATGCGTCGCGCGGACCGTCCGGAAGAGCGGCTCAAGCACCGGGTTCATGGCGCCACCCCATTGCCCCCCAAAACGCGCGAGCCTACGCCTTACCGCAGGCCTGTCCTCGGTGGCTCCGGACATGGCGGAACCGGCATCGCCTGCCGGGACGGCCGTCTCGGGACCGCCACCGTCGGCGGTCACGTCGGGGACGACCACATCACGGGGCACTCAGACTCCTCACGTTCGAGTCCAGATCCCCCCAGTGTATCCAGACTGGCCAGGATGCCTTCCCCGGCGGGGTGGGATCAGACAATCACCAGGGAATGCACCTCGACGCCGTCCAGCCGTTCCCGTCCTTTGAGGAAGGCCAGCTCCATGAGCACGGCGATGGCGACGACGTCGGCGCCCGCCCTGCGGACCAGCTCCACCGCCGCACGCGCCGTACCGCCGGTGGCGAGCACGTCGTCGATGATCAGGACGCGTTCCCCTGGGGTGAAGGCGTCTCGATGGACCTCGATGGTGGCGGAGCCGTACTCCAGATCGTAGGACGCCTCAAGGGTTTCCGCGGGCAGTTTGCCTTTCTTGCGCACCGGAACGAAGCCCGCGCCCGCCCGATAGGCCGCGGGAGCGGCCAGGATGAAGCCTCTGGCCTCGATCCCGACGACCTTGTCGACCTGGTGGAGCCCGGCGAAACCGTCGATCACGGCGGCCAGGGCCTCAGGATCGGCGAGCAACGGGGTGATGTCCTTGAAGAGGACGCCGGGCTGGGGGTAGTCGCGGATGTCCCGGACGTGGTCCAGGATCAGCCTGCTCAGGTCACTCATCGTCGCTCCCTCAAGGAAAAGCCTCCGTCCCCTCGGCGGGGACGGAGGCCTTGCTGACTTCCGGCTACTTCTTCTTGCGCTTGTCGCCCTCGGGCGCCGAGCCGTTGGCGGCCCCCGCGGGGACCGGCTGCTTGGCTCCCTTGACCGTCTGGCCGCCCTTGGCCCCGCCGCCCTGTGAGGAGAGCCTGCGGGCGATCGCCTGGTAACGCGGCTCGCGCTCCTTCAGTGTGACCAGCATCGGCGTGGCCACGCACAGGGACGAGTAGGTACCGACGATCATGCCGACGAACAGGGCGAGCGAGAGGTCCCTCAGCGTGCCCGCGCCGAACAGCGTGGTGCCGATGAACAGGATCGCGGCCACCGGCAGGATCGCCACCAGGGTGGTGTTCAGCGACCGGATCAGGGTGTGGTTCAGCGCGTTGTTCGCCGCCTGCGTGTAGGTCATCTTGGAGGTCGTGCCGAGCTTGGCTGTGACCTCCTTGATCATGTCGAACACGACGACCGCGTCGTACAGGGAGTATCCGAGGATCGTCAGGAAGCCCAGCAGGGTCGCCGGGGTGACCTCGAACTGGGTCCACGCGTAGACGCCCGCGGTGATCACCAGGTCGTGGAAGAGCGCCACGACCGCCGACAGCGCCATCTTCCACTCGAAGGCCACCGTGAGGTACAGGATGATCGCCAGCATGAAGACGATCAGACCGGTGACCGCCTTGTCGGCCACCTGACCGCCCCACGAGGCGCCGATCACCTGGAGGGTGACCTCGTTCTGCTGTATGCCGTACTTCTGGGCGACCGCCTTCTGGACCGTGGTCACCCGCTCGGGGGGCATGCTGTCGGTGGTGACCCGCCAGCCGTTGTTGGTCGTCTGGACGATGACCTGGTGGGCGCCCGCGCCGTTGAAGGTGTCGCGGACCTCTTCGATGTGGGCGCTGGGCGCCTTGAAGGAGAAGACCGAACCGCCCCTGAACTCGACGCCCAGGTTGAGGCCTCCGTTGAAGAGCAGGCCCGCGATGGACACCAGCAGCAGCACGGCGGACAGGCCGTACCAGAGCTTCCTGCGTCCGACGAAGTCGACGTCGATCTCGCCGCGGTACAACCGACTCGCGATGCCGGACATCATGCCTCCTGCGGAACGGTCTTGGTACCGGCGACCGTCGTGCTGCTCATGCGCTCGGCGTCGAGACCGGAAAGCTTGTGTCCCTTGGCGAAGAACTTCAGCCTGGCCAGCAGCGTGACGAACGGCTTGGTGAACAGGAAGACCACGACGATGTCGATGAGCGTGGTCAGGCCCATCGCGAAGGCGAACCCGGCCACACCGCCGACGGCCAGGAAGTACAGCACGACGGCGGCGATGAACATGACCGCGTCGGCGATCAGGATCGTCCGGCGGGCGCGGGTCCAGGCGACCTCGACGGCCGTGCGCAGCGACCGGCGGCCCTCCTTCATCTCATCTCGTATTCGTTCGAAGTAGACGATGAAGGAGTCGGCGGTGATACCGATCGAGACGATGAGGCCGATGATGTGCGGCAGCGACAGGCGGAAGCCCGCGAAGGCACCGAGGATCACGACCGCCTGGTAGGTGAGGATCGAGGCGGCCAGCAGGCTCAGTACCGAGACGACGCCAAGGCCGCGGTAGTACAGCATGGAGTAGACGACCACCAGGGCCAGGCCGATGCCACCGGCGATCATGCCACCGCGCAGCTGGTCGGCGCCCAGGGTCGAGGAGACCTCGTCGATCGAGCTCTTCTCGAACTTCAGCGGCAGCGCGCCGAACTTCAGCTGGCCGGCCAGCTCGTTGGCCGTCACCTGGGTGAAGTTGCCGGAGATCTGCGCCCGGCCGCCGGTGATGGGCTCCTGGATGACCGGCGCGGAGATGATCACACCGTCCAGGACCATGGCGACCTGGTTGCGCGGCGGCTGGGAGTTGAACGCGGTGGTGGTCACCTTGGACCACTGGTCGGGGCCCTGCCCCTTGAAGGAGAGCTGGACGAGCCACTCACCGGTGGTCTGGTCGACGCCCGCGTTGGCGCTGGCGATCGCGCTTCCGGTGACGGCCGCCTTGTCGAGGACGTACTTGGCGCTGCCGTCCTGGCTGCAGCCGGCGTACTGCTTGTTGGGGTCGTCCTGGGCGCCCTGGCCCTTGTTCTTGGAGCAGTCGAGGGCCTCGAACTGCTTGAGCACCGCCGGGTCGATGCCGGTGGTGTCCACGTCGGCCAGCGGGTTGTCCGCGGGCGAGGAGGGCTGGGGCGAGGGGGAGCCGCTCTGGCCGGGCTTGGCCGAGGGGGAGGCCTCCGCCTTGTCGCCCTTCTTGCCGGTGTCCTGCTTGCTCTCCTGCTTGCCGGTGGCGGTCGGGGTCGCCTCCGGGCTGGGGTTGAGGAGCGCCGCCGACAGGGCGCGGCCCGCGGGCGAGGCGCTCGGGTTCGCGGCGGCCGTCGCGGTCGGCTCCGGCGTCTTCGTGCCCTGCTCGGCCGCGGGGGAGGCGGACGGGGCGGGGGACTTGTCGCCCTTCTTGCCGGGAGCCGTCGAGGAGGGGGAGGATGACGGCGTCGGCGCCTGGGTGGGCATCTGCCCCGGCGGCTGGGGTGCCCCTGCCGCGACCGCCATCACCTGACGGAAACGCAGTTCCGCGGTGGTGCCGACCAGCTTGACGACTTCCTCCTGGCCAACTCCGGGGACGGAGATGACGATGTTGTCACCGGATTTGGCGACCTCGGCGTCGGAGATACCGCTGCCGTTCACCCTGTTTCGGATGATGCCGACGGCGAGATCCAGGCTTTCCTCTGTGGGAGCCGTGCCGTTCGGGGTGACGGGCTGCAGTGTCACTGTCGTGCCACCGGCGAGGTCGAGGCCATATTCGGGGGTGTAAGCCCTGTTCAGGAGCATCACCCCACCCATGGCGAGAATAATCGCCAGTAGCAGTAGGAGCACGCGCCCCGGTCTGCTCTGGCCGCTGGTCGGTCGGGCCACTGGTCGTCAGTTCTTTCGGCTATAGGGAATGTTGGCGAGCCTACTTATCACTTCTTGGTCGTCGAGTCCTGGTCGTCACCGGGCGACTGCGCGGTTTCCACCACATTGTCATCCACGGTGTCGGTGTTCTCGGCGTCGCCCTGCGTGTCGTCGACCGGGCCCACCACACGCCCGATCGCGGCCTTGACCCAACGGGTCTCGACGCCGGGGGCGATCTCCAGGATCACATCTTCGGCGTCGATCGCTACCACCGTCGCGAAAAGCCCGGTAGTGGTCATGATGCGGGTCCCCGGGGTGAGGGAGTTCTGCATCTGCGCCTGCTCCTGCTGCCGCTTACGCTGCGGCCTGATCAGCAGGAAGTAGAACACCACGACCATCAGCGCGATCATGATAAGGCTGGAGTAATTGCCGCCCATTGGGCCGCTCCTTCGGTTAAGGATGACCGGCCGGAGCCGGACGTCATGTGAGGCCACGCCGCGCTCAGCACGTCAGCCTACACAGCCAGCCAAGCCACGGAGTTTAGGCGAGCTGTTAGGAGCGCGGCAACGAGGTCACGTTCTGGCGCGCGGGGAAGTTCCCATTTTGATACGGTTGTCACCTTTTTGTGATCAACCCCGTGCGTTTTCTCACCGTAACTCAACGTCAGGAAGCCGCGGGGTCATCCCCAAGATCATGCAGGTCAGGCCCCTGGCCGGGCATCGGCACCGCGCCGAAGGCTCCGGGAGGGGGCGTCAACCCCAGGTGGACCCAGGCCGCCGCGGTCGCGACGCGTCCGCGAGGGGTGCGGGCCAGCAGGCCCTGCCGTACCAGGAACGGCTCCGCGACCACCTCGACGGTCTCCGGTTCCTCCCCCACCGCGACCGCCAGTGTTGACAGACCGACGGGACCGCCACCGAACTTGCCGAGCAGGGCGCCCAGGACGGCGCGGTCGAGACGGTCGAGTCCCTCGGCGTCCACCTCGTAGAGGTTCAGCGCCGCGGCGGCGACGTCCCTGCTGATCACCCCGTCCGCCCGGACCTCGGCGAAGTCGCGCACCCGGCGCAGCAGCCGGTTGGCGATGCGGGGCGTGCCCCGGGAGCGCCCGGCGATCTCGTGTGCCGCGTCGCCCGGGAGACGCAGGCCGAGCAGCCGTGCCGAACGGTGCAACACCTGTTCGAGTTCGGCGGCCTCGTAGAAGTCCATGTGCGCGACGAAGCCGAACCTGTCACGCAGCGGCGCGGGCAGCAGGCCCGCCCTGGTGGTCGCCCCGACCAGGGTGAAGGGCGCCACCTCCAGCGGGATGGCGGTCGCGCCCGGCCCCTTGCCGACCACGATGTCGACGCGGAAGTCCTCCATCGCGAGGTAGAGCATCTCCTCGGCGGGACGGGCCATCCGGTGGATCTCGTCGATGAAGAGGACCTCTCCCTCGGAGAGGGTGGACAGGATCGCCGCGAGGTCACCCGCCCGTTCGAGGGCGGGCCCGGAGGTGAGCCTGAGCGGCGCGGAGAGCTCGGCCGCGATGATCATCGAGAGGGTCGTCTTGCCCAGACCGGGCGCGCCGCTCATCAGCACGTGGTCGGGGGGGCGGTTGCGCCGCAACGCGCTGTGCAGCACCAGGGAGAGCTGCTCGCGCACCCGCGCCTGGCCGATGAACTCCTCAAGACGTTTGGGGCGCAGCGCGGCCTCGATCAGGCGCTCGTCACCCTCCATCTCGGGTGAGACCAGATCCCGTTCCGCGCTCACGTCGTCTCCGCCTTTCCTGTGCCCTGTCTCACCGGACGCTCAGCACGCGAAGCGCGGCCTTGAGCAGCACGGCGACCTGGGGAACCCTGCCCTGCGCGATCTCGGCGTCGGCCTGGACGGCCACCGTGGCGACCGCCTCGTCGGCGTCCCTGACCGAGTAGCCGAGACCGACCAGGCCCGAGTGCACCTGGTCGCGCCAGGGCGGGACTGCGGCGGTGCCGTCGAGCGCGGCGTTGACCGCCTCCTCCGGCGTGCCGAGCTTGTCCTTGAGGTCGACGATGATCCGCTGAGCGCCCTTGGGGCCGACTCCGGGCACCCTGGTCAGCGCCTTGACGTCGGCGCTCGCCACCGCGATCCGCAGGGCGTTCGGCGTGTGCACGGCGAGCATGGCAAGGGCGACCTTGGGACCGACCCCGTTGGCCGTCTGCAGCAGCTCGAAGACCAGACGCTCGTCGTCGGTGCCGAAGCCGAACAGTGTCAGGGAGTCCTCCCTGACCACGAGCGAGGTGGCCAGTCTGGCCTCCTCCCCCACCCGCAGCGCCGCCAGTGTGCCGGGTGTGCAGTGGACGAGCACGCCGATCCCGCCGACCTCGACCACCGCCCCCTCCGGCGCGATCGCGGCCACCCGTCCCCGCACCGAGGCGATCACTTCGTGCTTCCCTTCGAATATCCGGCCCTGCCCCCGCCGCGGAAGTAGGCGGCGGCGCTCGTGCCGGGAGCGGCGGCCTTCGCGACCGCCTCCGCGAGCCTGTTGCGCGCCCCGCCCCGCCACACGTGACAGATCGCGAGGGCGAGGGCGTCGGCGGCGTCGGCGGGCTTGGGCATCTCGTCCAGGCGCAGGAGCCTGGTCACCATCGTGCCGACCTGTCGTTTGTCGGCGGTGCCGCTGCCGGTGATCGCGGCCTTGACCTCGGAGGGCGTGTGCAACGCCACCGGCAGCCCCCGGCGGGAGGCGCACAGGATCGCCACCGCGGAGGCCTGCGCGGTGCCCATCACCGTCCTGAGGTTGTGCTGGGCGAAGACCCGCTCCACGGCGACCGCGTCCGGCTTGATCTCGTCGAGCCAGCTCTCGATGCCCGCCTCGATCGCCACGAGCCTCGCGCCGGTCTCGTCTTCCGCGGGGGTGCGCACGACCCCGACCTTGACCAGGGTCAGCGGCGCCCCCGGCCGTCCCTCGACCGCGCCGAGCCCGCACCGGGTCAGCCCGGGATCGACCCCCATCACCCGCAGTTCGGGCAACCGCACCGGCACGCCTCCACTCGCCGAACACCTGTTCGGTGCCAGACTCTACCGCCTGCGCGCACACGACGCACGGTTCCCGGGCAGGCACCCCTCAGAAGTGGTCCAGCATGTACGGCCTGGCGTGGAAGGCCCCGTCCAGGGCGGCGTCGCCGTCCGCGGAACCGGTCAGTCCGCCGGTCCTGCGCAGGGTCGCGGCCGGAACCCCGCAGAACAGGGCGGAGAACGCCCCGGCCGTGAAGACGGGCAGAGCCGAGGGGAGGGTGCCCGCGGGCTCGGCCGTCGCCCGCCCTCCGGAGACGGACAGGTGCCAGGGTCCGGAGTTCTCCGGCCGCTGGGGGTCCTCGACCTGGATCACGGTGTCGAGGGTGACGCCGGGCGGGAAACCCCGCTCACGGATCGCCGCGGCCAGGTCGACGACGCGGAACATCCAGCGGGTCTGGCCCACCTCGTCCGTCGGACGGTTCCCGATCAGCCAGAAGACGGGGTCGTCGGGGGCCACGACCGCGTGGACGGACCTGGCGATCGAGGCCGAGGAACCGACCAGGGACCACAGCGTCCGCGCGGTCGCCTCCGAGCCCGCGACCAGGACGGGAACCTCCAGGTCCTGGTCGCGCCAGCGGTAGACGACGAGGCCGTCGTGTGCGAGATAGACGAAGTCGTCCCCCGTCGCCAGGCGCGCCCGCCAGACGTCGGCGTCCCAGCAGACGGGGCCGCAGGCGCGGGTGGCCAGGTGGACTCCCCGCAGGACCGAGACGACCCGCTCTGCGTCCTCCGGCCCGGCCCTGCGGACCTGGACCTGCTCGGTCCGCCTGATGGTCCGCAGCGCCTCGGCGGGCAGCACGGCGCGGTGCATGGCTCCGGCGTGCTCCCAGCCCAGCGATCGGTAGATGTGGGTGGTGGCCGGGTAGAGGGCGGAGACCGGGTGACCGAGGCGGGCGCAGCGCTCAAGGGTGGCCAGCATGATGGTCCGGCCGGCTCCCCCGCCCCTGTCCTCCGGGGCGACGGTCACCGAGGCGACGCCGCCGAGGGAGATCGGCCTGCCGTGCCAGTACTGGGTGAAGTCGTTGATCCGGCTCGTCGCGACCAGGCGGGCGCCGTCGAAGAGACCGAGATATCTCCCCGCTTCGAGTGCGGGGGTCACCATCCCGACCCACTGCCGCTGGACCGCCTCCGACACCGGTCCGAAGGCCCGCCTGCGATTGTCCGTCACCGCGTCGAGATCGTCCGCGGTCAGTTCACGTAGCTTCACAGCCACCCAACCTAGGCGGCGCGGTCCGGGCGGGGCGAATCGGTCGTCCCGCCCGGCACGACGGCCGTTCAGGCGTCGAGCTTCTCCAGGACGTCGTCGGAGACGTCGAAGTTGGCCCAGACGTTCTGGACGTCGTCGCTGTCCTCAAGAGCGTCGATCAGCCTGAAGACCTTGCGGGCGCCGTCCTCGTCGAGCGGGACGTTCATCGTCGGCACGAAGCTGGACTCGGCGGAGTCGTAGTCGATGCCGGACTCCTGCAGGGCCTTGCGGACCGGGACGAGGTCGGTGGCCTCGGAGACGACCTCGAACTGGTCGCCGAGGTCGTTGACCTCCTCGGCGCCGGCGTCGAGGACCGCGGTCAGCACGTCGTCCTCGCTCAGCGAGCCCTTGGGCACCAGCACGACGCCCTTGCGGTTGAACATGTAGGACACCGAGCCCGGGTCGGCCAGCGAGCCGCCGTTACGGGTCAGGGCGACGCGGACCTCGGAGGCTGCACGGTTGCGGTTGTCGGTGAGGCACTCGATCAGCACCGCGACCCCGCCGGGGGCGTAGCCCTCGTACATGATGGTCTGCCAGTCGGCGCCGCCCGCCTCAAGGCCGCCGCCACGCTTGCGCGCGCGCTCGATGTTGTCGATCGGGACCGAGCTCTTGCGCGCCTTGGTGATGGCGTCGTACAGCGTCGGGTTGCCGTCCGGGTCGGGGCCGCCGGTTCGGGCCGCGACCTCGATGTTCTTGATGAGCTTGGCGAACAGCTTGCCCCGCTTGGAGTCAAGCGCGGCCTTCTTGTGCTTCGTCGTCGCCCATTTGGAGTGGCCGGACATCGGCTAGAGCTCCCTCACCATGTCAACAAAATATGAATGCACACCGACATCCCCGGTAAGTTCCGGGTGGAAGGACGTGGCGAGCAGCGGTCCTTGGCGGACCGCGACGATCCTATCCCCAGCTTCGGCCCGAGCCAGCACTTCGACATCGGAACCGACAGATTCCACCCACGGGGCGCGAATGAAGATCGCCCGTATCGAGCCCCGGCCCGCGAAGTCGAGGTCCGCCTCGAAGGAGTCGACCTGACGGCCGAAGGCGTTGCGGCGGACCACCATGTCGATGCCGCCGATGGTCTGCTGGCCCTCGATGCCGCCCTCGATCCGGTCGGCCAGCATGATCATGCCCGCGCACGAGCCGTAGGCGGGCATGCCGCCCTTGATCCTCATCCTGAGCGGTTCGAGGAGTTCGAAGGTCTCGGCGAGTTTCCACATCGTGGTCGACTCCCCGCCGGGGATGACCAGGCCGTCGACCGCCTCCAGTTCACCGGGGCGCCGTACGGCGACGGCCCTGGCACCCGCCGCCTCCAGTGCGCGCGTGTGCTCGCGCACGTCTCCCTGCAGGGCGAACACTCCGACGGTCGGGGCGATGCTCACAGTGGTCCTCTCCAAGGGCTCGGAACGCCCCTTCAGCGTATGGCCACTGTGCGCGTCGCCCCAAACCGGGTCAGGCCGGGGCAGAGGCATCCTGGAAGGTGTGGTCGACGTCGATCCGATCCAGGCTCCTCATGTGGTGGCGCCTGCCGTACAGGACGGCCATGCCCGCCAGGCAGCAGGCCGCGCCCAGGACGTACGGCACCGCGGGCCCGACCTCCTCGCCCAGCTTGGTGACGACGTAGGGCGCGAGCGCGCCGCCCATCCAGCGCACGAAGTTGTATCCGGCGGAGGCGACGGGCCTCGGCGCGTCGGAGACCTCCATGGCCGCCTCGGTGAACACGGTGTTGTTCAGGCCGATCGGCAGGCCGGACAGGATGACGAAGACGACGACGCCCGGGTGACTTCCCGCCTGCTGTGACAGGGCGATGCCCACCTGCAGCAGGGCGAGCGCCCCCAGCGAGAGGTGGAGCACGTTGACCGAGCCGATCCTGCGCTGCAGGGCGGGGGCGCCGAAGACCGAGGCCAGCGCGACGCAGACGCCCCACCCGAAGAAGACCGCGCCGATGCCGTACGGCGACATGCCGAGGATGAAGGGGGTGAAGGCCAGGACGGTGAAGAAGGCGAAGTTGTAGAAGAACGCGGTGAACGCCGTCGTCGACAGGCCGCCGTGGGCCAGGGCGCGCAGCGGGTCGGACAGGCGGGTGCGCGCGGCCGGTTCCGGCGTGGCCCTCAGCAGGGTCAGGACGAGGACGAATCCGACGGCCATGAGGGTCGCGGTGCCGAAGAAGGGGGCGCGCCAGTTCCAGTCGCCGAGGGCGGCGCCGACCAGCGGCCCCATGGAGATGCCCAGGCCCAGGGCCGCCTCGTACAGGACGATGGCCGCCTCCGCGCCTCCGCTGGCGGCGCCGACGATCACCGCGAGGGCGGTGGCGACGAACAGGGAGTTGCCCAGGCCCCACCCGGCGCGGAACCCGACGAGTTCGCCGACGCTGCCCGAGGTCCCGGACAGGGCGGCGAAGACGACCACCAGGGCCAGGCCGAACAGCAGGGTGCGCTTGCCGCCGATCCTGCTGGAGACCCAGCCGGTGACGAGCATGGCCACCGCGGTGACCAGGAAGTAGCTGGTGAACAGCAGGGAGACCTGGCTCGGGCCCGCGTTCAGGCCCTTGGCGATGGAGGGCAGGATCGGATCGACCAGGCCGATGCCCATGAAGGCGACGACCGCGGCGAACGCGGTGGCCCAGACGGACATCGGCTGACGCAGGATTGCGCCGCCGCTCTGTGAGGACATGGAAGGCGCTCCTTGGGAGAAGGGGGACGGGTGGAGGGGCCGTCAGGGGCGGCCCAGTTTGGCCAGGGCGGGAAGCGCCGCGGCGACGGCCTCGCGTTCGGCCTGGGTGAGGGCGCCGAGCCGGTCGCTCAGGTAGGCGATCCTGGCGCGCCGTACGGCCACCAGGCGGGCGCGGCCCTCGTCGGTGAGCTCGACGGTGCGGACCCTGGCGTCGGCGGGGTCGGCGCCCCGCGCGACCAGTCCCGGCTCCTCAAGGCGGTTGATCTGCACGGTCATGGTCGGCAGCTGGACGCCGTGTTCCTCGGCCAGCTCGGTCATCCGGCGCGGGCCGTCCTGGAGCGAGCCGAGCACGGCGTACTGCTGGCTGGTGATCGGCTGCCCGGCCGCCGCGCGGCGCAGCAACAGCACCAGGTGGCGCAGCTCCTTGGAGAGGTTCTCCGCGAGTTCATCCGTCATCATAGTTAGTCAGTCTAACTTAGCCTGTCTAACTATTATTCCGGAAAAACGGGACGACGCCGGACATGCGTCGTCCCGTTGGGGGTTCAGGGGCGCCTGGTCTCCAGGTCGACGACCTTCTGGATGAGATCGGTCTCCGGTTCCGTGGGCATCCGGCTCGCCGCAGGCGCGGCCGGGCGCAGGTAGGTCTGCCGCACGCCCGGCACCCGGTCCTCGACCACGAAGGTCGCCTTCACGTGAGCCTGCGCGCCGGCCTGCCGTACCTGCGGGAGCACCGTGAAGTCGGCGGTCAGCAGGTCGGGCTCGATCCGGGTGAGCACGTAACCGCGCTGGTTGTTGTAGAAGCGCAGGTGCGGGTTGATCCTGAGGAACGGCTGCGTCGCGGGGTCGGAGTCCGCGCCGTCGCCCCCGGTGGTGATGGAGGTCGTGACCAGCTCAGAGCCCACCGTGGGGGTGGTCGGGTCGTCGTAGTCGAGCTTGAGGTCGGCCGCCCAGTGCGCGTGCACGTCACCGGTGAGCACGACCGGGTTGCGCACCCCCGCGTCCACCCACCCCTGGGTGATCCGCCGCCGCGAGGCGACGTAGCCGTCCCAGGCGTCCTGACTGGTCACCTTGGCGGGCCCCGCGTCGCTGTCACGCTGGGCGAAGAAGACCTGCTGGCCGATGACGTCCCACCGTGCCCGCGAGCGGCGGAAGCCGTCGAGCAGCCAGCGTTCCTGGGTCTCCCCCGTGATCGAGCGCGCCGGGTCGGTCGCGGCCGGGCAGTCACGGTAACCGTCTCCGCAGCCCTGGTCGTCGCGGTACTGCCGGGTGTCGAGCATGTGGAAGGTGGCCAGGGCGCCCCACCGGACACGCCGGTAGATCTGCATGTCGATCCCCCTGGGGATGGAGGTACTCCGCAGCGGCATGTTCTCGTAGTAGGCGCGGAAGGCCGCGGCGCGCCGGGTGAGGAAACCCGGTTGCGGGATCTCCGGTTTCTCCGGCACCTCGTCGGCCCAGTTGTTGTCCAGTTCGTGGTCGTCCCAGACGACCAGCCAGGGCGCCGCCGCGTGCGCCGCCCGCAGGTCGGGATCGGTCTTGTACTGCGCGTGCCGCTGCCGGTAGTTCGCCAGCGTCTCGGTCTCCGGCCCCTCGTGGTCGCGGACGTTGCCGCCGGGGATGGTGTAGGTGTCGCGGGCGTACTCGTACTGGTAGTCGCCCAGGTGCAGGACGAGGTCGGGTTCCTCCTCGGCCAGGCGCCGGTAGGCGGTGAAGTGGCCGTGCTCGTACTGGGCGCACGAGACGAAGGCCATCGTCAGGCCCGTGCCGAGCGACAGGGGGTGCGGGGCGGTCCTGGCCCGTCCCATCGGCGACAGGTACGGCCCGGTCCTGAAGCGGTACCAGTACTCCCGGCCCGGCTCAAGGCCGTCCAGCTCGACGTGGACCGAGTGTCCCCACCGGCTGTCGGTGATCACCGTGCCCTGCCTGACCGTCCTGTGCCCGGCGTCGTCGCCGTAGACCTGCCACCGGACGGGGAAGGGCAGGTCGGGCATGCCGCCGAGGCCGTCCTCGGCCAGCGGCAGGGGGGCGAGCCTGGTCCAGATCACGAACCCGTCCGGGCTCGGATCGCCGGAGGCGACGCCGAGGGTGAAGGGGTCGGCGCGCGGCCTGCGGGCGGCGGGAACGGCCGCGGCGGCGGCGGGGGCGGGGACGTGCGCCGCCGCGAGGCCGGCGACGCCGGTGACGAGGAAGGAACGTCGGCTGAGCCGGGACATGGGGGCCCCTCGAAGGTCGTCGGACGTGGTCGCCCGCCAGCCTTACCGACGATCGTGACCTTCGAGTTAACGTTCCGGGTCATGGAAAAGGCGGCGTCCCGCAAAGACGCCGCCTTCTCGTGGTCCGCCCCCACCGGCCGTGCTCCGCCAGGCGGTGCTCCAGCCGGTGGAACCGGTCCGGTCCTGATCGGCTACCAGCCGCGCTCCGCCAGGCGGTGCGGGACCGGGATGTCGTCGACGTTGATGCCGACCATCGCCTCGCCCAGGCCACGGGAGACCTTGGCGACGACGTCCGGGTCGTCGTAGAAGGTGGTGGCCTTGACGATCGCCGCGGCGCGCTGGGCCGGGTTGCCCGACTTGAAGATGCCGGAGCCGACGAACACGCCCTCCGCGCCGAGCTGCATCATCATCGCGGCGTCCGCCGGGGTGGCGATACCGCCCGCGGTGAAGAGCACGACGGGCAGCTTGCCCGCCTTGGCGACCTCGACCACCAGCTCGTACGGCGCCTGCAGCTCCTTGGCGGCGACGTACAGCTCGTCCTCGGCCAGCGAGGACAGCCGCCTGATCTCACCGCGGATCTTGCGCATGTGCATGGTGGCGTTCGAGACGTCGCCGGTGCCCGCCTCACCCTTGGAGCGGATCATCGCCGCGCCCTCGGTGATGCGGCGCAGCGCCTCGCCCAGGTTGGTGGCGCCACAGACGAAGGGCACCGTGAAGCGCCACTTGTCGATGTGGTTGGCGTAGTCGGCCGGGGTCAGCACCTCCGACTCGTCGATGTAGTCGACGCCGAGCGACTGGAGCACCTGCGCCTCGACGAAGTGGCCGATGCGGGCCTTGGCCATGACCGGGATGGAGACGGCGGAGATGATGCCGTCGATCATGTCGGGGTCGCTCATCCGCGAGACGCCGCCCTGGGCGCGGATGTCGGCGGGGACCCGCTCAAGGGCCATGACCGCGACGGCACCGGCGTCCTCGGCGATCTTGGCTTGCTCAGGGGTGACGACGTCCATGATGACGCCGCCCTTGAGCATCTCTGCCATGCCGCGCTTCACCCGGGCGGTTCCGGTGACGGCGGTCTCGGTGACTTCGGGCGTGCTGCTGGACACGGTCTCTACCTCACGACGAGCGGGTTGCGGATCACGGTCCGCCTCCCTGGGCGGGTTTCCGGCGTTCTCTATCGTAGGCGCTGAGTGGCATGTGCCCTTACACACCATCTTGTCGCGCTTATGCGATCTTCTTGGACATGATGGTAAGGACCGTCATGGTTCTCAGGGAATGACAGGCTTGGGCGCCGCCAGCACGATCCACACCTGGCCCGGGGCGAAGTTCATCGGCTCACCCGCCTCGGTGGTGAAGACCGTGCCGTCCTCCTCCGTCTTGCGCGACCAGGTGGCCTTGAACGCCTGGCCGTCCCTGAGCACGACCGCCCTGCCCTTGCCGACGCTGTGCACCAGGGGCGTGTAGCTCTGGTTCAGGTCGTGGAACTCCGAACGCTCGGTCTTGGCGTACTGCACGACGATCGTGGGGGCGCCGAGCTGGCCGCCCTCGGCGGCCATGTCCTTCTTGCCGTCCTGCCAGACCAGCCACCTGCCCGCCTCCTGCGACCAGGCGAAGGTGAAGCGCGCCGCCGGGTACCGGACCGTGAACGACTTCTTGGCCACGCCTCCCTCGGGGGCGTCGCCGAAGGTGAAGCCGATGTCCTTGGCCTTGGAGGCCCCCGGCGCCTTGGCCAGCAGCTGCTTGGTGTTCGCGAACAGGTTGTAGGGCGCGTAGCGGCCCGGCTGGCGGAAGTAGGCGCCGGGGGCCCTGCTGTCGGAGACGTCGACCAGGGACGCGGCCTGGACCTTGGGGATCATCTTGGTCTGCACGCCCGAGTAGGCCAGGGCGGGCTTGCCGAACTGCGGCAGGATGTGCAGGTCGGAGATTCTGGCGCTGCGGACCGGGCCGATCTTGGGCGGCAGCTTCGAGGAGAAGACGGCCATCAGGCGGGTCAGCCCCGCCTCGACCTGCTCCACGTAGACGATGTCGGCGCTCCTGAGCCCGAGCTGGGGCTTGCCCGCCGAGGTGTTCTCGATCTTCGCGGCGAGCACGGGCCTGCGCGCGGCGCCGGGAAGCCCGGTGAAGGGGTGGGTCGGCGGGGGCTCGGGGGTGGGCGTCTCCGACGGGGAGGGGTCGGCGGCCTGCGGACTGCCTCCGGCTGCGGGCTCGTTCGAGGAACAGGCCGCCACCGGCCCGAGAACAGCCACTCCCGCCAGCGCGACGGCGATCATCCGGGGCACCCGCACGGTTCATCTCCTCAAATCGGCCATGAAACGCCCAAGAGCTTACCTGTGCCCGACTTGCCGGATATCCGAGTTCCGCGTGTCCTATTCGATGGCGAGCGCCTTCGGAGGGGTGTCGTCGATCTCGAAGAAGGAGGGATATTCGGTGTGTCCGGCCAGCCTGAGGGTCCTGGCCAGCCATCGGCGCTGGGCGGTGCGCGTCACGCCGACCGCGTTGTTGTAGAAGCGGCGGGAGTAGATCACCTTGGCCACCGCGGCGCCGAGTTCGTCGAGCAGCTCGCCCCCCTCCGGGGCGTCGGCCAGGCGCTCACGGAAGCGCTCCTGGTCCACCACCGCCCGCAACGCGCGTGACAGGTCGCTCTCTGCGTGCTCGCGTTCCTCGGGCCCCGCCGTACGGGCCTCGTGCGCCGCGGTGGCCAGCACCAGGCTGGTGGCCGGGTCGAGCAGCCGGGAGGCGGCCAGTTCGAGCGCCACGGCGGCCCGCCGTACCAGGGCGGCGTCCAGCGACTCCCTGGCCAGCTCAAGGCGGATGTGCAGGCGGTCGAGACGCCCGGCCCGCCAGGAGACGTAGACGGCGGTGAGCAGCACGATCGCGCCCACCACCAGGATCAGGGTGGTCGTCACCGGTTGTCGTCCTCCTCGACTCCCGCGGTGCTGGCGACGGTCTCGTAGACCCGCAGGACGTCGCGGGCGACCGTCGACCAGTCGTACTTCCACACGGCCCGGCTCGCCTCGGCGGACAGTTCGGCCCTGCGCCCGGGGTCGTCGAGCAGCGCCGCGGCCTCACGGGCGAGCGAGGCGGCGTCCCCGGTCTCGAACAGCGCCCCCGCCCTGCCGTCGTCGAGCACCCTGCGGAAGGCCGGGATGTCGCTGGCCAGGATGGCGGCGCCTGCGGACATCGCCTCGGTCAGCACGATGCCGAAGCTCTCCCCTCCCAGGTTCGGCGCGCAGAACACGTCCACCGAGTGGTAGGCGCGCACCTTGTCCTCCTCGCTGACCATGCCGAGCAGGACGACACGGTCGCGGAAGGCGGCGGGAACCCTCGCCAGGGCCTCCTGTTCGTCTCCCGGACCGGCGACGAGCAGGCGCAGTCCCGGGCGGTGCGGGGCGAGCTCGGCGAAGGCGTCCAGCAGCACGGGCAGCCCCTTGCGCGGCTCGTCCATCCGCCCGAGGAAGCCGATCACCTCGCCCTCGTCCCAGCCGGGCAACGGCTCGGCGTGCGTGTAGCGGCCGACCGCGACCCCGTTGGGGATGAGCACCGCGTCGCCGCCGACGAACTCGACCAGGGTCTTCCTGGCGGCGTCGGAGACCGCGATCCGGCCGCTGATCTTCTCCAGCGCGCTCATGAGCACCGGCGTCGTGACCGACAGCGAGCGGTAGCGCTCGTGCGAGGTGTGGAAGGTGGCCACGATCGGCCCCTTGGCCACCCAGCAGGCCAGCAGCCCGACGGAGGGTACGGCGGGCTCGTGCACGTGCAGCACGTCGAAGCGGCCCTCACGCACCCAGCGCCGCACCCGGTTGGCCGACAGGAAGCCGAACGACAGTCTCGCGACCGAGCCGTTGAAGGGCACGGGGACCGCCCTGCCGACCGAGGTCACGTAGGCGGGCAGGGGGGCGTTCTCCGAGGCCGGGGCGATGACCGAGACCTGGTGGCCCTCCTCGATGAGGGCCTCGGCCAGGTCGCGGACGTGCGCCTGCACCCCGCCGGGCACGTCCCAGGTGTAGGGACAGACGATGCCGATCCTCACCTCCGGCCCACCCCTCGCGCGCCGTACCGGCCGTGTTCCGCGAAGGCGTTCATGTGCGGGGCTCCAGATCCTCCAGCCAGAGCCGCTGGAGCATGTGCCAGTCCTGCGGGTGCTCCGCGATGCCCTTGGCGAAGACGTCGGCCAGGGCCTGGGTGAGGATGGCGACCTTCTCCGCGCGGGTGCCCTCCTGCGGGACGGCGATCTCGTCGTGGAACTGCAGGCCCCAGTCGTCTCCCTCGAACCACAGGGTCGTCGGGACCAGCGCCGCCCCCGTGTGCACGGCCAGCAGGGCGGGCCCGGCGGGCATGCGCGTGGCCGAGCCGAAGAAGCCGACCTCGATCCCCTTGGCCGTGAGGTCCCGCTCCGCGGGCAGCGCGACCGCGCCCCCCGCCCTCAGCCGCTGCGACAGGGTGCCGAAGGTGTGCCCGTCCCCGCCGGTGAGCGGCAGCACCTCCATCCCCAGCCCCTGCCTGAAGGCGGTGTAGCGCAGGAACAGCGACTCCGGCCGCAGCCGTTCGGCGACGGTGGTGAACGGGTGCCCCGTCGCGCGGAACCAGGCGCCCGCCATGTCCCAGTTGCCCATGTGCGGCAGCGCCATGACGACCCCCCGGCCCGCGGCGAGGTTGTCGTGGACCCGCTGGACACCGACGGCGTGCATGCGGGAGAGGATCTCCGCCTTCGGCATGGAGGGCAGGCGGAAGACCTCGTGGAAGTAGCGGAGGTAGGAGCGCATGCCCGCACGGCTCAGCTCGCGGATCGCCGGGTCGTCCTTCGACGTGCCCTTGACCCGGGCGAGGTTGGCCTCAAGACGGAGGACGGAGGCGCCGCGACGCCTCCACAACCGGTCGGCGGCCGTCCTGAACGCCCAGGCCGTGAGGCGTTCCGGCAGGTGGGGGACGATCGCCCAGCCCGCGCCGAACCCCGCGGCGACGAGACGATCCTGGGGAGATGGCTTGCCTGTCATCGCTTTTTCCGATCAGCGGAGGGGGCGTGACGCCGAGGAGGAGGCCTGGCGGTAGACGTGCAGGAGACGCTGGACGACCGTGACCGCGCTTCCCACGGCCAGCAGCCAGAGCCCCCCAGACAGCACGTACGGCACGCCGAGCCCGCCGATCCCTGCGGCGACCAGGCCGACGACCAGCCGTTCCGGCCGTTCGACGAGACCGACGTCGCACGTCATGCCCAATCCCTCGGCCCTGGCCTTGACGTAGGACACCACGGCCCCGGCGACCAGGCAGAACAGGGCGACCATCGCCAGCGTCCGCTGTCCGTCCAGCATGAGCCAGATCACCAGCCCCGAGAAGATCCCGGCGTCGCCGACCCGGTCGAGGGTGGAGTCGAGGAAGGCGCCCCAGAGGCTTCCCGGGCCCGACATCCTGGCCATGACCCCGTCGAGCAGATCGGCCAGCACGAAAATAGTGATCACGACACTGCCGGGGAACAACTGCCCACGGGGATAGAAGAAGAGAGCCGCGGCCACGGTGCCGATTGTGCCGACCGCGGTGACCATGTTGGGGCTGATCCCCCGGCGGGCGAGCGCCCTGCCCAGGGGGGTCAGGATTCGGGTCACGGCGGGGCGCAGAAGTTTCAGCATCGCGCTCCGATCGTAGGCCACACAACCTGTGAGCGCGCATCCAACGCTCCGCGACCGGATCACCTCGGCCCTCTTGTGATATTCGCCACACGGGTATTTGGTGAACACACCGCGTCCTTGCGGTGTACGGACGCGGCGGCGGACCCCGGGGTGTGGCCGCACGCGGCCGCGCTCCTTCGGCAACGACGCAGGAGGCGACGTGGCAGAGAAGGCAACCGGCGGGACAGCGGGAGCCGCGGGTAGGGCGCCCGCGGCCGACCGGCCGGACATGATTCGCAATGTCGTACTGGTCGGCCATTCCGGCTCGGGCAAGACGACCCTCGTGGAGACGCTGCTGGCCGCGACGCGGACCGTGCAGCGCGCGGGCCGGGTCGAGGACGGCGGCACGGTCAGCGACTTCGACGAGGTCGAGGTGCGCCAGCAGCGCTCGGTCAACCTGACCCTGGCCCCGCTGGTCCACAACGGCGTCAAGGTCAACCTGCTGGACACCCCCGGTTACGCCGACTTCGTGGGTGACCTACGGGCCGGGCTGCGCGCGGCGGACGCGGCGCTCTTCGTCGTCTCCGCCTCCGAGGGGATCGACGGCCTCACCCGGATCCTCTGGGAGGAGTGCGCGGCCGTCGGGATGCCCCGCGCCGTGGTGATCACGAAGCTCGACCACCAGCGGGCCGAGTTCGACGAGGTGCTGACCGCCTGCCAGGACGCCTTCGGCGACGGCGTGGCACCGCTGTACCTTCCGGTCGCCGAGGGTGGCGAGCTGAGGGGCCTGGTCGGGCTGCTGACCCAGACCTTCCACGACTACACCGGCGGCAGGCGCACCGAGGGCGTCCCCGACGCCTCACAGCGGGACAGGATCGACTTCTACCGCGCCTCCCTGATCGAGGGGATCATCCAGGAGAGCGAGGACGAGTCCCTGATGGACCGTTACCTCTCGGGTGAGGAGATCGGCACCGAGACCCTCATCGGCGACCTGGAGAAGGCGGTGGCCCGCGGGGGCTTCTATCCGGTGCTCGCCACCGGGGCGGGGGTCGGCGCCTTCGAGATCCTCGAACTCGTCACCCAGGGCTTCCCCTCCCCGCTTGAGCACCCGCTGCCCGAGATCACCACGATCGACGGCAAACCGGTCACCGATGTCACCTGTGATCCGGAGGGACCTCTCGTCGCCGAGGTCGTCAAGACCACCAGCGACCCCTATGTCGGCCGCATCAGCCTGGTCAGGGTGTTCTCCGGCACGCTGCGCCCCGACATGACCGTGCACGTCTCCGGCCACGGGCTGGCCGAGCGGGGGCACGAGGACCACGACGTGGACGAACGCATCGGCGCGCTCTCCTGCCCCCTGGGCAAGACCCAGCGCACGGTCGCCGCATGTGTGGCGGGCGACATCGCCGCGGTGGCGAAGCTGTCGCGCGCCGAGACCGGCGACACCCTGTCCGACAAGGAGCGGCCACTGCTGATGACCGCCTGGAGCATGCCCGACCCGCTGCTGCCCGTGGCGATCCAGGCGAAGTCGAAGGCCGACGACGACAAGCTCGGGCAGGCCCTGCAGCGCCTGGTCGCCGAGGACCCCACGCTCAGGCTGGAGAACAACCCGGAGACCAGGCAGCTGGTGCTGTGGTGCATGGGCGAGGCCCACGCGGACGTCCTGCTCGACCGGCTGAGCAGGCGCCACGGCGTCGAGGTCGAGAAGATCGGGCTGCGGGTGCCGCTCAGGGAGACCTTCGGCGGCAGCTGCCAGGCGCTGGGCCGCAACGTCAAGCAGACCGGCGGGCACGGCCAGTACGCCATCTGCCATCTGGAGATCGAGCCGCTGCCCTCCGGCGGGGGCTTCGAGTTCGTCGACAAGATCGTCGGCGGTGTGGTCCCGCGTCAGTTCATCCCCTCCGTCGAGAAGGGGGTGCGCACCCAGATGCAACGCGGCGTGCTGGCCGGCTACCCGCTGGTCGACGTGCGGGTGACGCTGTACGACGGCAAGGCCCACTCGGTCGACTCCTCGGACATGGCCTTCCAGATCGCCGGGGCGCTGGCGCTGAAGGAGGCCGCCGCCAAGGTTCCCACGCTGCTGCTCGAACCGGTCGACGAGGTCACCGTGCTGGTTCCCGACGACCACGTCGGCTCGGTGATGTCGGACCTGTCCTCCCGCAGGGGACGCGTCCTGGGCACCGAGCCGGTCGGCACCGGCCGCACGCTCGTCCGCGCCGAGGTGCCCGAGCTTGAGATCACCCGTTACGCGATCGACCTGCGGTCCATGTCGCACGGCACGGGGACGTTCCACCGTGTCTTCCTGCGCTACGAGCCGCTGCCCGCCCACCTGGCGGACAAGGTCGCGAGCTGATCCGAGGGAGGCGTGGGCGCCGCCGCCCACGCCTCCCAAGGATTGACTACATAACAGTAGCGTCACGGAATGATTTCTTTTTTCAGGGCCAAAGTACCCCGGTCCCGATGACAGACTGATGAACCATGCGAACCGGACGTCCTTTGCTCGCCGCAACCGCCCTCGCTGTCCTCACGACCGGCGCGGCCTACACCTTCGGCCCGGACGCCCCTCCGGCGAAGCCGGCCAAGCACTCCAAGGCCTCCAAGACCACCAAGGCCGCCGAGTCCGCCACACAGACCGGGACCGAACCGGCTTCGGGCACACCGGCGGCGGACAGCGTGACGGCCGCCTGCGAGACGGACGCGAGATACCCCAAGCGGGAGATGCGCGGCATCTGGATCGCGACGGTGAAGAACATCGACTGGCCCTCCCGCACCGGGCTCTCGCCCGCCAGGCAGCGCGCCGAGTACGTCAAGATCCTCGACCAGGCGGTCAAACGCCGCTTCAACGCGGTGTTCTTCCAGGTCCGCCCGGCCTCGGACGCGCTGTACAAGTCGTCTCTTGAGCCCTGGTCGGAGTATCTGACCGGCACGGCGGGCAAGGACCCCGGCTGGGACCCGCTGCCGTTCCTGATCGCCGAGGCCCACCGGCGCGGGCTTGAGTTCCACGCCTGGTTCAACCCCTACCGTGCCGCGTTCGAGGGGGGCGCGGAGGGGCTTCCCGCGGGCCACCCCGCCCGTGAGCACCCGGAGTGGATCGTCAAGCACGAGGGCAAGATCTACTACAACCCCGGCCTGCCCGCGGTCCGCGACCACGTCACCGCGGTCGTCAAGGACGTGGCCCAGCGCTACGACGTGGACGGCGTCCACTTCGACGACTACTTCTACCCCTATCCCGGCGCGGGCGCGCCGTTCGGCGACGACGCGGCCTTCAGGAAGTACGGCAAGGGCGCCAAGCGGGCCGACTGGCGGCGTGCCAACGTCAACGCGCTGATCTCCCAGGTCGACACGGCGGTTCACCAGGTGAAGCCGTACCTCAAGTTCGGCGTGAGCCCCTTCGGGATCTGGCGCAACAAGGCGCAGGACCCGACGGGCTCGGCCACCGGCGGCATGTCCGCCTACGACTCCATCTACGCCGACGCCCGCCACTGGATCAAGAAGGGCACGGTCGACTACGTCATCCCGCAGCTGTACTGGCCGCGCGGCTTCAAGGCGGCCGACTACGACGTGCTGGTGCCGTGGTGGGCCGCCCAGGTCAAGGGCACCGACGTCGACCTGTACATCGGGCAGGGCCTCTACCGGGTCGGGGCGACCGACACCCCGGCCTGGACCAAGGCGGGTGAGCTGGCCTCCCACCTGGCGGTGAACCGCAAGTACAAGGAGGTCAACGGCGACGTCTACTTCAGCGCCAAGCAGCTCCTGACCAACCCGCTCGGCGCGCTCGACCGGGTCGTCGCCAAGTACTACACCCGCCCCGCGCTGCTGCCCCTGATCAAGGGTCTCGGCGGCAGGGCCCCGGCCACGCCCGCGGACCTGAGGGTCCAGGACGGCACGATCAGCTGGAACCCCTCCCCCGACGCCCGCTCCTACGCCGTCTACCGGGTCGCCTCCGGTGAGGCCGGGGCGTGCGCGACCGCGGACGCCCGCAACCTTCTCGCCGTGGTGCCCGCCTCGGACCAGGCGCGGCAGAGTTTCACCGCGCGCGGGAGCGGGACCTACCTCGTCACCGCGCTCGACCGCCTGCAGAACGAGAGCCCAACTGCCAAGATCGTCCTACCTTGACCCGGTTGATACCGGTGATTCTCTCCTTCCGGTAGACCTCGGACGGGCTCTTCCCCTACCTTCCCGTACGGTGCCGACACTCGGCTGAGTCAGGGAGGTCTCCGGTGAGGCGAACGCTTGCCGTGTTCGCGCTGGTCCTGGGAGTGCTGTGGCCTGGGGCCGCGCACGCGGCGGCGCAACCGGCGGTCCGGGTCACGGCCCATGCGGACGGTCCCGCGCGGGTGGTGCTGATCGGGATCCCCGGTCTGCTGTGGAGCGACCTGACCCCCGAGGGCACGCCGAACCTGTGGGCCCTGGCGGGCCGGAGCGCGACCGGGTCGCTCTCGGTCCGCACGGTCGGCCGCGTGACCTGCCCCTACGACGGCTGGCTCACGGTCTCCGCCGGGATCAGGTCCGCCGTCGGGTACGGCTGCGGCCTGCCGCCCGAGCCCACCCCCGAGGGACAGGGCGCCGTCATCCCCGGCTACGACTACCTGTACCGGGTCGCGGGGCAGCGTGGCACCGGCACGCTCGGCGACGCCGTGCACGCAGCGGGCGGCTGCACGCTCGCGGTGGGGCCCGGGGCGGCCCTCGCCCTGGCCGACCGGTCGGGGCGGGTCGACCGCTACGCCGCCTCCCCGGAACGGCTGACCCCCGGCGCGTTCGACGCGTGCCGGGTGGCCGCGGTCGACGTCGACGACCTGATCCGGCCCTACGTGACCGGCGGGCGGCTGCCCGAGGCCGAGGACGCCCTCACCCCGGAGCGGCGGGCGCAGGCCCTGCGGCTGGCGGACGCCAAGACGGGGGCGGCGCTGAACGCCCTCCCGCAGGACGCCGTCGTGCTGCTGGCGGGTCTGGGAGACCACGGGGGCGTCCCGCACCTGCGGGTGGCCATGATGCGCGCTCAGGACGCCTCGGGCCGTTTCCTCGGGGCGCCCTCGACCCACCGTGAGGACGTCTCCATCGTGCCCGACATCACGGCCACGATGCTCGGGGTCACGGGCGTGGCCGTACCGCCCTCGGTGATCGGGGTGCCCTGGCGGGTGGCGGCGAGCCGTACGGGCGGGGTCGAGGGGGCCAAGGCCGAACTGGTCGACGACGACGGGGCCGGCCAGGCGATCAGGGACATGGGCGGGATCTTCTTCACCTCGGTGGCCGCGCTGCAGGTGCTGTTCTACGTCGTCGCCTTCCTGCTGATGCGCCGCAGGCGCGGGCTCGGCGGGGTCAGGGTGGCCGCGGTCACGCTGGCGTGCCTGCCGGTCTCGACCTACCTGGTCAACCTTCTCGCCTGGGAGCACACGGGGACGCCGCTGGCCGCCGTGGTCGGCGGGATCGTCGTGATCACCCTGCTGCTGGCCGTGACCGCGCTGGCGGGCCCGTGGCGCCGTTCCCCGCTCGGGCCGCTGGTGTTCGTCACGGGCGTCACCGCGGCGGTCATCGCCGGTGACCTGGTGACCGGGACGAACCTGCAGTTCAACAGCGTCATGGGCTACACCGCCGTGGTCGGCGCCCGTTACTCGGGTCTGGGCAACATCCCGTTCGCGCTGTTCGCCACCTCGGTTCTGCTGGTGGTGACCTCGATCGCCCACCGGCTGGTGAGCGTGGGGCGTAAGAACGCGGCGGTCGGGATCGTGGCGACGCTGGGAGGAGTCGCGATGATCCTGGGCGGCTTCCCCGGGATCGGCAGTGACTTCGGCGGGGTGATCGCCTTCGTGCCCGGCATCGCCGTGACGGCGCTGCTGATCGCGGGCAGGCGGGTCTCGATCGTCAAGCTGGGCGCGTTCTGCGTGGCGGGCGGTGTCATCGTGATGACCATCGCCTATCTCGACCACCTGCGCCCGCCCGGCTCCCAGACCCACCTGGGCCGTTTCGTCGGCCAGATCTTCACCGGCGAGGCCTTCGAGGTGGTCAGCCGCAAGCTCGGCGCGATGCTGGGCACGCTGCTCAACCCGAACCTGATGCCGATCGTGATCGCCGCGTTCGCCTTCCTGGTCTACGCGCTGCTGCGGCCGGACGCGGCCAGCGCGGGGGTGCTGCCTGCGGCCTTCGAGTACTCCCCCACGCTGCGCGCCGGTCTGATCGGCACCCTGGTCAGCGGGGTCGTCGGCACCCTGGTCAACGACTCCGGCGCCGCCGTGCTGTCCATGGCCCTGGCGCTGGCCGTACCGCTGGTGCTCTCGGTCGGGGTCAGGGCCCTCGGCGAGAGCGGGTCCTACGCGGAGGCGGGCCAAGAGCCCGCGAGCAGTTCCCTGGTGTCACGCAGCAGCTGAGGCAGCACCTTGGTGTGACCGACGACCGGCATGAAGTTGGTGTCCCCGCCCCAGCGGGGCACCACGTGCTGGTGCAGGTGGGCGGCGATGCCCGCTCCGGCGACGTCGCCGAGGTTCATGCCCACGTTGAAGCCCTGCGCGCCGCTGGCCTTGCGCAGGGCGGTGAGCGCCCGTTTGGTGAAGTCGGCCAGCTCGGCGGTTTCCACCTCGTCGAGGTCGGCGTAGTCGGCCACGTGTCGGTAGGGGCAGACCATCAGGTGGCCGGAGTTGTACGGGTAGAGGTTGAGCAGGGCGAAGACCGCGGTTCCCCTGGCGACGATCAGGCCGTCCTCGTCGCTCAGTTCGGGGATCTCGCAGAAGGGACAGCCGTCGCCGGGGCCGGAGCCCGCCGGCTTGTTCTCCCCCTTGATGTAGGCCATCCGGTGCGGAGTCCACAGTCGCTGGAAGTTGTCAGGGACCCCAGCCCCCGCCTGCTCGATCGGCTCGCTCTCCTGCATGCATTGCAGCATAGGCCCACCGGTTTCGGGCGTCCCCAGCCGGTGCCGCCTGTATATGCGGACAAAGCGGCCTATTTTCCGGCAGAATCCTCGCGAGCATGACCACCGAAAGCCGAGGAGTACCCATGACCGACGTCTCCGTCGAAGAGATCACCGAGGAGACCGACTCTCCCGCTGAGGCTCCGGCCGCCCGCCCGTTCCCGCTGAACCTCTCGGCTTCCCTCGCCACCGCTCCCGCGGTCTCCGAGAACCCGGGAACCGCCGGGGCCGCCGCGGTGGTGAAGGGCCGCATCAGGGTGGCCGACGAGGTGGTCGAGAAGGTGGCCGCCCTCGCGACCCTGGAGGTCGCCGGTGTCGTGGGGCTCGGCGAGGACCCCTCCGGCGTGCTTGAGGCGATCGGCGAGCGGGTGGCCCCCGGAGCCAGGAGGAGCGGGCGGGGTGTGAGCGCCCACGTCCAGGACCGCACGGTCGCTATCGACGTCTCGATCGTCGCGGAGTACGGCCACGTCGTGATGGACGTGGCCAACGAGGTCAAGAACAACGTGGCCCGCACGGTCAGCCGGATGCTGGGCATGCGGGTCGTCGAGGTCAACGTGGGCGTCGAGGACGTCCGCCTGCCCGGCGAGCCCGTCACCGGCCGTTCCGCCGAGGACGTCTGACCCGGTGAGCGGCCCGTGCTCCGCGTCGGAGGCACGGGCCGCGCCGGAGGCGGGGATCAGACCTGGACGCGCCGCTCGATCGCGTCGACGATCTCGTCGATCGCCTGGGCGACGGGGACGCCGTTCTTCTGCTCGCCGTTGCGGAACCTGAAGGAGACCGCGTCGTTGGCGATGTCCTCGTCACCGGCCAGGAGCATGAACGGCACCTTGGCCTTCTGCGCGTTGCGGATCTTCTTCTGCATGCGGTCGCCGGAGGCGTCGACCTCGATCCTGACGCCCCGCTCGCGGGCCTTCTTGGCCAGGTCCTGAAGGTAGGGGACGTGGGCGTCGCCGATCGGGATGCCGACGACCTGCACGGGGGCGAGCCAGGGAGGGAAGGCGCCCGCGTAGTGCTCGACCAGGACGCCGAAGAAGCGCTCGATCGAGCCGAACAGCGCCCGGTGGATCATGATGGGCTGCTGGCGCGTGCCGTCCGACGACTGGTACTCCAGCTCGAAGAGCTTCGGCAGGTTGAAGTCGAGCTGGATGGTCGACATCTGCCAGCTGCGCCCGATGGCGTCGCGCGCCTGCACGGAGATCTTCGGCCCGTAGAAGGCGGCCCCGCCGGGGTCGAGGACGAGGTCGAGGTTCTCCGACTCGGCGACCTCGCGCAGTGTCGCGGTCGCCTCCTCCCAGTCCTCGTCCGAGCCGACGAACTTCTCCGGGTCCTTGGTGGACAGCTCAAGGTAGAAGTCGTCGAGGCCGTAGTCACGCAGCAGGTCGAGGACGAACCTCAGCAGCGACTTCAGCTCGTCGCGCATCTGGTCGCGGGTGCAGTAGATGTGGGCGTCGTCCTGGGTCAGGCCGCGCACCCGGGTCAGGCCGTGGACCACGCCCGACTTCTCGTAGCGGTAGACGGTGCCGAACTCGAACAGCCGCAGCGGCAGCTCACGGTAGGAACGCCCGCGCGACCTGAAGATCAGGTTGTGCATCGGGCAGTTCATCGGCTTGAGGTAGTAACTGGCCCCCTCAAGCTCCATGGGCGGGAACATGCCGTCGGCGTACCAGTCGAGGTGACCGGAGATCTCGTAGAGATGGCCCTTGGTGATGTGCGGGGTGTTGACGAAGGAGTAGTCCGCCTCCTCGTGCCTGCGCCGCGAGTAGTCCTCGAGCACCCTGCGGATCACGCCGCCCTTGGGGTGGAAGACCGGCAGTCCCGAGCCGAGCTCCTCGGGGAAGGAGAACAGGTCGAGTTCGGCGCCCAGCTTGCGGTGGTCGCGCTTCTCGGCCTCCTCCAGCATGTGGAGGTACTCGTCCTGCCGCTCCCTGGACTCCCACGCGGTGCCGTAGATGCGCTGCAGCTGCGGGTTCTTCTCGCTGCCCCGCCAGTAGGCGCCGCCGGTGCGCATCAGCTTGAACGCCGGGATGGAACGGGTGCTGGGCACGTGCGGGCCCCGGCACAGGTCCTTCCAGCACAGCTCGCCGGACTTGGGGTCGAGGTTGTCGTAGATGGTCAGCTCGGCGCCGCCCACCTCGACGCTCTCCTCGGCGTCACCGCCGCCCTTGAGCCCGATCAGCTCCAGCTTGTACGGCTCGGCCGCCAGCTCCGCGCGCGCCTCCTCGTCGGAGACCCTCCTGCGGGAGAAGAGCTGCCCCTGCTTGACGATCTCCCGCATGCGCTTCTCGATGCGCTTGAGGTCGTCGGGGGTGAAGGGGTCCTTGACGTCGAAGTCGTAGTAGAAGCCGTTCTCGACCGGCGGGCCGATGCCGAGCCTGGCCTCGGGGAAGATCTCCTGCACCGCCTGGGCCATGACGTGGGCGGTCGAGTGGCGCACGATGGCCCGGCCGTCGGCGCTGGCCGCCTCGACGGGCTCGACCTGGTCGCCCTCGGACACCACGGCCGCGAGGTCCCTCAGCTCGCCGTTCACCCTGGCGGCGACCACCGAGCGGCCGTCCGCCCCGAGGGCGTCGCCGTACGTCGTGCCACCCGCCACCACACGCTCGGCTCCGGCGAGGGTGATGCGCAGTTCTGACACGGCCGACACGGTTGCTCCTCGGTATGCGTGACGCTGGTTCTCGGGAAACCCGACTATGGATCCGATGCTACCGGTGTCCGCCACGCCTTTTTCCAGCGCGCCGCCGGGGCCGGTAGCCCAGCGAGGTGAGCTGCGCCCTGGTCCCCCGGAAGACGTTGCGGTCCAGCGGTTCGTGACAGTACTGGTGGATCGTCCATCTGTGCCACGGCTGCGGGATCTCCGGCCTGCCCGTCGGATGGTCGGGGGCGGCGATCCACAGCGGGTGGTCCTCAAGCCCGGCGCAGTTGCCCGCGTCGGCGAAGGCCAGAAAGGTGTAGATCACCGGCCTGACCCTCGCGCGGGCGGCGACGGCCTCGCACCAGGCGCGCGCGAAACGGGCCACCTTCCTGGGCGGCAGCCGGTCACCGGTCTCCAGGTCGAGGGCGACCAGGTCTCCGTGGCGCAGCCCGCCCGCCCGTTCGACCGTCCCGAGGAAGCGGCGCGCCTGGTCCTCCGGGTCGCCCGCGGGCCTGGCGAAGTGATAGGCGCCACAGACGATCCAGTTCTCCCGCATGCCGGTCCAGTTGCGCTCGAACCACCGGTCGGTGAAGGTGCTCCCCTCGGTGGCCTTGGCGAAGGCGAAGGACACGCCGTTGTCGGCGTGCCCGCCCCAGTCGACCGCCCCCTGCCAGTTCGACACGTCGATGCCGTGCAACATGGGCAACATGGCGGCCAGGCTATTGACGGAGAGGCTTGCGCACACGCCGGCCACACCCTCGCCGTACGGCCGTTGCACCCGCTTTGACTAGGCTTGGTCGGCGTGAACGCAGCAGCTCAGACCTCCGGCGCCCACGGCGTCGGCATCGCCACCATCGCCTCAGACGGCACCGTGCTCGACACCTGGTTCCCCGACCCGCGCCTGGGTGACCCCGCCTCGCCGGGCACCAGGCGGCTGACCGCCCAGGAGGCCGCCGAGGCCCTCGGCCCCGAGGTCACCGCGCTTCTCGGACCGGACGATGCCAGGGGAGTCGAGGTGGTCGCGGTCTTCACCGGGATCACCAAGCTGTCGGAGGCCCCCGCCGACACCCACGACGTCTACCTCCGTCTCCACCTGCTCTCCGCCCGGCTCGTCCAGCCGCACGGGCAGAACCTGGACGGCATCTTCGGCCTGCTCGCCAACGTGGTGTGGACCAGCCACGGCCCGTGCCCCGTCGAGGGCTTCGAGGCCGTACGGCTGCGCCTGCGCGCGCGTGGCCCGGTGACCGTCCACGGCGTGGACAAGTTCCCCCGGATGGCCGACTACGTGATGCCCTCCGGAGTGCGGATCGCCGACGCCGACCGGGTCCGCCTCGGCGCCCACCTGGCCGCGGGCACGACCGTGATGCACGAGGGGTTCGTCAACTTCAACGCGGGCACGCTCGGCACGTCCATGGTCGAGGGCCGCATCTCGGCGGGCGTGGTGGTCGGCGACGGCTCCGACGTCGGCGGCGGCGCCTCGATCATGGGCACCCTGTCCGGCGGCGGCAAGCAGGTCATCTCCATCGGGAGCCGCTGCCTGCTCGGCGCCAACAGCGGCGTGGGCATCTCGCTGGGCGACGACTGCGTCGTCGAGGCGGGCCTGTACGTCACGGCCGGGACGAAGGTCGTCCTGCCCGACGGGAAGGTCGCCAAGGCCGCCGAGCTCTCCGGCTCGCCGGGCCTGCTGTTCCGCCGTAACTCCACCTCCGGGGCCGTCGAGGTCGTGCCGCGCTCCGGCACGGGCATCGAGCTCAACAGCGCCCTGCACGCCAACGACTGACCTCACACGCCCACCGCGCTCCGGCGGCCTGCGGGATGTCACCCCGGGGCCGCCCGCCTGCCAAGGTTATCCCGGCGGACCTGGCACAGGCGGGGAGGACGGCATGGACGGTCGGGAGATGGCACGCGATGAGCCGGGGACGGCGGCGGCCCGGCTGGTCACCGGCGTCTTCGCCCCGCAGGTGCTGGTCATCGCGCTGCCCCCGGTCGTCGGGCTGCTGGCCGACGGCTGGCCGGGCGTCCTGTGGGGCCTGGGGACCTCGGCGCTGTGCGGCGGGGTCCCCGCCGGGGTGATCGCGGCCGGGGTCCGCTCGGGGCGGCTCGACTCCCACCATCTGGTCGACCGCGCGAGCCGGACGAAGCCGCTGCTGGTCGCCGTCTGCGCGGTGCTGGCCGCGCTGGTGCTGCTGGTCCTGCTGCGGGCGCCCACGCTGCTGGTCTCCACGGTGACCGCGATGCTGGCCGCCCTCGCGGTGACGGTCCCGGTCACGCTCAGGTGGAAGATCTCCTTCCACGCCGCCGTGTCCGCGGGGAGCGTCGTCGTGCTCTCCAGGGTGCTGCCCGCCGTACCGACACTGGCCGCAGGGGCGCTGGTCGTGGCCGTCGTCTGCTGGGCCAGGGTACGGCTGGGCCACCACACCCCGCCCCAGGTCGCCGTCGGGGCGCTGACCGGGCTCGGCACCGCGTGGGTGACGCTGACCGCGTTCGGCCTCTGACAGGAGGGCGGTCATGACGGCGGGCGTCACAGGAGGGTCTTGAGGAACTCCCGTGTCCTGCGGCCCTCGGCGAACACCGCGGCGGCGAAGTCGGTGACCCCGGCCTTGGCGAGCTCGCCGATCCTGGCGGAGACGCTCTCCTCGTCCCCGATGATCGCGACGTCCGCCGGGCCCGCGGCCCCCTCCCGGTCGAGGACCGCCCGGTAGGACGGCAGCTCACCGTAGAGCGCGAACAGCTCGGCGGCCTTCGCCCTCGCGGCCTCGGCGTCGTCGGTGACACAGACCGGCAGGACGCACACGATCCTGGGCGCGGGCCGTCCCGCCGCCCGCGCGGCCTCGGTCACGGCGGGCGCGATGTGCTCGGTCACGGTCTTGGGGCCGGTCATCCACAGCACGGTTCCGTCGGCCAGCTCTCCCGCCAGCTTGAGCATGCGTGGGGCCAGCGCGGCGACCAGCACGGGCAGGTTCCCGGCGCCGGGGGTGGTCAGCCCGATCCGCGCGGTGAGGGTCTCGCCCTCGAAGGCCACCTGCTCGCCGCGCAGGAGAGGCACCAGGACGGAGAGGTACTCCCGCATGTACCTGGCAGGCCGGTCGAAGCTGTAGCCGTACATGCCCTCGATGACGACCTTGTGCGACAGGCCGACGCCCAGGGCGAGCCTGCCGTCGAGGGCGGCGTTGACCGTGAGCGCCTGCTGGGCCAGAGCCGCCGGATGGCGCGGATAGGCGGGCACGACGGAGGTGCCCAGTTCGATCCCGGGCACCTGACCACCCGCGACGGCCAGCGCGGTCAGCGCGTCGAGGCCGAAGATGTTGGACAGCCAGGCGGAGGAGAAGCCGTCGTCAGCCGCCCTCTCGATCTGCCTGCGCAGGTTCACCAGTTCGCCGGGGCCCGCCGGCTCACCGAGTGACAGTCCGATCCGCACCACAGAACTCCGTTCTCGTGACTGCGGCCAGTTTAGGCACCTGTTGATCGTTTTTCGGAGAACGCGGCTCCCGGCGCGTTCACAGCCTGGAGCCGGAGACCATCGGGGTGACGTCGAGCCTGCCGTCGCCGCAGACCACACCGGCGAAGGGGATCTCCAGGTGCGCCACCTCGTCCGGCGGAATGATCATCAGGCGTGCCGCGGACGGGCACGAGGTCTCGCGCCCGCTCGGCACCGTGGTCCAGTGGAGTCTGGCGTGCGCCGAGGCCCCGGGGCGCAGTGTCACCCGGTGCGCCGGGACGTTCTCCCTGCGGACCCTGGTGCGCAGGGCGTCCCCCTTGGCGTCGAACATGACCAGGCCGACGAAGCCGTAGACCCAGCAGCTCTTCGCCGAGGTGTTGGTGAGCACCAGCGGCGCGTACCGCTGCCCCGCCCCCGCGTCCACCCGGCCGACGCCCGCCCTGAGCCCCTCGGTACGGCAGCGCCCGGCGGCCGCGGTGGACAGGCTCGCCCCCTCGAACACCGCCGTCCCGGTGCTCTGCTGTGTCCCCGTGCCCGCCGGGGGGCCGGTGGGTCGCGCCGGGACCGGTGCGGCGGCCGTCCCGGAGAGCGCGGGCGGGGCGCACGCGGTGACGGCGGCCAGCACCGCCGCCGTCACCAGGGAGGTCGCCGGGCCACGTCGTGTCCTGTTTCTCCATTCCATATCTTCTTGGACACACGGCGCCCGGGTTTTGTTGGCGTGCCTCGCCGGCCAGGCGTACCCCGTGGTCACGGCGGAACGCCGGATCGCCGGATCGCCGTGACCACGGTATGGCTCGACGCCCGGCTCCCCGTCGACCAGCTGAGCAGGGCCGGGCACCGGGTCGCCGTGCTCGCCGCGCGTGGCGACACCGACCAGCAGGTCTCAAAGAAGCTCTACGTCACCACGAGCACGGTCGAACGGCGCCTCACGAAGACCTACCGCGAACTGGGCGCCGGAAGCCGCACCGATCCGTCCTTCGAACCGGAGTGCCTTCCCATGCCGAGCATGTCGTCCGGCGGGTACGGGCTCCCCGCAGGCCGGGAAGGAGGAGCCGCCGTCGACCATGACGGAGAGCGGGTCGTGATCCTCGCCTTCGGCGGAGGGGACCCTTCCAGGGTCTGCATCCGGGGCCGGACAGCAGCAGGCCCGGAGGTTCGGGTAAACCTCCGGGCCCATGTCTGCGTCTTACTCGCGTGGGCGATACTGGGATCGAACCAGTGACCTCTTCGGTGTGAACGAAGCGCTCTCCCGCTGAGCTAATCGCCCGCCCTGTCGGCGCCTGACGGTGCCGACGTGGAAAACCATACAGCAATCCGAGAGCACTGGCGAAGCGACGCGGGAGAGGAGACGATCTTGAAGGCGCGACACGGACGCGAACCAAAGGTCCGTGGATGCGTCCAGCAGGGGGCTACGGTGTCATAGCATCGTCCTGATCCGTAGAAGCACCGTACGACCCAGGCTCAACCTCTATGGCCCGAGACGCCCCGGCAGGGGGAGTCGACGGTGACCAAAACGATACGCAAAACCCTTGCAAATATGGCCCTGTTGGTGATGTTTAGCCAGGTAGAGACCCAAATGTCGCGCTGTGATGTGCGTTACAGAAGGGCCCGGAGGCGGAATCTTCCCTACAGGTTTCTTTGTTCCGCGTCATAGCTCGGGACGAAGAGTCCGCCAGAGCAGTGAAAGCCCCGCAGAGGGGACCGACGACGAAAAAGGTTTGGCTGACGATGAACAGCTCCACCGTCTCTGCCGAGCTGGGCCTTCGGCTTGTGGTCCCCGACCGTACCACCGTCCCCCTGCTCGCCGGACTCAGCTACACGGCCGATGATCCCTACGCGATCAGAATGGCCTTCCATGTGGGGAACGACGAACCGGTCGAGTGGATCTTCGCCCGTGAACTGCTGACCGTCGGCATCGTGCGACGGGTCGGCGACGGAGACGTCCAGGTGTGGCCCGCGCGCGCCGACGGCGAGCGGACACTGCACATCAGTCTCACCTCGCCCTTCGGGCAGGCTCTGTTCGAGGTGCCTCTCGCGCCTCTCACCGAGTTCCTGCACCGGACCTACGAGCTGGTCCCCGCGGGCCGTGAGACCGACTTCATGGATCTCGACGCCGAGCTCAGCAACATGCTCTGGAGCTCCTGAGGCTCCGTCCGGCGCCGCCCGCAGGCTTCAGGCCCGCGGGCGGCGTCGCGTTTGCGGCGTTCCCGTGACGGATCACGGGTCGACGTCGGCCGCGCTCCGTTCGGCGAAGACCCGCATCGCCTTGGCCGTCACCGGGCCGGGGGCGGTGGGGAGCACGGTCTCTCCGACCGTCCTGATCGGCTGGATGTCGCGGGTCGTCGAGGTCAGGAAGGCCTCCTCGGCCTCGGCGAGCGCGGAGAGGGGAAGGTCCTCCTCCGCTCCCCCGCACCATTCGAGGGTGAGCGCGCGGGTGATCCCGGCCAGACAGCCCGAGGCGAGCGTGGGGGTGACGATCCGCCCGTCACGGACGACGAAGACGTTGCTGCCGGTGCCCTCGCACAGGTTTCCCGCCAGGTTCCCGAAGATCGCCTCGCCACCTCCCCTGGCCTTGGCGTAGGCCAGGGCCAGGACGTTCTCGCCGTAGGAGGTCGACTTGACCCCGGCCAGCGCGCCGTGCTCGTTGCGGGCCCACGGCACCACCGTGACGTCCGCGGTCACGGGGAAGGGCTTCTGGTCCGCGACGATCACGACGACGGTGCCGTCCGTCCCGCCCCGGTCCGAGCCGAGAGGGCCGGGGCCGCTGGTGTAGCTGATGCGGATCCGGCCGAGCGGCCACGACGGCGCCTGTGCCAGGCAGGCGCGCACGCCCGCCTCGACGAACTCCACGTCCGGCTCCGCCATGCCCATCCGCGTCGCGGAGACCAGCAGCCGGTCGAGGTGCCGGGTGAGCGCGAAGGGGACGCCGCCGACGCACTTGACGGTCTCGAACACGCCGTCGCCGACCAGCAGGCCGTGGTCGAAGACCGAGACCGTCGCCTGCTCTGGCTCTACGAGCCGCCCGTTGACCCAGACGGGGACGTTCATCGGGCTCCTCCTGAAACTGCCGGATCTGATGGTGGAACAAGTGCCGTTCCTCACGGGACGCCGCCCCAGGTTATGCCCGCGCGGACGGCGGTGCCGATCCCGCCGGCGGAAACGCCGCCGTCCCCACGGCGTCGGCCAGAAACCCGGCCAGCGCGCGGGCCGCGGGCAGGACCGAGGGCGGGGTGGCGCGTGGCAGCGCGGCGTACACGGACCTGCGCGGGGCGAGGTCGCCCAGCGAGCGCAGGACGAGGTCGCGGGGTACGGCGTGCGCGGCGATGCCGGGAACCAGCGTGACGCCGAGCCCCGCGGCCACGAAGCCGAACTTCCCGGTCCACTCGGCGATCCTGAGCCTGGCGCGCGGGCTGAAGCCCGCCTTGGCGCAGGCCGTGTCGAGCATGGTCGTCCCGCCGGGAGGGGCCGCCTCGATCCAGGTCTCCTCCCGCAGTTCCCGCAGGTCCACCTCCGGCCCCGCGGCGAGCCGATGGTCCCTGGGCAGCGCGACCAGCAGCTCGTCATCGACCAGTTCGACGGTCTCGACCTCCTCCTCGTACGGCAGGCCCGACGGGTAGTCGCTGATCACGGCGATGTCGAGGGCCCCCTCCCGCATACGGCGCAGCAGGCCCGCGCTCGGCCCCTCGACCACGGTGAGCGCGACTCCCGGGAACTCGCGGCCGAAGTCCCGCAGGGCCCTGGGGACCAGCGCGACGTTGGCGGTGGCGAAGGCGCCGACGCGCAGCCGTCCCCGGTAGCCGCCGTGGATGCCCGCCAGTTCCTCCTGGGCCATGGCGAGCCGGTTGAGCACGGCCAGCCCGTGCAGGTGGAGCGCCTGGCCCGCGGGCGTGAGCCGTACTCCTCTGGGGAGGCGTTCGAACAGCGGGCCGCCCGCCTGCTGTTCGAGGGAGGCGATGCGCCGGGAGACCGCGGACTGGGTGTAGTTGAGCAGGGCCGCGGCCCCGGTGAACGAGCCGGTCCTGACGACGGCGTCCATGAGGCGCAGGGCGTCGATGTCGAACACATTCCTCCTTCGCATGGGATGCATGAAATCTAGTCGCTGGTGGAATGCCTTGGCCCCTCATAGCGTGAACGGCATGATTTCCTTCCTGGGTTTGGGGCGTATGGGCGCCCCGATGGCACGACGGCTCGTGGCGGCGGGGCACGAGGTCACGGTCTGGAACCGCACTCCCCGTACGGTCGAGGGGGCCGTGAGCGCGGCGACGGCGGCCGAGGCCGTCGCGAAGGCGGACCTTGTGATCACGATGCTCACCGGCCCCGCGGCGGTGCGGGAGGTGCTCACCGCGGCGGCCCCGGAGTTGCGGCCGGGAGCCCTGGTCGTCGAGATGTCCACGATCGGCCCCGAGGCGGTCGCCGGGCTCCGTGACCTGCTGCCCCCCGGGGTCGGGCTGGTGGACGCGCCGGTGCTCGGCAGTGTGGGACCCGCCGCGGACGGCACGCTGACGGTGCTGGCCGGCGGCGACGCCGGAGACCTGGCCCGCTGCCGCGAGGTGCTTGAGGTCTTCGGGCGGGTACGGGAGAGCGGCGGTCCCGGCTCCGGGGCGGCGCTGAAGCTCGCGGTGATGAGCGCGCTGGTCCCGGCGCAGGTGCTGCTCGCGGAGAACCTGGCCCACGCGGCGGCGGCCGGTGTGGACACCGGGACGCTGCTGGACGTGCTCGGCGGGACCCCGCTGGCCTCACTCGTCGAACGGGTGCGCCCCGTCGTCGAGAACGGGCCGCAACCGACCGCCTACTCCCTCGGGCTCGCCGCCAAGGACCTGGGGCTGGCCGGACACGGGACGCGGACGCTGGCGGCGGCGGCCGAGGAACTGCTGCTCGGGGCGGTCTCCGCCGGGCTCGGCGACCAGGACCTGACGGCCGTCTTCGGATACGTGACGGCGGGCCGTACGGGGAGCGCGGGGGTGCGCAAGGTGAACCCGGCCTCGGTGCCCGCGACCAACGGGTACTACTCCCACGCGACCAGGACCGGGGATCTGCTGTTCGTCTCCGGCCAGGTGGCGCTCGACGAGGAGGGCCGGGTGGTCGGCGAGGGGGACATGACCCGCCAGTCGGAGTACGTGATGGAGATGCTGGCGCGCATCCTCGCCGACCAGGGGTGCTCGTTCGACGACGTGACCCACATCCGGACCTTTCTCACCGACATGTCACGGCTGAGGGAGTACGGCGAGGTCCGGGGGCGTCACATCACCGGTGAGCCCCCGGCCAGCACGACCGTCGAGGTGTCCCGGCTGTTCATGCCGGGCCTGATGATCGAGATCGAGGTGGTGGCGGCTATTCCAGCGGCCCGGTGACGGACTCGGCTGCGGCCACGACCGCGTTGCTCGCCACGAGCCTGGTCACCGCCTCGATCTCGGGGGCGAGGAAGCGGTCGGGGCCCGGACCCGCGACCGTCTGGCGCAGCGCGGCGACAACGGCCCCGGTCGCGGGGGCGGGCCGGTGCGGCGCGCGGAGGTCCAGCGCCCTGGCCGCGGTGAGGATCTCCACCGCCAGCACCCGGGTCAGTCCGTCGACCGCGCGGCGCAGCTTGCGCGCGGCGGACCAGCCCATGGAGACGTGGTCCTCCTGCATGGCGGAGCTGGGGATGGAGTCGACGCTGGCGGGTGCCGCCAGACGCTTGAGCTCGGAGACGATCGCGGCCTGGGTGTATTGCGCGATCATGTGACCGGAGTCGACGCCGGGGTCGTCGGCCAGGAAGGCGGGCAGGCCGTGGCTGCGGGCCACGTCGAGCATCCGGTCGGTACGGCGCTCGGAGATGCTCGCCACGTCCGCGACCGCGATGGCGAGGAAGTCGAGCACGTAGCCGACGGGAGCCCCGTGGAAGTTGCCGTTCGACTCGACCCGTCCGTCGGCCAGGACCACCGGGTTGTCGACCGCGGAGGCCAGCTCACGTTCGGCGACGACGGCGGCGTGGGCGAGGGTGTCCCTGGCGGCTCCCGCCACCTGGGGGGCGCAGCGCAGGGAGTAGGCGTCCTGGACCCGGGTGCAGGTGCCGTCCCGGTGGGACTCCATGATCCCCGAGTCCTTGAGCAGTGCCCTGAGGTTGGCGGCGCTGGCCGCCTGGCCGGGGTGGGGACGCAGCGCCTGCAGGTCGGCGGCGAAGACGCGGTCGGTGCCGAGCAGCGCCTCGACGCTCATGGCGGCGGAGACGTCGGCCGTCCTGAACAGGCGGCCGAGGTCGTCCATGGCCAGGATGAGCATGCCCAGCATGCCGTCCGTGCCGTTGATCAGCGCCAGGCCCTCCTTGGCCGCCAGCTCGACGGGCTCGATGCCCGCCTGCTTGAGCGCCTCGGCGGCGTCACGCAGGTCTCCGGCCGCGTCGCGGACGACGCCCTCCCCCATGATCGTGAGGGCCACGTGGGAGAGCGGGGCGAGGTCGCCCGAGCAGCCCAGGCTGCCGTACTCGTGCACGACGGGGGTGATCGAGGCGTTGAGCAGGTCCTGCAGGACCTTGGCCGTCTTCGGGCGCACCCCGGTGTGGCCGGTCGCCAGGGTGTGCAGGCGCAGCAGCATCAGCGCCCTGACGACCTCCTTCTCCACCTCGGGGCCGGAGCCCGCGGCGTGCGAGCGGACGAGGGAACGCTGGAGCTGGGCGCGCAGCGAGGGGTCGATGTGCCGGGTGGCCAGCGCCCCGAAGCCGGTCGAGACGCCGTAGGCGGGGGTCGGGCTCTCCGCGAGCTCGTCCACGCGGATCCTGGCCGCGGCCATGGCCGCGACGGCGTCGTCGGTGAGGCGTACCTCGGCGCCGTGCCGGGCCACCATGGTCACCTCGTCGAAGCTCAGCGGTTCCGGCCCGACGTTCACGACCGCTCTGTCACCCATGGCGTCACTCTCTCGAACTCAACGCGTCTCAGCGCATCTCAGTAACTAGTGCATGCGATGTTAGCTCCTTACATGCATAGATCGCCGCTATGCCTTTTCTGCCCTTTTCTGTGACTTCGACCACTCTGCGGACCACCCCACGTCTGTACCATCCGCGCTCCATAAGAGCGCAGGTCACAGCCGCGCCGAGGGCTCCGCCGAGATGGAACCTGCGTTCCGTCCAGTCGAGGCACGCGGGGGCGAATCTGCGCCGCGTGTCCCTGACCGCGTCCACGTCCACGCCGAGGTCGCCGAGCTCCCGTCTGCCCCGGCCGGTCACCTCGAAGGCCTCCTCCCCGGCGAGGTACCCGGCGGCCTTGAGAGCCCCGAGCAGATCGACCCCCGCACGGCCCGCCAGGTGGTCGTAACAGGTCCGCGCCTCCCCCAGCAGCCGCGCCTGGCGGGACTGGCGCAGGGAGCGGACCTCGGGACGCGCCCCCACCCGCGCGAGGACCTCCAGCACCTCGGCGACCTCGGGGCCCGCAAGGCGGTAGTAGCGGTGTCTTCCCTGGGCGATGACCTCGACCATCCCGCCCTCCAGCAACCTGGCCAGGTGGGAGCTGGCGGTCGGCGGGCTCACCCCGGCGAGCCCGGCCAGCTCACCGGCGGCCAGCGCGCGGCCGTCCAGCAGCGCGGTCAGCATCGCGGCCCTCGCCGGATCGGCGATGAGCGCGGCGACGGGGGCGATGTCAGCATCGGCGGCGATGTGTTCGGCGACCATGACCTGACGTTACCTTTCACATCTTTCGCCCGGTATCGAAGTGTCCATGGGAGTCACGAACCCCCTGCGGCGGCGAGATCCGGTTTGGGGAGTCGGCGAGTATTCGCTAGAGTTCTGTCCGTGAGACCGGCTCGTCCGGGAACACACGCGGAAGTGGCTCAGTGGTAGAGCATCACCTTGCCAAGGTGAGGGTCGCGGGTTCGAATCCCGTCTTCCGCTCGAACAGGGGCCGCGGCCCCGCTCGGTGGAGTGGCCGAGAGGCGAGGCAACGGCCTGCAAAGCCGTGTACACGGGTTCAAATCCCGTCTCCACCTCTGGTTCTTCGACGAGGACGATTAGCTCAGCGGGAGAGCGCTTCCCTGACACGGAAGAGGTCACAGGTTCAATCCCTGTATCGTCCACCATCCCAGCGATCCCTCGGGCCACGGCCCGGGGGATCGTTCATTTCCGCCCCTGCCGTACGGCCCGGCCGCCCGCCTGGGCGGGGTGCTCCCCGGGAGCCGCCGGGGCGTGCAGCCGCTCGCCCAGCCAGGGCAGCGCCTGGGGGATCTCCCGGTTCCAGGTGTTGAAGTTGTGACCGCCGCTGGGCAGGATCAGCGACGCGGTCCGCATCGGATCCCTCGCCAGCGCCAGGAACGCGCGGGTGTCGGCGTAGCCGCTCTCCCCCCTCTCGCTGCTGGTGACCAGCACCGAGACGGGCGGGACCGGCAGGTTCCGCAGCCGCCACATCAGGTCGTTCTCCTCGCGCAGCCTCGCGCTCCCGCCGAACAGGTCGCCCGTGGTCACATCGACGGCCGCGCGGAAGTAGCCGGACAGGGAGACCGCGGCCGAGAACGCCTCCGGATGGCGCATGGACATCTTCAGCGCGCAGTAGCCGCCGGTCGAACCGCCGAAGACGCCCCAGCTCCGCGCGTCGAGACCCGTCCGGTAGGAGGCGGCGACGGCCGCCCGCAGGTCCCTGGTGAAGTACGTCTCCACCTGGGGCCCGCCGGGCACGTCCACGCACTCGGTGTCGCGGGGCGGGACGACCGTCGGACGCATGAGCACCATGATCGTGGGAGGCATCCGCTTCCCGGCGACCGACTTCGCGGCCATGGCGGGAAGGTTCAGCCTGGTGATCAGGTTCCTGGCGTCTCCCGGGTAACCGGTCAGCGCGAGGATCACCGGGAAGCGCCGGTCGGCGTACTTCTTCTCGAAGTACTCGTGGGGCAGGTAGACGTATCCGGGAGAGGAGATCCCGCTCTCCCCGCCCGAGATGACGACCTGCTCCAGCCTGCCCGCCGTACCCGGGGGCAGGGCGACCTGGCCGACCTCGGTCACTCCCTGGCCGAGACGTCCCGAGGCGGCGGTCCGGCCGTCCCCGGCGACGATGGGCGGCGCCGCGTCGCCTTCGGTGCCGAGCAGGTCACCCCAGGAGCCGTAGAACCCGAAGTAGGAGTTCGCCACCAGGCCGAGCGCCACCAGGGTGAGAATCTGGTTTCCCGCGAGCACCCCGACCCGGCCGAGGACCGAACGCCAGGTCCGCCCGCTCAGCAGCGGCCAGGCCCAGACCGACGCCGCCAGCGCCGCGACGGCGAGCAGGCCGAAGAGAAGCTGCACCCCGACTGCGGTGATTCCCATGCCGCCCCTCACCCGGTTACCGCGTCCCCGCTCGATCTGTGCGCCAAACTTACTCAGCGCGGGTAAGGCCGCAGTTAACGTCGTGTTGGCCGGGCTTGCGCGGAGCGACGACCGTCACCGCTTAGCCTCCTCTCATGAGGGAACGTCCACCCATCTCCCGCCCCTGGGTGCCCGCCGCGGCGGGCTACGCGTCGCTGACGATCGGGATTCTGGACATCGTCAAGGCCGTCGTCCCCCCGTTCAGGGGGACGCGGGTCAGTGAGATCGCGGGTTTCCTGCCGGGCACGGTCACCTCGATCGCCCAGGCGGCCTCTCTCGTCATGGGCATCCTGCTCGTCATGCTCGCCCACGCCCTCAAGCGCAGGAAGGTGCGGGCGTGGCGGACCGTGGTCCTGCTGCTGCCGCTGAGCGCCCTCATCGAACTCGTGCACATGCACCGGATCATCGGCGCCGCGATCAGCATGCTGGTCTTCGCGGTGCTCGTCGTCAACCGCCGCGAGTTCCACGCCCTCTCCGACCCCAGGACGCGCTGGCGCGCGGTGTGGAACCTCCTGCTCATGTTCGTCCTGGACGTCGCCATCGGCTGGGTCGTGGTCAACACCCACCCGCACACCATCGTCGGGGACCCGAGTCTCAGCGACCGGCTCCAGCACGTGCTGCTGGGACTCGTCGGCCTGGAGGGACCGGTCGTCTACTCCTCCGGCAGGACCGCCGACCTGGTCTACTTCTCCCTCACCGGCCTCGGGCTGCTCACCGCGGTGACGACCGCCTACCTGGCGTTGCGCCCGGAGAAGCCGGCCGCCGAGCTCAGCGGGGAGCAGGAGGAGGCCGTGCGGGAGATGCTCGCCCGGCACGGCGCCCGCGACTCGCTGGGCTACTTCGCGCTGCGCCGCGACAAGAGCGTGATCTTCTCCCCCTCCGGCAAGGCCGCGATCGCCTACCGGGTCGTGGCCGGGGTCATGCTCGCCAGCGGCGACCCCGTCGGTGACATCGAGGCGTGGCCCGGCGCGATCAGGCGCTTCCTCGACGAGGCGACCCGGCATGCCTGGGTGCCCGCCGTGATCGGGTGCAGCGAGGCGGGCGGCGAGGTCTGGACGCGGGAGGGCGACCTGTCCGCCCTGGAGATCGGCGACGAGGCCGTCGTCGAGACGGCGGGCTTCACCCTCCAGGGCAGGGCGATGCGCAACGTCCGCCAGATGGTCAACCGCGTCGAACGCGCGGGCTACACCTGCCGGGTGCGGCGGGTCGGGACCCTCTCCGAGACCGAGAGGAGGCTCATCCGCGAGGCCGCGGACTCCTGGCGCGGAACGGAGACGGAACGGGGCTTCTCCATGGCGCTCGGCCGCTTCGGCGACCCCGCGGACGACGAGTGCGTCGTCGTCACCGCACACCGGTCCTGTGAGGACGGCGCCGCCCCGCCCGGCGAGGACATCCGGGCCGTGCTGCACTTCGTGCCCTGGGGACGGGACGGCATCTCCCTGGACCTGATGCGCCGTGACCGCGACGCCGATCCGGGGCTCAACGAACTGCTGATCGTCAAGGCCCTCCAGGCCGCCCCCGAACTCGGGGTGAGCAGGGTCTCGCTCAACTTCGCGATGTTCCGGGCGGTGCTGGCCAGGGGTGAACGGCTGGGAGCGGGCCCCGTGCTCCGCGCCTGGCACGCCGTGCTCGTCTTCCTGTCCCGGTGGTTCCAGATCGAGTCGCTGTACAGGTTCAACGCGAAGTTCCACCCGCTGTGGGTCCCCAGGTTCGTGGTCTACCCGGCCGCCCGCGACCTGCCGCGCATCGGCATCGCCGCCCTCCAGGCCGAGGCCTTCATCAACGTCGCCCTCCCCGGTGTCCCCCTCAGGCGCAGGCGCCGCTCCCGTCCCGGGGACGTCCCCGGGGAGCGGACGGCGCTGCCCGGCTGAGGCGCGCCGGAACCGGTCACGCTCCGGTACGGCGGGCCGCGGGCCGGACCGTCCCGTGGAGCGGTTTCCGGACCCCCTCCCCAATATCCAGGCTTTTCCAGAAAAGTCATCCCAACACTTGACTTTTCCAAGAAATAAACCATGGGGACTTATCTCGATTTCTCCACCAGAAGAGGCGGATTTACCGTTGAGTCCCTCGTTCCCCAGAAGATGCTTTCCTCCCACGAGGCGCCCCGCCGTCCTCCGGGACCTCTTCTCGCACCCGTTCCCCCAGAGGCCCCCGTGCTCCCGGCGCCGCACCGCCGGAGCGGATCGCCGGCACCCGGGAGGTCCCGCCAGGCGCGCGGCACACGGGAAGGTCAGGGGTCGTTTCCGGCACCCGTGCGGCTCCGCGCCGGAGCCCGTCGTACTCTGGGAGCGTGCCCACACCAGGTGACCCCGCCCCCGGCGCCCGCCCTCCGCCCCGCCCCACGGCGCGGAAGTGCCCTGCCGTACGAGCACACGGTGTGACCGTACGTGCCCGGCCCCGCCGGATCGGGCACGTACGGGCTCGGGCGACCCGTCATGCCGACTCCTCCGATCAGGCGCGTATGGGCTTTCGCTGGACACAGCCTCGCCAGAAATATGCCTCTTGAACCGGTTTGTCCATAGGCGTGTCCTGATTCGGCCAGTCTGAGGATATGCCTTGTCAATCCATATGACTGGTGCGAATACTTGCGATTTGTTCTTATTTATGGGAGAGGCAACGCAATGAAGCGAGTAATTGTTCACAAGCCCGGCACGATTACGCTCAGCGGAGCCGCCAGCCCCAAGCATGTCGGCTGACGTCGAGCCAACGGAACCGGCGCCCAGTGGTGGGCGCCGGCCCCTTACGAACACACAGGTGACTTAAAGGAGACCGGTGAGTCTGGGATCGTTCCCCCAGGAGGACCCGCCCCTCGCCCCGCTGCTCCTGCCCCCCGTGGACGCCGACCGGCGGTTGCGCGGGCCGTACACGGCCGCGAGCGCGATCGTCTCGGCTCTCGTGCCCGTCGCGCGGCCCGAGCTGGTGGCCCGCTACGACATAGAGCTGCGGGCGGTGGCGCCCGACGCGCACCACCTGATCCCGCTCAGGCGCCGGTCGCTGACCGGTCTGCTGCCGAAGGCGGAGCGGATCCTGGTCCACGCGCCCCGCCGTACCCTGCGTCTGTCGAACGGGTTCGCCGAGTTCCTCCGCGAGCATCTGGCCGAGACCGGGCCCAGGACGCTCGTCGTGGAGAACGTCCACGAGGCGGACCCGACCGACAGGGAACTGCTGGCGGTGCTGCGCCGCCGGATCGACCCCGGGCTGCTGACCGTGGTGACCGGCGGGCAGGTCGTGCCGGAGAAGTCCCTCAGCCCCGAGGAGCACGACGCGCTCGCCGACGCGCTGGAGCGGGAGGGGACGATCGGGGCGCGGCTCGGCGCGATCCCGCACCACCGTGAGCACGGCACGCGGCCGCACAGCGCGGTCGAGGCGCTGCGCTTCGCCGTCGAGTGGTGTCTTGAGGCGGGTTGTCACGACGCGGCCGCCGAGCTGGGATCACGCGCGCTGGCCCTGGCCGGTCCCGCCGAGACCCGGGAGACTCCCGAGGAGACCTGGTGGCGGCTGGTGCACGACACCGCGACCGCGCTGGGCGCGCTCGGCCGCGAGCCCGAGGCCCTGGCCCTGTTCGACCGGGCCAGGAGAGAGAGCGTCTCCCCCGTCACGCACGCCTCCGCGGCCTACTCGACGGCCATGCTCAAGGTCCGCGACCATGATCCGGCCAGGCGCGACCCCGAGGCCGCGCTCGCCTGGGTGAACCAGGCCGTCGCCATCTCCGGGCTGCTTCCCGACCCCCGCGAACGGGCCTTCAGGCTGGGCTTCGACCTCAACGGCCGGGCACTGGTCGAGCTGCGCCTCGGCCGTCCCGGCAGGGCCTTCGACCTCGTCCAGGAGGCGCTCGGCCTGGCGGAGCGGGACCTGCCGCCCGGTGAGCACCCGATCCACCGGATGGTGCTGCTGGCCAACAGGGCGCAGCTGGCCGTCGCGCTGGGCCGCCCCGAGGAGGCCCTGGAGAACCTGGACACCGTGATCGGGATCGATCCCGGCCATCCCGACTACTACATCGACCGGGGGAACCTGCTCCACCGGCTGGGCAGAAGCCAGGAGGCGGTCGCCGACTACGAGACGGCGATGCGGGTCGGGCCGCCCTTCCCCGAGCCGTACTACAACCGGGCCGAGATCCGCTTCTCGGCCGGTGACCACGAGGGAGCGCTCGCCGACCTGGACCACGCTCTCGAACTCGACCCGGAGTTCGTGGACGGGCTCGCCAACCGGGCGGGCCTGCTGGCCGCGCTCGGCGAGTACGGCAGGGCCAGGGCCGACGCGGAGGCGGGGCTGCGGATCGACCCGCTCAACCCGTACCTGCTGTGCGCACTCGGCCAGATCGAGATGGCGCAGGGCCGTACCGAACGGGCGAGGGCCGCCTTCGACAGGGCCATCGAGCTCTCCCCCTCGCTGATGGCCGCCTGGGCGAGCCGGGGGATGCTGGCGTTCGAGACCGGCGACCCCGAGGGAGCGGTCTCCGACTTCACCCGGGCCCTCGAACCCGGCGCCGATCCGGCGTTGCTGTTCAACCGGGCGATGGCGTTGCGCGCCGCCGGACGGGAGGAGGAGGCCGTGGCCGACCTCACCCGGGCGCTGGATCTCGCCCCTGACGACGATGAGATAAGAGAGGCGCTACAGCGTCCTTGACAACCTTGTTACCCACGGGGAAATAGCGCATCATTCACCAGCATGAGCGCCCTCCGAAGGCTTATCCCAAAGTGGCTCACCGGCTCGGTATTAGGAAATCGGGAATTCCGGACCCTTTGGATAAGCCTTATCGCTTCCGTGGCCGGAGACCAGGTGTTTCCCGTCGCGGTCGTCGTCTCACTGCTCGACGCGGGCGGCACCGCAACGGAGGTCGGGGCGGTGCTCGCCTCGCGCTGGGCCGCCCTGGTCCTGTTCGGGCTCTTCGGCGGCGTGTGGGCCGACCGGCTGCCCAGACGGCACGTCATGCTCGCCTCGCAGGCGTTCCTGTGCTGCGTGGTCATGGCCGGCCTGGCGGGCGTCACCTCGGCCTGGGCGCTCGGCGGGATGGTCTTCCTCGCCGGGGCGGCCGAGGCCTTCTTCCGCCCCGCCTTCCAGGCGTGCCTCGGGTCGGTGCTCACCCCGGAGCAGCGGCCCGCGGGAGCGGCCCTCAACGCCGTCTCCTGGCGTGTCGGCGCCATCGCCGGTCCCGGCCTCGGCGCCCTCCTGGTCTCGTCGGCCCCGGTCAGGGCGGCCTTCGTGGCGGCCCTGGGGGCCTTCGCGTTCAGCCTGTGCGCCCTGGTCCTCCTGCGGGAGCCCGTGGTCGTCCGTACGGCCAGGGCCTCGGCCTGGCGGGAGATCGCCGAGGGGGTGCGCGAGGTCTGGCTGAGGCGCTGGATCGGGACCGTCATCGTGGTGACCGCGCTGCAGTCGATGCTCACGATCGCCCCGGCGCAGGTCCTGCTCCCGGTCCTGGCCAGGGAGAGCTTCGGGGGCGACGCCTTCTACGGGACCGCTCTCGCCCTGCTCTCCGTCGGCGGCCTGGCGGGAGGGGTGTTCAGCATGCTCTGGAAGCCCCGGCGGCCGGGGCTCGCGGCGATCACGGGGCTGACGGCGTACGGGCTGGTGCCTCCGGCCCTGTGCTTCTCGCAGGCCCCGTGGATCGTCTACGTCTGTTTCGCCCTGGCCGGGTTCGGGATCGAGGTCTTCTCCGTGCAGTGGGTGGTCTCGCTCCAGCACGAGGTGCCCGCGGAGCGGCTGGCGCGCGTGGTCTCACTCGACTGGATCGCCGCCTCCGCGCTCACTCCTCTCGGCCTGATTCTCACCGGCCCCGCCGAGGCGGCTCTGGGAAGCGCGCCGGTTCTTCTGATGGCCGGTTTCGCGGGGGTCGCTCTGCCATTGACGGCCTTCATGACTTCGGGAACGACATACTTCAGAAGTAAATACCGTCCAAATCCCACTAAAGCGAGAAAGAGGGTTGAAGTCGTTTCCGTCGCCTCCCATTATGATCATCAGTAAGGCGGGACAGCTCGAAGGAAAGACCAGCACGACCGATTCGGATGGAGTGCGTGATGGCCGGAAACGACAAGAGCCCGAGGCCCACCGCGGGTGCGGCACAGATCAAGAGAAGAATCCGCATCCGCAGGCTCGACAAGATCGAGATGGCCGGTAACGTCGCCAGCAACTCCAGTGGCAACTGACACCTAGGGTTCCGGCCGGTCCGGTGTCTCCCGAGTGACGCCGGACCGGCCCAGTGAGGTCCTCCGGGGGAGGCCGTGCGGTTACCGAGAGTGAAGAAGGAGCACACCGCCTACCGGCTGGCGGACGGCAGAATCCGGATCGGCGGCCAGGTCTACGGGGTGGCGGAGGAGATCGAGGATCCGGACGGCCTGGTGTGGGAGGCGCTGCGGGCGATGGACGGCACCCGGAGCCCCGCCGAGATCGCCGGGCTCCTGACCGGCCTGCCCGCCGCCGAGGCGGCCGAGCTGGTCGGCGAACTGATCCGCTCCGGTCACGTCGAGGACGCGGGGGCGAGCGCGCCCGAGGAGCTGTCCCCCCGCGAAAGGGAGCGCTACAGCCGCAGCCACGCCTTCTTCCGCTGGGCCGACCTCACCCCGAGAGAGCACGGCTGGGAGGCTCAGCTGCGGCTGCGCCAGGCCCGGGTCCTCCTGATCGGCCTGGGCGGCACCGGGGCGACGGCGGCACAGGCCCTGGTGGCCTCCGGCGTCGGGACCCTGCACTGCGTCGATCCCGACCTGGTCGAACTGTCGAACCTCAACCGGCAGGTCCTCTACTCCGAACGGGACGTGGGCAGGCCGAAGGCCGAGACCGCCCTGGAGCGGCTGCGCGCCCTCAACTCCGACGTGCGGATCACCGGCGAGCGGGCGCGGACCACCTCCCAGGAGGACCTGGCCCGGCTGATGGACGGCTACGACGTGGTGGCGCTGTGCGCCGACGAACCCGGCGGGCCCGGCGGGATCAGGGTGTGGACGAGCCGGGCGTGCGCGGCCGCCGGGCTGCCGTGGGTCGGCGGCGGCTACAACGGTCCCTTCGTGACGGTCGGCGTCTTCCTGCCCGGACACGGGCTCTGCTACGAGTGCGTCATCGAGGCGCAGGAACGGCACAGGAACCTCCAGACCCCGCTGCACGCCGACTCCCTTGGCCTGTCCGTCGACCTCGGCGGCCCCGGCGTCACGGCCGCCTCCGCCGGGATCTCCGGTCACCTGGTCGCCAACGCGGTCGTCAGGACCATCACCCGCGTCCCCGAGATCCACGCGAACTTCATCCACGGCGTCAACCTGATCGCGCCCGACCAGCTCGTCTTCCGCGAGTACGGCGAGGCCGGAAGGTGCGACAGCTGCCGCGGGCCTCACAGTCTCCCGGACAGGTAGCGCTCGGCCAGCTCGCAGGTTCCCTCGGTGTAGGCGGCGCCGAGTTCGGCTGCGGTCTCCACGCCGGTGTGCGTGCCGATCCAGGCGACCAGCAGCAGGCGGCGGAACATGACGAACGTCCAGACCTCCGCCTCATCCCGCGCGGGCAGGGGGGTGACGGCGCGATAGCCCCGCAGCCAGGCGTCGACCAGTTCGGGGACCCTGGGGTCGTGCTCGATGAAGCTGAGCGCCGCGGCCAGGTCGTAGAGGTACCACCCGAAACCGCAGTCGTCGAAGTCGATCACGCTGGGCTCCCCGCCACCGGTCACCAGCAGGTTGGCCAGGCGCAGATCCGCGTGGATCAGGCCGTAGCGCTCCGGGCCCCGGCCGAAGCGGCGCAGCCGTTCCCGCAGCCGCGCGTCGAGCCGCCCCAGTACGGCACGGGCCCGGTCGTCGACGCCCACCCCGTCCCGCCAGCGGCCCCAGCGCGACTCGACGCCCAGGGCCGCGTCGTGGTCCCAGTGGAAACGGGTGAACCAGGCGGGGGGCCGCCAGGCGCGCGCGTGCCGGTGCATCCGCGCGGTGAGCGCGCCCAGCCGTTCGAACCCGGCCACCAGGGCGTCGTCCTGGGGCGGTTCTGCGCCCGGCAGGAACTCGAACATCACGCAGTCGCGGGGCTGCGCGCCGGGAACGGTCAGCACCCGCCGTCCCCCGGGCGTGGGAATCACCTCGGGGGTCCTGACCCCGGCCTCACGTCTGAGCGCCTCCAGCCACGCCAGCTCCGACATGATGGCCGGGGCCGAGTGGTAGCCGAGCCGGTGCACCCGCAGGATCCGGCGTTCCCCGGTCGCCGGGTCGTCGATCCGGTAGGTGGCGTTCTCCGACACGTTGATCAGCGTGACCTCGGCGTCCGGCAGGCCGTACAGGCGGGCCGCCTCACGGGCGACGCCGTGCACCCGGGCCAGCACCGCCTCTCCGGCGGACAGGTCGTGGGCCCGCATGTTCCTAGGAGCGCAGGTAGGCCAGGACGGCCAGGACGCGGCGGTGCTGGTCGCCGTCCTCGGCGTAGAGGCCGAGCTTGGCGAAGATGCTGCGGATGTGCTTCTCGACCGCGCCGTCGCTGATCACCAGCTGACGTCCGATGGCCGGGTTCGACCTGCCCTCCGCCATCAGGCCGAGCACCTCGCGCTCTCTCGGGGTGAGCTGGGCGAGCGGGTCGTCGCGGCGGCGCCGTACCATCAGCTGCGCCACCACCTGCGGGTCGAAGACGGTGCCCCCGGTCGCGACCGCGCGCAGGCCCGCCATGAAGTCGTCGACGTCGACGACCCGGTCCTTGAGCAGATAGCCGACCGCGCCCCTGGCGTCGGCGAGCAGGTCGTCGGCATAGGAGACCTCCACGTACTGGGACAGGATCAGCACCGGCGCGCCCGGCACCCGCCTGCGCGCCTCGACGGCCGCCCGCAGGCCCTCGTCGGTGAAGCTCGGAGGCATCCTGACGTCCACGACCGAGACGTCGGGCCTGTGCTCGGCGACGGCCTCGATCAGCCGGTCACCGTCGCCGACGGCCGCCACCACCTCGCATCCGAACTCCTCAAGCAGCCTGATCAGGCCCTCCCTGATCAGGACTGCGTCGTCGGCCACGACTACCCGCACGGAACCTCCGCCACGATCACCGTCGGCCCGCCCAGCGGTGAGTCGACCGCGAGTGTCCCGTCGACCGCCTTGAGACGGTCGGTCAGGCCGGACAGGCCATGTCCCTTGGCGGTGTGCGCACCGCCGACCCCATCATCCCCGATGGTCAGCATGAGGACGCCACCGGCCTTGCTCAGCGTCACCGTGCAGACGTTCGCGTGGCTGTGCTTGGCCACGTTGGTCAGGGACTCGGCGACCACGAAGTAGACGGTGTTCTCGATGGCGGCGGCGAAGCGGCCGGTGATCTGGATGTCGAGCTCGACCGGGATCGTGCAGCGGCCGGCCAGCGCGGCGAGGGCGGGGGCCAGTCCCCGGTCGGTGAGGATGGGGGGCGCGATGCCCCGGGAGAGGGCCCGCAGCTCGTCCAGGGTCTCCCTGGTCGAGGTGATGGCCTGGCTGAGCATCTCCTCGACCGCCTGCGGGTCGCGCTTGAGCTGGCGCTGGGCTCGGGACAGGTCCATGGCCAGGGAGACCAGGCGCTGCTGCGGCCCGTCGTGGATGTCGCGTTCGAGACGGCGCAGCGCGTTCGCCTCGGCGGAGACCGCGGCCGCCCGGCCCTGGGCCAGGTCGTCGATGCGCTCGTGCAGTTCGGCGACGCCGGTCAGCATGGCGCGGCCGAGGCCCGCCCGCACCAGCGCGGCGCCGTGCAGCATCAACGGCAGGGTGACGGCGAACAGCACCCCGATGGCGGTGTTGAACGCCACCTCGACCACGGCGCTGTCGCCGAACCCGAGCAGTTCGGCGAGTCCGTGGTTGTCCGGCATCCTGGCGATGGCCCATCCGTAGATCGGGTAGGTCAGCCCCAGGATCGTGCCCGCCCACCAGACGACCGCGACGACGAAGGTCAGGATGGCCAGCGGGAGGGACACGATGCCGTAGAGCAGGTCGAGCCACGACTGCCCGCTGGTCAGCGGGTTCACCATGCGGCGGAACGCTCCGGCGCGCTCCGGTGCCGGCCGGTAGCGCGGCCTGGGCACGGGACGGCCGAGTATCTCGGGCAGCATCCGCCGCTCCACATCGGCCATGCCACGCGCCATCATGAGCGTTCCCGCCAGAATCGGCAGACCGACCCAGACGACCACCGTTCCGACGCCCGCGGAGAAACCCACCACCGCCAGGACGAAGAAGACGAGGGAAAGCGGGAACCCGGCGATCAGATATCGGGTGTCGGAGCCGATGCGGCGCAAGACGGTTCTCATGCCGCCAACCGTATGAGCGCCGTAGCGGTCCTTCGACCCTGCGTGCCGGTGTCAAGGGGTGGGGTTTTCCCTACCCCGGGCAGGGGGGTGACGGCGAGGTCAAGACGGATGCGTGCGTTACTGCGCCGGCACGGGGCCGCGCGGGAGGGTCGTCTCACCGGCCCCTCCCCGAGTTCTCCCGAGAATCGAGACCCCCGTGACCCTCATCGCCCCCCGTTCGACGGCCCGCTCCGCACCGCCTCCTCCGGGACGTGACCCTTTTCTGGACGTTCTGCGTGTGTTCGGCATGGCCCTGGTCGTGCTCCAGCACTGGAGCATGCCGGTGCTCTCGTTCGCCGAGGGCCGGATCACCACGGGGAACGCGCTGGCGACGGGCTGGGCGTGGGCGATCACCTGGATCAGCCAGGTGATGCCGCTGGTGTTCTTCGCCGGGGGCGCGGCCAACGCGATCAGCTGGCGCGCGGCCGTACGGCGTGGGGAGACGATCCCGGTCTGGCTGGCGGCGCGGCTGCGCAGGCTGGCCCTGCCCGTTGTGCCGCTGGCCGCGGTCTGGATCCCGCTGCCGCACCTGCTGCTCGCCCTGGGCGTTCCGCAGCAGCCGGTGGTCACGGCCGCGCGGCTGGCCGGGCAGTTGCTGTGGTTCCTGGCGGTCTACCTGGTCGTGGTCGCGCTGACCCCGCGGATGCTCAGGCTCAACATGGTGTACGGCTGGCGCGTGCCCGTGGCCCTGTCCGCCGGGGCCGTGGTGGCCGACGTCGCGCGTTTCACCAGCGGGCTTGAGGTGATCGGGTTCGTCAACGTCGGACTGGTCTGGCTGGCCGTGCACCAGCTCGGTTTCCTCTACGCCGACGGACGCCTTGGCCGCCCCTGGCTGCTGGCACTCGCCGGGTACGGCACGGCGGCCGCCCTGGTGGCCTTCGGCCCGTATCCGGGCAGCATGATCGGGATGCCGGGGGCGGCCGTCTCGAACATGGCGCCGCCGACGATCGCGCTGCTGGCGGTCGGTGTCGGCCAGATCGGGCTCGCCGCCGCGCTGCGCCCGTGGATCACGGAGTTCGCGGGATGGCCCGGGGTCGCCAGGGCACTGCGCTGGGCCGGTTCCAGGATGATGACCGTCTACCTGTGGCACATGAGCGCGTTGTTCGTGGTGACCGCGGTGGTCGTGGTGGGTCTCGGTGTCTCGACGCCGGAGCCGGGGACGTCCGCGTGGCTGTCCGGATGGCCGCACTGGCTGCTCGTGCTCGTCCTGGCGCTGTGGCCGCTGCTGCGGGGGTTCGCCAGGTTCGAGGCGGCGGGCGCGGCCTCGCCGTACCGGGGCGGGACGGCCAGGATCGTGGTGGCCGGGGCGCTGACCGGGGCGGGACTGCTGATCTTCACCGTGATGGGCTTCGTTCCCGGGCCGGTGCCGATGGTGGGGGCGGGCATGCTGGTGACGGGCCTGTTGCTCGGCCACTCCCCGGTTTCAACACCCCGTCAAATCCCGATTTATCGTGATTAAGTGGGGCGGTTCCGGCGCGTGGTGGCCGCCGGGCCGGTCCGACCACCTCCAGTTCTTCGGCAGTATTGAACCGTGAGCCTTGTAGATCGCCTGCCAGAAGAGATCGACGCCGACCCCGACACCATCTTCGACGCCTTCGTCGAGTGGAACGCCGAGCGTGGGCTCACCCTCTATCCCGCCCAGGAGGAGGCGCTGATAGAGGTCGTCTCGGGCAACAACCTGATCCTGTCGACCCCGACCGGCTCGGGAAAGAGCCTGGTCGCGGCCGGAGCGCACTTCGTCGCGCTCACCCGGGACGTGCGCACCTTCTACACCGCGCCGATCAAGGCCCTGGTCTCGGAGAAGTTCTTCGACCTGTGCGCGATCTTCGGCACCGAGAACGTCGGCATGATGACCGGGGACGCCAGCGTGAACCCCGGCGCCCCCGTCATCTGCTGCACCGCGGAGATCCTCGCCAACGTCGCGCTGCGCGACGGCGCCCAGGCCGACATCGGCCAGGTCGTGATGGACGAGTTCCACTTCTACGCCGAACCCGACCGGGGCTGGGCCTGGCAGGTGCCGCTGATCGAACTGCCGAACGTGCAGTTCATCCTGATGTCGGCGACGCTGGGCGACGTCACCAGGTTCGAGGCCGACCTCACCCGCCGCACCGGCAGGCCGACCGCGGTCGTCAAGCACGCCGAGCGCCCGGTGCCCCTGGTCTACTCCTACCGGCTCACCCCCCTCCACGAGACCCTGGAGGAGATGCTCACCACCAACCAGTACCCGGTCTACGTCGTCCACTTCACCCAGGCCGCGGCCATGGAGCGGGCACAGGCCCTGATGAGCATCAACATGTCGACCAAGGCGGAGAAGGAGGCCATCTCCGCCATGATCGGCAACTTCCGGTTCACCACGCGCTTCGGCCGCGCCCTGTCCCGTCTCGTACGGCACGGCATCGGCGTGCACCACGCGGGAATGCTGCCCAAGTACCGCAGACTGGTCGAACGGCTCGCCCAGGCGGGCCTGCTGAAGGTCATCTGCGGCACCGACACCCTCGGCGTCGGCGTCAACGTGCCGATCAGGACGGTGCTGTTCACCGCGCTGAGCAAATACGACGGCAACAAGGTACGGCGGCTGCGCGCCCGCGAGTTCCACCAGATCGCCGGACGCGCGGGCCGGGCGGGCTTCGACACCATCGGCTACGTCGCCTGCCAGGCCCCGGAACACGTCATCGAGAACGAACGGGCCCTGGCCAAGATCGGCGACGACCCCAAGCGGCGGCGCGGCTACTCCCGCAAGAAGCCGCCGGAGGGCTTCGTCGGCTGGAGCGAGGAGACCTTCGAGAAGCTGCAGACCGCCGAACCCGAACCGCTGACCTCCCGGTTCAAGGTCAGCAACGCGATGCTCCTGGCGGTGATCAACCGGCCGGGCGACTGCTACGCCGCGATGAAACACCTGCTCACCGACAACCACGAGGACCGCAAACTGCAGCGGCGGCACATCAGCCAGGCCATCGCGATCTACCGCTCCCTGCTGGCCGGCGGCGTGGTCGAGAAGCTTCCCGAGGCCGACGAACAGGGCAGGATGGCCCGGCTCACCGTCGACCTGCAGGAGGACTTCGCACTCAACCAGGCGCTGTCCACCTTCGCCCTCGCCAGCCTCGAACTGCTGGACATGGAGTCGCCCTCCTACGCCCTGGACATGGTCTCGATCATCGAGTCCATCCTCGACGACCCGAGGCAGATCCTGTCCGCCCAGCTCAACAAGGCCAGGGGGGAGGCCGTCGCGCAGATGAAGGCCGACGGCGTCGAGTACGAGGAGCGGATGGAGCTCCTCAACGAGGTCACCTACCCGATGCCGCTCGCCGACCTGCTGCTGGGCGCCTACGAGACCTACCGCCGCGGTCACCCCTGGGTCGGCGACTACACCGTCAGCCCGAAGTCGGTCGTCAGGGACATGTACGAACGGGCGATGACCTTCGCCGACTACGTCCAGTTCTACGAGCTGGCCAGGTCGGAGGGCACCGTACTGCGCTATCTCGCCGACGCCTACCGCACCCTGTCACGGACCATCCCCGAGCACCTCAAGACCGAGGACCTCATCGACCTCATCGAATGGCTCGGCGAACTGGTCCGGCAGGTCGACTCCAGCCTCCTGGACGAGTGGGAGCAGCTGCAGAACCCCTCCGGCGAGATCGAGGCGCCCTCCCTTGAGGAGAAGACCAAGCCCGTCACCGCCAACAGCCGCGCCTTCCGGGTGCTGGTGCGCAACGCGATGTTCCGGCTGGTCGAGCTGGCCGCCGTGGAGAGGGAGGAGGAACTGGCCGAGCTGGCCCCCGACGTCGACTGGGGAGCCGCGCTCGACGCCTACTACGACGACCACGACGAGATCGGCACCGGCCCCGACGCCCGTGGCCCCGGCCTGCTCCGCATCGAGGAGGAGAAGGAGTTCTGGCGGGTCCGCCAGGTCATCGCCGACCCGGCGGGCGACGGCGACTGGGGCATCGACGCCCAGGTCGACCTGGGCGCCTCCGACGAGGAGGGCCGCGCTGTCGTGCATGTGATCGGCCTGAATCGGTTGTAACGGGGTTTTCAGTCGTCCACCAGGTCCGGGGACAGGGGGACCAGACCCAGGCGGCGCTCGTGGTCGGCGGCCAGGGAGCGGGGAGCGGTCAGGCACCACGCCTCGGTGACCACCTCGGTCAGCTCCTCGGGGTCGGCCAGCGACAGGCGGATCTCGACCCAGCCGAACTGGCCGCTGGTCCACGACCGGCCGTAGACCTCCGGACTCTCGCCGACCATCGCCGCCTGCTCGGCCAGGGTCGCCTTGAGCTGCGCGCTCTGCTTGGCCTCCGACAGGTAGCCGAAGCCCTTGCCCCTCACCCTGAGCCCGACCCACTCCTCACTGTGCTGGACCAGCTCGACCTCCGGCAGCGAGGACGCGATCCGCAGGAACTCATCAGGGCTCACTCCGCGACTGTGCATGGTGCAGAACTACCAGAGGGGACCGACAAGAATGGTGGCATGAGCGACGAGGCGATCAGGCAGGTGCTCGGCCTGCTCTACCAGGAGGACACGCTGCGAGTGTTCTCCACCCTGGTCCTGGGAGGCGCCCCCGAGGAGGCCGGGCCCGACAGGCAGGTCGTGCGGCGGGCGCTGGACAGGCTGGAGCGTGGCGGGCTTGCCGTACGGGACGAGAAGGGGAACTGGGAGGCGCGGCGGGAACGGTTCCGTGAGCTGCTGCACGCCTCGGCCAAGCCCGCCGAGCCCGCGGTCTCGGCTGAGGAGAGGATTCTGCGGTCCTTCCTCGTCGAGGGACGGCTCCGGGCGATCCCCAGCAAACGGGACAAGCAGCTGGTCGTGCTGAACTACATCGTCCAGGTCTTCGAACCCGGGGTCCGCTACCCGGAGAAGGACGTGGACGTCACGCTGCGCGCCTTCCACGACGACTACGCGGCGCTGCGCCGCTATCTGGTGGACGAGGGGCTGCTGAGCCGGGAGAACAACGTCTACTGGCGCAGCGGCGGCCCGGTCGACACGGTCGGCTGACCGGGCCTGGGCCGTGGGCTCCGGTCAGCCGCCCGAGACCTCCAGCTCGGCGTCCGGGACGACGATCTCGTAGGGGTCGTCCAACCAGCCGGCGGGCAGGTGGACGCGCTCACGCGGATGGGTCTTGCCGCGCGGGGTGTCGGCGCCCTCGGGCCAGGACTGGCCGGGGTCCAACTCGGCCAGCCCCCGCCTGAGATCGTCCAGGGTCTCCGCGGTGGCCAGGCGGCGGCGCAGGTCGGCGCCGACCACGAAGCCCTTGAGGTACCAGCCGACGTGTTTGCGGAAGTCGGCGACGGCGTGCTGCTCGCTGCCGAAGCACTCGGTGAGCAGCGTCGCGTGCCGGTCCATCGTCGCGGCGACCTGTCCCAGCGTCGGCCTGGCCACCTCGGCGCCACCGGCGCACGCCGCCGCCAGGTCGGCGAACAGCCAGGGGCGCCCCAGACAGCCCCGGCCGACGACGACACCGTCGCAGCCCGTCCGCGCCATCATCCGCATCGCGTCCTCGGCGCTCCAGATGTCGCCGTTGCCGAGCACCGGGATCTCGGTCACCGCCTCCTTCAGCCGCGCGATGGAGTCCCAGTCGGCCGTGCCGCCGTAGTGCTGCACCGCCGTACGGCCGTGCAGGGCGACCGCGGCGATCCCCTCCTCGACGGCGATGCGCCCGGCGTCCAGGTAGGTGAGGTGGTCGTCGTCGATGCCCTTGCGCATCTTCATCGTCACCGGCAGCGTCCCCGCGTTGCGCACGGCCTCACGCAGAATGGCCCGCAGCAGGTTCCGCTTGTACGGCAGCGCCGACCCGCCGCCTCGCCGGGTCACCTTGGGCACCGGGCAGCCGAAGTTGAGGTCGACGTGGTCGGCCAGGTCCTCCTCCGCGACCATGCGGACCGCCCTGCCCACGGTCGCCGGATCGACCCCGTAGAGCTGGAGGCTGCGCGGGCTCTCGCCGGGGCCGAAGCGGATCATCTTGAGCGTCTTGGCGTTGCGCTCGACCAGCGCCCTGGTGGTGATCATCTCGCAGACGAACAGCCCCCCGCCCTGCTCCCGGCACAGCGTGCGGAACGGCGCGTTGGTGATGCCCGCCATGGGGGCGAGGACCACCGGAGGCCAGACCTCGAGCGACCCCAGTTTCAACGACTCCACCTGGTGTTTCTACCGCACTGAGCCCGATGGGACGAATTCCGCCTGGACGGGGTGGACCCACGCCGACAGTCGCCGACGGTGGAGGACAGGACGCTCCTGCGGCCACGGATCACCTGCCCGCCGTCGAACGTGGTTTCGCCGCGTCTCCGCGGCCCCGGCTGACCGCGGTTACGCAAGCACTCGGAAAACCCGCTAGAGTTCTCTCGTTGCCGCAGGGAAAACACCCGGCGAAAACACGCGGAAGTGGCTCAGTGGTAGAGCATCACCTTGCCAAGGTGAGGGTCGCGGGTTCGAATCCCGTCTTCCGCTCGAAGGGTCTTCGGGCTCTCACTCCGGTGGAGTGGCCGAGAGGCGAGGCAACGGCCTGCAAAGCCGTGTACACGGGTTCAAATCCCGTCTCCACCTCTGGTTCTTCAACGAGGACGATTAGCTCAGCGGGAGAGCGCTTCCCTGACACGGAAGAGGTCACAGGTTCAATCCCTGTATCGTCCACCAGAATTCACCGCCAGGCCCGGCCTGGTCGACGGACAGACGAAGCTCCAGCTCACGGCGCGCGCCGAGAGTCTGGGGCTTTTGTCGTTTCCGGCCGATCCCCTCGCCGGTACCGATGTTCGTCCCGTCGCCCGGCTCTCCTCCCACGAAGGACTGCGACGATCCGGAGATCAAGGCCTGGCTGCTGCGGTACGGCTTCCGCAACGACATCATGAACGAGTACCTGGCCCACCTCGCGGCCACGACCGGTGACCTGTACTCGGCACTCCTCGAAGCGGAGGTCGACGACGCCCTGCTCGACGGCGCGGGGGACATACTGACCGCCCTGGCACAGGGTGGGCCGGCCGAGGACATGGACGACTACCCCGACGCCCTGCCCGTCATTCGCCGCTTCGCCGAGCTCCTCGCCACCCGGCAGGCCACTCTCGGCAGGCTGAACAGCCTGCTCAGCGTCCTGGCCTTCCTCCGCAGGTCTCCGGGCGACGCCCCCTGGGCCGCCCTGTCCGCCTGGCCCGAGGAGGCCGTACCCGATCAGGCCCGGGACTGGGTACGGCGGGCCTCGGCCGTCGAGCCGGACGAGGGCACCCGCACCGAGATGCTCGCCTTCCTCCGGGACCGGTGACCGGACGAACGCCGGGGCGGGCGAGCGCGAAAACGTGTTGGCCCGCCCCGCGCGGACGCGTGAGAATCCATGGGAAACGGTGGAGGCCGCCCGCCCGGAGCACGGGTGCGGCGTCCTGGAAAGGCTGTGATGGACGAACGGCGGACGGTGCGGATCTCCAAGTATCTCGCCAAGCACCTGCGGCACCGGCCCGAGCGGATCGGGATCACCCTCGACGCCGGTGGCTGGGTCGAGGTCGACACGCTCCTGACGGCCGCCGCCGCGCACGGCTTCCCCTTCTCCCCGGCCGAGCTGGAACAGGTCGTCGCCGACAACGACAAGCGGAGATACGTCATCGAGGACGGCCGCATCCGGGCCAACCAGGGCCACTCCGTCGCCGTCGACCTCGGCCTTCCCGTGGCGGAGCCGCCCGCGACCCTCTACCACGGCACGGTCGCGCGCAACCTGGCCGCGATCCGCGCCGAGGGGTTGCGGCCGATGAACCGCCACCACGTGCACCTCTCCCCCGACCGGGAGACCGCGACCCGGGTCGGATCCCGCAGGGGTGTCCCGGTCGTCCTCGTCGTGGACGCCGCGGCGATGCGGGCCGCGGGTCACGAGTTCCGGATCAGTGCCAACGGCGTCTGGCTCACCGACCACGTTCCCCCGTCGTTCCTGCGCCTTCCCGGATGACGCGCTCTTCCCGGACGGGACAGCGGATGCGGATCAGCCGGGTACGGCTCGGCCGCGACGAGTACCGGGTGCTGTGGCCCGACCGGCCACCACGACGGGCCTTCCTCTTCGACGACGGAGGCTGGGCCCTGGCCATGTATGTGGACCGTGAGGCGGCGGCCGTACTGGCCATGGCGTGGGGGCTGGCCGCGCGTTCCCGTCACTCGCTGGTCCACCTGCCCATGCGGGCCAACCTCCCGCCGGAGGAACCGGCTTCTGACTCCGGTGTGGAGCCCCTGGACCTGGTGCTCGTCCACCACTCCATGCGGTTCCCCCCGTCGCGCTGGCCCGCCGTACGGGCCAGGCTGGGAACGGGACGTCCGCACACCGTGTCGCCTCCCGGGGACGTCTTCCCCGACGCGGACACGATCGACCACGACCGGGTCGCCCACCGGGAGTATCACGACCACCTCCACTTCGCCGTGGCCGCCAGGACGCTTTTCGTCGTCGGCGGTCCAGAGGCGTTCCTGCGCACGGGCGCCACCATGATCCGTCCGCTGGTCACCGAGGCCCCCGCCCACCTGGCGGAGCGGCCGGACGGCCACTTCTGCGCGGAGATCGACTTCGGCCGGCGGAGACGTTCGGGCAGATTGCACGTCGAATATCGGCCGACCTGGGCCCTCTGATCGCGCGCCGGGAATTGTCGGTCGCCCCTGCGATGCTGTGCGCGATCCGAAGGGGGCGCCTTCCCGCAGTGGTGGTCTCCGGAGGACACGTCCTTGATCCTCCTCCTCAGGAAGCACGCCATGATCACCACTGACCACGTCCCCGGCGCCCCCGGCTGGATCGACCTGGGTTCGCCCGACGTCGCGGCCTCGGCCGCCTTCTACGGCTCCCTGTTCGGCTGGAGTTTCCAGGCCGCCGGTCCCGAGGCCGGAGACTACGGTTTCCTCCAGCTCGACGGCAGGACCGTCGCCGCAGTCGGACCGCTCGACGCGGGGGCGATCTCCGCCTGGACCCTCTACTTCGGCACCGACGACGCCGATGCCACGGCCAAGGCCGTCGAGCAGGCGGGCGGCACGGTGCGCTTCGGTCCCCACGACGTCTTCGGCGAGGGCCGGATGGCCGGTTTCACCGACCCCGAGGGGGCCGAGTTCGCCGTCTGGCAGCCCGTCGCGACCACGGGTTTCGACCTGGCCACCGTCCCCGGCTCCCTGACCTGGACCGAACTGTACGTCCCGAACCCCGACGTCGCCCGCTCCTTCTACCAGGCGGTCTTCGGATGGCGGGCCCAGGAGACTCCGTTCGGCGACATGACCTACGTCGTGGTCTCCCCCGCCGAGGGGGAGAACGCCGACCAGGGCGGGCTCATGCCGCTTCAGGAGGGTGGCAGGCCGCACTGGCTGCCCTACTTCGAAGTCGCCTCCTGTGAGGCGACCGTGGCCCTGGCCGAGCAGCTCGGCGGGGCCGTCCACGTGCCCGCCTCGGACGTGCCCGGCGTCGGCTGCTTCGCCGTGCTCGCCGACCACCACGGCGCCCTGTTCGCCGTCATCACCAGCACCACCGCCTGAGGCCCCCGAACCGCCCGGCCGTTTCACCGGACGGCCGGGCTCCGGGCTGCTTTCGACCAGGACAGAGCCTTGGCACACAGCCGTTCGCCGGGGGGGACGGCCCAATGACGGTCGGAGAAGAGGTCAGGAGCCAGACGAGGGCTCCGGCGTACCGTTCGGCCAGACGCAGTATGAGGTGACTCCCAGGCTCAGCACCGTGTTGTCTTCGGGACCGGTGGGAGACAAGGAGAGCAAGAAGTCATCAGGTTTGGAACGTCCTGAGATGTTGAGACCGTTCGCCGAAGCCACCTTAATGAACCCGTTTCGTCCTCGGGCGGCCTGAGCGATGCGATGGTTCTGAAGAACAGCGATGGCCTTGACGAGGTGACCGGCCTTGCTGGGGCTGCAGCGCGGCTTCCGGAGGATTCTCCATGACGTGAGCTGCGTGTTCGCGCGCTCGCCGGGCCCACAAAGCTTGGCATGCGATCGGTTGGCCCGCTTCTGGGGCTCCGGCTTGTTCTTGCCCTTGTACGGGGTGATGACGACGGAGCCCCCGATCCCTTGGTAATCCTTGTCGGCCGGGGTGAGGATCCCCGCCTTCTCCGCTTCGCGCGGAATGCCCCATGCTCTGGCGGCGGTCAGGTCGTGGGTCTTGCCCGACATCGCGCCGGACGTCCACAGGATCGTCCCATCCGGACCTGCGATGACCTGCACGTTCATCCCGTGCACCCGATGCCTGCCTGAGAAGTGGGGCGGTCGGCCCGAACGCGGCCGGTGGGGATGAGCGTCCCGTCCAGGATCATGTGGGTCAGCCCGGCTTTCTCCGCCTTCCGCAACGCCGGTGTGAGCTTGGGTGAGCGGGCTGACAGCAGCGTGACGGTCTCCTCCACGTACCGCCAGGCCGTCGTCGCCGACACCCCGAAGCCGGCGCCGATCTCGGTGAACGTCTCGTCCTTGCGCGGATAGACCAGCACCAGCAGGGCCTGCCGGCCGGGGTTGAGCAGCCGCCACGTCGATCCGATCGCCTTGCGACGACGGCGGATCAGCCCGGCAACGTAGTTCAGCGTTGAACGCGACAAATCAACGGCAGCGCGATAGAACAGCACGCAGAGACCTCTGGTTCGGACGCGGTGATTGTGGTGATCAACCCGCCTAACAGGGGTTTCTCTATGTCACACGCCGAATCCGCAACTCGCGATCATGCTGTGACCAGCGGCCCAGCGCCAGAAGATGAAAAAGGCTCACTAAACCGATAATTCATCTCACAAGCCTCATTATCCATCTCGGCGGAGATCTGGAAATCCCCAGACGTATACGACCGACGAGAAGAACGGATGGATTCGTTCGCGGCACCCCGCAGGTGGAATCGTCACCTTATTGACGTTCGCGGCCCGCCACGAGGGTCCCGAAGGCCCGCGTGAGCGCCAGGCCGTAGCCGTACTCGACAGCCGAGATCACCTCGGTCACGAGGGCCGGGGAGCGCGCCGGTCCCCAGAGCCACGGAAGGGCGACCGGCGGGCCCGGTAGGACGCGGTGGAGAAAGTCGATTTCGCCCTGTCCGTAAAGCCTGCGGGACTTCGAGGACATCTGCCGCGGAGCGCGCGCGCCGGAATCGCGGGGCCTGCCGCCGCGCCGTCGTCATGCCCCGCCGGGAGCCCGTGACGCGGACCGACGCCGTGGAGGTTCGCCCTGGCGGCGGCGCGTGGCGGGTGACCCTGAAGGCTTCGGCAGTGAACAGGGGTACCTGAAGCCTCACAACCGCCATCTTTTGTGGGAAATATCGGACTCTTCGTGGATTTTGTGAGTTTTTATCTTACGATCACTGTCTGGGGACCCCTGCCCGGCGGCGGGAAAAGTGAGCCCTCCTCGCCGGGCGCAGCACCGAAACACGTTTCCGCAGGACTGAAACCTGAAGTCCCTACGCAGAAAGGATTTCGATGACTGTTCGTTCCGGTATGCACCGGAGTGACGCACTTACGTCCCCTTTCGCCGCTCCGAGGTTTTCCGTGGCGATTCAGCAGGGGGCTCGCACGTGAGACCCGAGTTCCATCTGACCCTGCCCGCAGAGGACGGCACGAGCACCTTTCCCACGTTGCCGGGGTTCGTCACCGACGTACGGCCCAGCGCGGCGGGGCCGTACGAGCGGTTGGCCAGGATCGGCAGGGCGGCCGAGCTGGCCGGGCTGGGCGGGGTACTGGCGCCCTTCGACCCCGCGGGACAGGACTCGCTGATCGTGGCCGGAGGGCTGCTGCGCGGTTCCCGGCACATGCGGGTCTCGGCGGAGTTCCACGCGGGAATCGCGACCCCGGTGTACGCGGCCAAACTGTCGGCGTCGCTGCAACGCTTCTCCGGCGACCGTCTCGACTGGCGGCTGGCCGTCGACCTCGACCCCCGGGTGGCCCGCTCCCAGGGCGACTTCGTCGAGGGCACGGAACGTTACGCCCGCGCCGAGGAGTTCCTCACCGTGGCCAGGGGGGTGTGGCACGAGGAGGACTACGGTTTCGCCGGGCGTTTCTACGAGGTGCTCGGCGGAGGCCTGCTGTTCCCTCTCTCCGGCCGGGAGTTCCCCCGCGTCCAGCTCTCCGGCACCTCCGCCGAGGCGATGTCACTGTCCGCCCGCCACGCCGACCTGCACGTCTTCGGCCCCGAGGACGACCTGGACCCCGCGATCGCCGAACTGCAGGCGCTCGCCGCCCAGTTCGGCCGCGACCTGGCGTACGGCCTGCGCCTGCCTGTGCTGGCCAGGGAGGACGACGACGAGGCGCGCAGGGACGCCCTGCGGCTGTGGCTCCTGCGCTCGGGAACACGGGAGACCTTCCCCGAGCCGGAACGCGGTACGAGACTGTGGCACGGCTTCGGGGGTGCCGGCCTGGTCGGGTCCTACGAGAACGTCGCCGCGGCGATCCGCGGCTACCTCGACAGGGGTGTCTCCGCGTTCTTTCTGGAGGTGGAACCGCACCTGGAGGAGACCTACCGGCTGGGAGAACACCTGCTCCCGCTGTTGGCTAAGGAGATCCATAATGCCGGTTGACTTCTACTGGCGAATGGCCATGGAGGGCGACCAGCCGTCGCTGCGCAGGAAGGGGACCGCGAGCCGGGGCGGTTTCGCCCCCGGCGCGGTCGGCGGGCTGGCGCCCGGCCTCAGGCACGGCAAGCCCGACGGCTACAGTCACGTCGACTATCTGGCGGAGGTGGCCAAGGCGACGGAGGCGTCCGGTTTCGTCGGGGCGTTGCTGCCCTCCTTCCCGCACACCGACGACCCGTGGGCCGCCGCGGCGGCGCTCGCCAGGGAGACCAGCACCTACCGGTTCATGATCGCCTTCCAGCCCGGGTTCCTGCACCCGGTTCAGGCGGCGCGGATGACGGCGAGCCTGCAGCTGGCCACCGGCGGGCGGGCGGTCTACAACGTCATCTCGGGCGGTGGCGGCCCGCAGCAGCTGTGGTGGGGGGACAGGGTCGAGCACGACGACCGCTACGCCCGCACCTCGGAGTTCCTCGACGTGCTCAGGGGGGTCTGGTACGCCGCCGACCACTCCTACGACCACGAGGGCCGCTTCTACCGGGTGCGGGGTGGCGGCCTGCCCCCGGCGCTGGCCGGGCAGCCGTTCCCCGAGGTCTTCTTCACCGGCTCGTCGAAGGCGGCGATCGCCGCGGCGGGCAGGCACGCCGACTACTACCTTTCCTGGCTGGAGCCCCCGGCCGCGCTGGCCGCCAAGTTCGAGCAGGTGCGTGAGCACAGTGTGGGCGTCGGCCGTGCCCCGAGGTTCGCCGTACGGCTCGACGTGCTGGCCAGGGAGACCGAGGAGGAGGCCTGGCAGGAGGTCGAGCGCGGCTGGTCGCGGCCCGGCCCCGCCGCGACCCCGGCCTACGTCGGGCTGGGCGACTCCGTCGGCTGGCAGCGGGGTCAGGACATGGGCTCCGGCGGGAACGGCGCGCGGGGCGGTTACCGCGCGCTTGAGATCTCACCCAACGTGTGGGGCGGGTTCCACGTGCTGCGCGCGGGCCCCGCCTTCGGGCTGGTCGGTGACTACCGGCAGGTGGCGGCGCGGCTCGACGAGCTGATCGGGCTCGGCGTCGAGGCGTTCGTCCTGGGCGGGGTGCCTCACCTTGAGGAGGCCTACCGGGTCGGGGCGCACGTCCTGCCGCTGCTGCGCGGCGCCGCCGTACGATAGCCCGGAAGGTGTGACCGGGGCGGGGGCCCTGGTCCTCCGGCGCCGGGGAAGATCCCAATCCCCTACGCCCGGAAATATCGGTTCGCCTCTCCCTTTAATTAACCCCGCCTTTCTAAAGTATGAACAAATAATTGCCACGATGATCGACGGGGCATCGTGGACCCACGAGGGCGGCAAGGCGCGGGAGTTTCTCGTCACACACAACGGGAAGAACAGCGGCCGACAATCGGGTTAACTTCCGGGAAAGCCTTCGGACCTGCGACAACGCCACTCGGCACACATCCTGGACCACGCACGGAAAGTGGCAGGAATCACACTCCCCGTACGGCCTCGCACCCCGTGATCGCTTTGACCTGGGGAAGTCGTGGCCCCCCATTGACCAGCCATAACGCCAAAAGACCGAAAATGTCTGAATAGCGGGTGTTCTAGGATCGTCGGATGGCGACGGCAACGAGTGGACTCACAGGGAGCCACATGCGGCGAGCGTGATCCGGCGCGCGCCTCGGTCGTCCGACTGGAGAGACCTTGCATCCGACCACGGTGGACATCGAGCACGCCCCGGCCCAGGCGACCCTCTCGGGAGGGCCCGCCGCGCCCGCCCGCACGCTGATCGACATCCTCGACGAGACCACGCGGCGCCACCCCGACGCCGCCGCCCTCGACGACGGGCGGACCAGGCTCGACTACGCCGGCCTGCGCGAGCGGGTGGACCGGATGGCGCGGGAACTGCGCGCGGCGGGCGTGGGACGCGGCGACCGGGTCGGCATCCGGGTGCCCTCCGGCACCGTCGATCTCTACGTCGCGATCCTGGCCACGCTGACGGCGGGCGCGGCCTACGTACCGGTCGACGCGGACGACCCCGAGGAGCGGGCCGAGCTGGTCTTCGGCGAGGCCGCGGTGAGCGCCGTCGTGGGCGAGGGCGCGGCGATCACGATCTCCGGCCCCCTCGGCGGTTCCCTGAGCCGGGAGTCCGCCGCGCCTCCCTGCCCCGACGACGACGCGTGGATCATCTTCACCTCGGGTTCGACGGGCAAGCCGAAGGGCGTCGCGGTCTCCCACCGCAGCGCGGCGGCGTTCGTCGACGCCGAGGCCGGCCTGTTCCTGACCGACGAGCCGCTGGGGCCGGGAGACCGGGTGCTGGCCGGGCTCTCGGTCGCCTTCGACGCCTCCTGTGAGGAGATGTGGCTGGCCTGGCGGCACGGCGCCTGCCTGGTCCCCGCGCCCCGCGCGCTGGTGCGCACCGGCATGGACCTGGGTCCCTGGCTGACCGAGATGGGCATCACGGTGGTGTCCACGGTGCCGACGCTGGCCGCGCTCTGGCCGGTCGAGACGCTCGACGACGTCCGGCTGCTGATCTTCGGCGGGGAGGCGTGCCCGCCCGAGCTGGCCGAGCGGCTGGCCGTACCGGGGCGGGAGGTGTGGAACACCTACGGGCCCACGGAGGCGACCGTGGTGGCGTGCGCCGCCCCGCTGACCGGGGAGGGGCCGGTGCGGATCGGCCTGCCGCTGGCCGGGTGGGAGCTGGCCGTCGTCGACGCGGGCGGCGACCCGCTGCCCATGGGCGAGACCGGCGAGCTGGTCATCGGCGGCGTCGGCCTGGCCCGCTACCTGGACCAGGCCAAGGACGCCGAGCGGTACGCCCCGCTGGTCTCCCTCGGCTGGGAGCGCGCCTACCGCAGCGGTGACCTGGTGCGGGCCGAGCCCGAGGGACTGCTGTTCGTCGGCAGGGCGGACGAACAGGTCAAACTGGGCGGACGCCGGATCGAGCTGGGTGAGGTCGACTCCGCCCTGCAGGCGCTGCCCGGCGTCGCGGGGGCCGCGGCCGCGGTGCGCACCACCGGTGGCGGGCACCAGCTGCTCGTCGGCTACGTCGTGCCCGGCGAGGGGTTCGACCAGGCGGACGCCAGGAAGAGGCTGCTCGACGCGCTGCCCGCCGCGCTGGTCCCGCGTATCGCGCTGGTCGAGGAGTTGCCGACCCGCACCTCGGGCAAGATCGACCGTGACGCCCTGCCCTGGCCGCTGCCCCGGCAGGCGCAGCGGCAGGTGGACGTGGACCCGTGGGTGGCCGAGTGCTGGCAGAACGTCCTCGGCGGGACCGAGGGCGACTTCTTCGCCGAGGGCGGCACCAGTCTCGCCGCGGCCCGGCTGGTCTCCGCGCTGCGGGAGCGTCATCCCTCGGTGACCGTCGGGGACGTCTACGAGCACCCGACGCTGCGGCGGCTCGCCGCGCACCTGTCGGCCGGGGACTCCACGGAGACGGCGACCACGAAGCGGGTCGTCGCGCCGATGCCGCGCCGCGCCTCGCTCGTGCAGGCGGCGCTCACCGTGCCGTTGCTCACCGCGGGCGTGCTGCGCTGGCTGGTCGGCCTGGTCGCGCTGACCAATCTGATCGTGCCCGGCGCGCCCGTCGTCTCGTGGTGGTGGGTGCTGGCCGGGACGGTGCTCTTCGTCTCCCCCGCCGGACGGATCGCGCTGGCCGCGGGCGTGGCCAGGCTGCTGCTGCGCGGCCTGCGCCCCGGCTCCTACCCGCGGGGCGGCTCCACGCACCTGAGGCTGTGGTTCGCCGAGCGGTTCGCCGAACGGCTCGGGGTCATGGAGCTGTCGGCCGCGCCCTTCCTGACCCACTACGCGCGGGCGCTGGGCGCCCAGGTGGGCGCGGACGCCGACCTGCACTCCGCCCCGCCCGTCACCGGCATGCTCAAGCTGGGCAGGAACGCCGCCGTCGAGCCCGAGGTCGATCTGAACGGCTACTGGATCGACGGTGACCGGGTGCGGGTCGGCGAGATCAAGATCGGCGCCTCCGCCACGATCGGTGCCCGCTCGACCCTGTTCCCCGGCGCGAGGGTCGGCAAGAACGCGCAGGTCGCTCCGGGCTCAGCGGTCGCGGGCGCCGTTCCGGCCGGGGAGCGCTGGGCCGGGGCTCCCGCGATCAGGATGGGCAAGGCTCGCCACACCCCGGGAAGCAGGCCGCCGCGCTCCCCCCGCTGGGCCGCCGTCTACGGCCTGTCCGCGCCGCTGCTCGGCCTGGTTCCCGTCGTCGCCGCGCTGCCCGCGCTGGTCGTGCTGATGGGCGGGGCCCCGGCCTCGCCCGCCGAGCTGCTGTACCGGGTGCCGGTCGCCACCCTCGTGTGGATGGCCTGCACGGCCCTGTCGATCCTGGTCCTGGTACGGCTGCTCGCGATCGGCCTGCGGCCGGGCAGCCACCCGGTGCACAGCCGCCAGGCCTGGCAGGCGTGGGCGACGGGGCGGCTGATGTCGATGGCACGGTTCTGGCTGTTCCCGCTGTACGCCAGCATGGCGACCCCCGTCTGGCTGCGCGCCCTCGGCATGCGGGTCGGCCGGGACGCCGAGCTGTCCACGGTGCTGGCGCTTCCCTCGATGACCTCCGTCGGAGACGGCGCGTTCCTCGCCGACGACACGATGGTCGCGCCGTACGAGCTGGACGCCGGGCGGCTGCGGGTCGGCCAGGTGCGGATCGGCAAACGCGCCTTCCTCGGCAACTCGGGGATGACCGCCCCCGGCCGCAAGGTGCCCAAGGACGGGCTGGTCGCGGTGCTGTCCGCCGCGCCGAAGAAGGCCAAGGCCGGTTCGTCCTACCTGGGCATGCCGCCGGTCGAGCTGCGCCGTACCGCCGAGGAGACCGACCGCAGCCGCACCTACGACCCGCCCGCCCGGCTGCGGGCCGCCCGTGCCGCGGTCGAACTGTGCCGTGTCGTGCCCGCGATGTGCACGGTCGCGCTCGCCGTGCTCGTGGCGCTGTGCCTGCTGTGGCTGACCCGTTCGTACGGCTTCGCGGTCGCGGCGCTGCTGGGCGGGGTGGTCCTGCTCGGCGCCGGGGTGCTGGCCGCCGCGGTCACCACCGTGGCCAAGTGGGTCCTGCTCGGCCGGATCACGGTGGGCGACCGGCCGCTGTGGAGCTCCTTCGTCTGGCGCAACGAGCTGGCGGACAACTTCACCGAGGTGCTGGCCGCGCCCTGGTTCGCCAGGATGTGGCTGGGCACCGCGCCGCTGAACCTGTGGCTGCGCTCGATGGGCGCGCGCGTCGGCCGGGGCGTGTGGTGTGAGACGTACTGGCTGCCGGAGATCGACCTGGTGACCCTGGGCGACGGGGTCTCGGTGAACCGGGGCTGCGTGTTGCAGACCCACCTGTTCCATGACCGGGTCATGAGCATCGATACTGTCGTTCTGCGGGACGGGGCGACGCTCGGCCCGCACGGGGTGGTGCTGCCCGCGGCGACGATCGGGGAGAACACCACGGTCGGACCGGCGTCCCTGGTGATGCGCGGCGAGTCGGTGCCTCGGGCGACCCGCTGGTTCGGCAACCCGATCGCGGCGTGGCACAAGCGCGCGTAGGCGTCCCCGCGTCGCAGGAAGGCACACAGGAAGTACGTGGTCGCGAACACCCCCCGTCCCCCCTACTTTCCCTCGCACGGTGACGACGCCTACCGGGTCGAGCACTACGACCTCTCCCTGGACTACCGGGTCGGCCCCAACAGGCTGGGCGGCGTGGCCAGGATCTCGGCGCGGGCGCTGCGGCCGCTCACCCGCCTGTCCCTGGATCTGGGGGCGTTGCGCGTCGACGGGGTGCTGCTCGACGGCAGGGCGGCGCGCTTCGCCCACCACGGCGGCAAGCTGCACCTCTCCCCGAAGGGACGGGAGCGGATCGAACCGGGTCCGCTCACCGTCGAGGTGCGCTACGCGGGCGCTCCCCGGCCCGTCGCCAGCCACTGGGGTGAGCTGGGCTGGGAACAGCTCACCGACGGCGTCATCGTGGCCAGCCAGCCGATCGGGGCGCCCTCGTGGTTCCCGTGCAACGACCGGCCGGACGACAAGGCCTCCTACCGGATCTCGGTGACGACGGCCTCGCCGTACACGGTGATCGCCAACGGCGAGCTGACCGGCAGACGGCGGGCCTCCTCGGCGACCACGTGGGTCTACGAGCAGGCCGAGCCGATGGCGACCTATCTGGCCAGCGTGCAGATCGGCCGCTACCAGCTGGCCGAGACGGGAGAGGGGGTACGCCTGGCCTTTCCGCAGGGGGCGGCGGCCAGGGCCCGCAACGACTTCGGCAGGCAGGAGCGGATGCTCGCGGTCTTCTCCGAGCGGTTCGGCCCGTACCCGTTCGGCTCCTACACCGCGGTCGTCGTCAACGACGAGCTGGAGATCCCGATCGAGGCCCAGGGCATGTCGATCTTCGGCCTCAACCACGTGGACGGCAGGCGCGGCGAGGAACGGCTGGTCGCCCACGAGCTGGCGCACCAGTGGTTCGGCAACAGCCTGACGGCCGCCGACTGGCGTGACATCTGGCTGCACGAGGGCTTCGCCTGCTACGCGGAGTGGATCTGGTCGGAGGCCTGCGGCGAGGAGAGCGCCGACGCTCACGCGGCGCGCTGGCACCGGCGCCTGTCCGCGCTTCCCCAGGACTTCGTGCTCGCCGACCCCGGGGCGCGGCGGCTGTTCGACGACCGCGTCTACAAGCGCGGCGCGCTCACCCTGCACGCGCTGCGGCGCATCCTGGGCGACCGGATGTTCTTCGCGCTGCTGCGCGAGTGGACCACGGCCAACCGGCACGGGAACGTCAGCACCGAGGCGTTCCTGGACCTGGCGCTGCAGTACACGACGCGCTCCTTCGACGGTGTCCTGTCCGCCTGGCTGTACGGCTCCCGCCTGCCCCCGCTGCCCTGAGACCGGCACACGCGGAGTCGACAGCCCGGCCCCGCGGCGGCGAGGGTGGAGAGGTGGTCACTGACGATCCCCGCCGGGATGTGAACGTCGAGGATCTGCTGCGCGAGCTGGCGCCGCGGGTCCTGGGCGCGCTCGTCCGCCGCCACGGGCACTTCGACGCGTGTGAGGACGCCGTTCAGGAGGCGCTGCTCGCCGCGGCCGTACGGTGGCCGAAGGAGGGGGTGCCGCAGAGCCCGAGGGGCTGGCTGGTCACGGTGGCCTCCCGCAGGCTCGCCGACGAGTGGCGCAGCGAGCGGGCGCGCAGGCGCAGGGAGGTCACGGCCGCCTTCCGCGCGCCCGCCGACGAGTCGGTCGTGCCGAGCCCGGAGCAGGAGCGGCCTCCGGGCCGGGACGACACGCTCACTCTGCTGTTCCTGTGCTGCCATCCGGCGCTGAGCGCCTCCTCCCAGGTCGCGCTCACCCTGCGCGCCGTCGGAGGGCTGACCACGGCGCAGATCGCCCGGGCCTTCCTCATCCCCGAGGCGACCATGGCCCAGCGCATCAGCCGGGCCAAACAGCGCATCAGGTCGACCGGCATCCCCTTCGGCATGCCTCCGCGTGAGGAACGGGCCGAGCGGCTGCGGGCGGTCCTGCACGTGCTGTACCTGGTCTTCACCGAGGGGCACACCGCGACCTCAGGCCCCGACCTGCACAGCGGGGAGCTGACCGGGGAGGCGATCAGGCTGACCCGCGCCCTGCACCGGCTGCTGCCCGGCGACGGTGAGGTCGCCGGGCTGCTGGCGCTCATGCTGCTCACCGACGCGCGGCGGCCCGCGCGCACCGGCCGGGACGGCGCCCTGGTCCCGCTCACCGAACAGGACCGCGGCCTGTGGAACCGCGTCCGCATCGAGGAGGGCGTCGCTCTCGTCACGAACGCGCTGTCCCGCTCCGCGGTCGGCCCCTACCAGCTCCAGGCGGCGATCGCCGCGGTCCACACCGAGGCCGCGTGCCCGGAGGAGACCGACTGGCCGCAGATCCTCGCCCTGTACGAACTGCTCTCCCGGCTCTCACCCGGCCCCGTGGTCACACTCAACCACGCGGTCGCCGTGGCGATGGTCCGGGGGCCGAGGGCGGGGCTGACCCTGCTGGAGACGCTCGACTCCGACGGGCGGCTCTCCGGTCACCACCGGCTCGACGCGGTGCGCGCCCACCTGCTGGAGATGGCCGGGGAGCGGGAGGCCGCCAGGGAGCGCTACCGGAGGGCGGCGCGCCGTACCACCAGCCTGCCCGAGCGGCGTTATCTGGAGACGCGGGCCGCCCGGCTGGGGTGAGCGGTTCACTAGGGTGGGCGGGTGCCAGTCCTCCCCGCCCGCCTGTCCCCCGCCACCCGTGTCCGGCTCGCCGCCGTGGCCGCGGCCGTCGTGACCGTCGCCGCCGGGCTCGCGGTCCGCGCGGTCACCGGCGGCTGGTTCGGCAAGTACGCCGGGGACGCCCTGTACACCGTGCTCGTCCACACGCTGGTGGTGGTCGTGGCGCCGCGCCTGCCGGCGGGCCGGGCCGCGTCGTGGGCCCTGGCCGTCAGCTGGGCGGTCGAGTTCGCCCAGCTGACCCCGGTGCCCGCCGCGCTGTCCGAGGCGAGCGTGCTGGCCAGGCTGGTCCTCGGCAGCACGTTCGGCGCCGCCGACCTGGTGGCCTACGCCGTCGGCGCCGCCCTGTCGTGGGCCGGTCACACCCTCGTCCTGCGTCTTCGCCGTGGGTGAGCGGAGCGCCGGGGCCGTACCATGTGTGGACCATGCCTGAAGGACACACCATTCACCGGCTCGCCGGGCTGCACCGGCAGGTGTTCGCCGGCACGGTCGTCAGCGCGCTGAGCCCGCAGGGCAGGTTCGCCGCCGGAGCGGCGCAGATCGACGGCCGGGTGCTCAGAGAGACCGACGCCCACGGCAAGCACCTGCTGCTGGGCTTCGACGACGACCGGTGGGTCCACATCCACCTCGGCATCTACGGCAAGTACACCTTCGGTCAGGCGCCGCCGCCCGCCCCGACCGGCGTGGTACGGCTGCGCCTGAGCAACACCGCCGAGTACGCCGACCTGCGCGGCCCCAACACCTGTGAACTGATCGACCCGGTGGAGAAGAAGGCTCTGCACGCCAGGCTGGGTCCCGACCCGCTGCGCGCCGACGCCGACCCCGAGCTCGCCTGGCGGCGGATCGGGCGCAGCCGTACGGCCGTCGGGGTGCTGCTGATGGACCAGTCGGTCGTGGCGGGCGTGGGCAACATCTACCGCGCGGAGGCGCTGTTCCGGCAGGGGGTCGACCCCGCGCTGCCCGGGCGCGACCTCACCCGGGAGCTGTGGACGGCGATCTGGGACGACCTGGTGCAGCTGATGGCCGAAGGAGTGCGCCTGGGGCACATCGACACGGTCAGGCCGGAGCACACCCCTGAGGCGATGGGCCGCCCGCCCCGCGTCGACGAGCACGGCGGCGAGGTCTACGTCTACCGGCGGGCGGGCATGCCGTGTTTCCTGTGCGGTTCCGAGGTCAGGACCGGGGTGCTCGCGGGACGCAACCTCTTCTGGTGCCCGGGCTGCCAGGGCGGCTGAGCCCGGGCGGCGTCAGAGCAGGCGCAGCACCGCCTCGACGGAGTCCTGGCCCGCCGGGACCAGCGGGAGACGGACGGAGGCGGTCGGGATGCGTCCCTGGGCGTGCAGCACGCCCTTGATGACGGTGGGGTTGGGCTCGGTGAACACGCTCGCCGACAGGGCGGACAGGCGGTGGCCCAGGGCTCGCGCGTGGGCGACCTCTCCCGAGCGCCAGGCCTCGACCAGCTCGACGAACAGCCCGGTGCGCAGGTGGGCCGAGGCGAGGATGCCGCCGGAGCCGCCCAGGGCCAGCAGCGCCGACAGGTAGGGGTCGTCCCCGGCCAGTACGGCGAAGCCCTCCGGCGGGTCCGCCAGCAGCGAGAGGGTGTCCTGGTCGACGCCGCCGACGGCGTGCTTGACCCCGGCGACCATGGGCAGTTCCCCGATCCGCCGCAGGGTGGCGGCGCCGACGGACTGGCCGGTCCGGTAGGGGATGTTGTAGACGACGATCGGCACCGGCGTCTGCTCGGCCAGGGCGGTGAAGTGGGCCAGCACCCCGGCCTCAGAGGGGCGGACGAAGGAGGGCACGGTGACCAGCGCGCCGGTCACCTCGGGCCAGGTCTTCAGGGCGCGCAGCGCCTCGGCCGAACCCCGGGTGTCGCTCGAACCCGCGCCGACGATCAGTTCGGCGGACCGTTCCCGGCACACCTTCGCGCACACCTCGACGACCGCCCGCCGTTCCTCCTCGGCGAGCATGGCGACCTCGGCGGTGGTGCCGAGCGCGACCAGTCCCGCGGCGCCCTCCTCAAGGGCGGCGCGCGCCAGGTCCTCCAGGGCGTCCAGGGCGATCTCGCCGTTCCCGGCGAACGGGGTGATCAGGGGAAGGTAAACACCGCTGAGAGTCATGTCCCCAGCTTTCCGGCCGACGACCATACAGGTCCAGTTCCGTTTCCTTCAGAAACCGTTAAGCTGAACTGATGCTCGATGTGCGCCGCCTCCGTCTGCTCCGCGAACTCTCCCACCGGGGCACGATCGCCGCGGTGGCCGAGGCCCTGACGTTCACCCCCTCCGCGGTCTCCCAGCAGCTGGCCGCGCTCGAACGGGAGGCGGGTGTGGCGCTGCTCGAACGGACCGGCAGGCGGGTGGCGCTCACCCCCGCGGGAGCCGCCCTGGTACGGCACGCCGAGGCCGTGCTGGAGCGGCTCGAACAGGCGGCGGCGGAGCTGGCGACCGCCCGCACCGGACTGGCGGGAACGATCAGGATCGGCGCCTTCCCGGTCGCGACCCGCACGATCCTGCCCGCGGCCCTGGCCGCGCTCGGCCGCGACCATCCGCGTCTTGAGCCGATGGTCGACGAGATCGACCCCGCCGAGGTCGCCCCCCGGCTCAGGTCGGGCGACCTGGACGCCGCGCTGATCCACGAGTACGACCTCGTGCCCGCGGCGCCCGACCTGACGCTGGACACCGAGCCGCTGCTCGACGAGCCGATGTATCTGGCCTCCGACCGGGCGGGCGACTCGCTCGCCGAGCGGCACGACGCCCCGTGGATCGTGTCGAAGCCGGGGACGCTCTGCTACGAGATGACCATGCGGGCCTGCCAGACGGCCGGGTTCTCACCCAGGATCCGCCACCACATCGACGACTTCACCGCCGTGCTCGCGATGGTCTCCGCGGGGCAGGGGGTCGCGCTCGTGCCCGGGCTCGGGGCGGCCGACCCGCCGGGGAACGTCCGGCTCACCGAGCTGCCGACGCGTCGCCGTACCCGGATCGCCTTCCGGCGGGGGGCCTCGGCGCACCCGGCGCTGACGGCCCTCACCCTGGCGTTGCGCTCCTCGCTCCCCCGGGGGACGGCCGGCGGGCGGCAATGGGAATTCTCCAGGTAATCGACCGGTCACCTCATGTGATATGAAAGGTGAGGCACCGCCCCGCGCTTCCGGCGAGGGGCTTTTCCGAAGTGCACCACCATTGTCCAGCATCGGGATAATAAGGGAAGGCGGTCGACGTCCTCCGCCTTCCGATCAGAAGGTCACGAAGCCGATCGGTTAACGGATAACGGAGCGTGATAGTGGACGCGATGGACTGGACACTCCTGGCAGAGTTGCAGAGCGACGCGCGGCTGTCCTACAGCGAGCTGGCCCGGCGGGTGCACATGTCGGCCCCGGCCGTCGCCGAGCGGGTGCGGCGCCTTGAGGAGACGGGCGTGATCACCGGCTACCACGCGCGGGTCAATCCGGCGCTGGCCGGTCGGGGGGTGGCCGCGCTGATCAGGATGGCGTGTTACGGGCCGCGCTGTGTGCTCCGCGACGAGCAGGCGCTGGCCTGGCCGGAGATCCTGGAGGTGCACCGGGTGACCGGTGACACCTGCTGCCTGATCCGGGTCGCCGCGGCCTCCATGATCGCCTTCGAGGAGCTGATCGACAGGCTCGCGCCGTACGGTCACCCGTCGAGCATGATGGTCCTGTCCAGCCCGGTCCCCTGGCGTCCCCTCTCCCCCGCGAAGCACGACTGAGCCGGGCGTACGGCGACATTTGTTACCTATGGGATAGTTGCCGTGCGGAATGATCTCTGGCGGCGGACCTCGGAAAGGCGTTAGCGTCTGCGCATGCGCCACGTTGACATACCGGGCAGGCGGCTCAGGCTGCGAGAGGTCACCGTGGACGACGTGGACGCGCTGCACGCCGTCTACGGCGACCCCACGGCGACCGAGCACCTTCCCTTCGACCCCAGGACGCGCGAGGAGGTCGAGGAGATCGTCGCCGAGGCGATGCGGGCCGCGGAGACGGAACCCCGCAGGCTGTACGTCCTGGCGGTGACCGACGTGGCCGAGGGCCGGACCATCGGCGTCGGAAGACTGCACATCGAGCACGACCACCCGCACAGCGCCGAGATCGGCATGGGCCTGCGCCCCGACCACTGGGGCAGGGGCATCGGCACCGACCTGGTCCGGCTGTTGCTGGTCTTCGGCTTCCGGCACCTGGGCCTGCACCGCGTCTGGGGCGCCAGGTCTCCGGCGAACACCGCCGCCCAGCTCACCATGCTGATGGCCGGGATGGTCGAGGAGGGCAGGATCAGGCACCACGTGCGGGCCCGCGGCACCTGGCGTGACTCCGTCGTCCACTCGGCGATCGAGGACGAGTGGGAGGGCTACCGGGACGTCTGACCCCCCTCTGAGCGTAGGGTGTGGCGAACCACCACAGCCGACATACGAGGGCAAATGACAACAGGGCTGACCTTCCGCCTGTTCGGCACCCTGGAGGTCCGCGACGCCTCAGACCGGCCGCTCGGTCTGGGCACCCGTAAGGAACGCGCCGTACTGGCGATGCTGGCCCTCGACCCCGGCCGGGTGATCCCGCTCGACCGGCTGATCGACGAGCTGTGGGCCGGTGAGGCCCCCTCCGGGGCGACGGGCACGCTCCAGGCCTACATCTCGCACCTTCGCAAGGTGCTCGAACCCGGCCGCAGGCCCCGCACCCCGCCCTCGGTGCTGCTCACCCGTGAGCCCGGCTACCTGCTGGCCGTCGCCCCCGGCCAGGTCGACCTGACACGCTTCACCGCCTGGGCGCAGGACGGCGCCCGCGCGCTCGCCCGGGGAGAACACACCGAGGCCCGCCAGACGCTCGACCGGGCGCTCGCCCTGTGGCGGGGCGAACCGCTCGGGGAGTTCGCCGAACTGGCCTTCGCCAGACCCTCGGTCGCCCGGCTCACCGAGATCCGGGCCACGGCCGTCGAGGACCGCTTCGAGGCGCTGCTCGCCCTGGGCGAGGACGCCGCGCACGTACCGGCCCTGGAGGCGCTGACCGAGGAGTTCCCCTACCGGGAACGGTCGTGGAGGCTGCTCGCGCTCGCCCTGTACCGCGCGGACAGGCAGGCCGACGCGCTCGGCGCGCTGCGCAGGGCCAGACGGCGGCTCGCCGAGGACCTCGGCATCGACCCGGGCCCCCGGCTCAGGCGCCTTGAGGAGGCGGTGCTCGGGCACGCCCCCGAACTGGAGGCCCCCGCGCCGACCGTGGCCGTGCGGACCGTCGCACCCGCCGCGGGCGAGGAGCTGGTCGCGCGCTCCGCCCAGCTCCGGTCCGTCGGGGAACGGCTGGCCTCGGTACGGCGCGGCACCGGCGGCGTGCTGCTGGTCACCGGGGAGGCCGGGATCGGCAAGACCAGGCTCGCCCAGGCCGCCGCCGAGGAGGCCGAGGCCCGGGGCTTCACGGTGGCCTGGGGACGCTGCCTGGACGGCGGCGCCCCCGCCTTCTGGCCCTGGCGGCAGGTGTTGCGGGAGTGCGGTGCCGGGTCCTGGCCGCCCGGCGGTCTCACGGGCGGGTCCGACCCCGACGCCGCGCTGTTCGAGCTGTACGAGTCGGTCGTCTCCACGCTGACCGCAACCGGCGGCCCGCTGCTCGTGATCCTCGACGACCTGCACTGGGCCGACGTCTCCTCACTGCGGCTGCTCGGCTTCGTCGCGGGCGAGCTGGCCCGGCGCCCCGTGCTGGTGCTGGCCACGCTGCGCCCGGAACCCGGCGAGCATCCCAGGCAGCTGCGCGACACGCTCGGCGCGCTGGCCGGGCAGCCGGAGACGGAGCGGATCGAGCTGACGCCGTTCGGCGCGGAGGAGGTCTCGGCGTACCTGCGGCGGCACCGGGTCGAGGAGACCCCCGGCCTGGCCGCCGCGCTGCTGGAACGCAGCGGCGGCAACCCCTTCTACCTGGGTGAGCTGGTGCGCCTCAGGAGGAGCGAGCGAGGACTGTCCTCCGCCCTGCCGCCCGGGGCGCGCGACGTCATCGGCCGGCGCGTCGCCAGGCTCCCCGAACGGACGCGGGAGTTGCTCGGCGTCGCCGCGGTCGCCGGGCGCGACGTGGAGGCGGGCCTGCTCGAAGCCGTGACGGACGTCCCTGTCGAGGAGGTCATGTCCCTGCTCGAACCCGCGGTGGCGACCGGGCTGCTGGCCGAGGTGCCCGGCGGCCTCGACTACCGCTTCTCCCACGCCCTGGTGCGTGACGCGCTCTGCTCGGACCTGAGCCGCCTCGCGCTCGCCCGGCTGCACCTGAGGATCGGCCGCTGCCTCGAACGGACGCCGGGCGTCGAGCCGGTACGGCTGGCCCACCACTTCGCCGCCGCCTCCTCGGTCGGCGGGGCGGCCAGGGCCGTCGAACACGCGGGGCACGCGGCGCGGCAGGCCGTGGAGCGGCTCGCCTACGCCGAGGCCGTCGAGCTGTGGGAGCTGGCGCTGTCCTGTCTTCCCTCCGGTGACGAGGCGGGCCGGTGCGCGGTGCTGACCGAGCTCGGGCAGGCCCGCCGTACCGTGGGGGACGCCGAGGGTGCCTTCGGCGACCTGGAGGAGGCGATCGGCCTGGCCCTGCGCACCGGCGACCGCGCCACGCTGGTCTCGGCGGTCACCGTCTTCGGCGGGCTCGCCGTGTGGAACTGGCGGCCGTACGGCGTGGTCGACGAGCGGATGATCGCCGTCCTGGAGGACCTGCTCGCCGGGCCGCTCACCGAGCACGACCGGGCCGCGCTGCTGGGCACACTGGGCATGGAGCTGTACTACGGGCCCCGGCGCGCCGAGGGCGAGCTGCACGCCACGCGGGCGGTGGAGATCGCCCGCTCCCTGGGCGACCCCGGGCTGCTCGCCCGCACCCTGAACAACCACCTGCTGGTCAGCTGGGTCCCCGGGCGCAACGCCGAACGGCTCGCGGTGGCCGGGGAGATGCTGGCCGTACCGGGGCTGACCAGGGCGGCCGAGCTCGTGGCGCGGGTGCTGCGGATGGCCTGCCTGCTGCGCGCGGGCGACCTGACGGCCTGGGACCGCGACCTGGCCCGTTGTGAGGAACTCCTCGACGAGGTGCGCCGCCCCGAGCTTGAGGCGATGGTGCGCATCGCCGAGACCGCAAGGTGCACCTTGGAGGGACGCTGGGCGGACGCCGAGGCGCTCATCGGCGCCTTCGACGACGTCCGGTACGGCTCCAGCCTGTGGCAGGGCGCCGAGTTCCGCAGGCTGCTGACGAGGTTCGTCTGCGAGAGCGGGCGGGGCCGGCCGCGGCTCGTGCTCGACGAGCTGGTCGAGGCGGCGGAGCGGGCGCCGATGGTCCCGTTGCGCCCGGTCGCCGTACTGGCCGCGGTCGAGGCGGGCAGGCCGGACCTGGCGCGGGAGCTGGCCGAGCGCTGGGGCACCGAGGTCGGGCAGGACTGGATCGCCGACTTCCTGCTGCCCGTCTGGGGGGCCGTCTCCGCCGGGATCGGCGTGCCGGAGCCCGGGCCGCTCTACGAGGCGCTCCTGCCCTGGGCCGACCAGCTGGTCGTGGCGGGCACGGGCTGTGTCGCGTGGGGCTCGACCCACCATGTGCTGGCCGGGCTGGCCGCGCGGCTCGGCCGTACCGAGGCGGCGCGGGAACACGCCCGCGCGGCCGTCGCCACCCACCGCGCGCTCGGTCTGGCCCACTGGGCGGAACGCAGTCAGGCGCTGCTCAGCGAACTTGGAACGGTCGAACGGCGTGTTCCTCCACCCTCGGAAATGTCGTGACGGAATTGCCGCCTTTTTCGCTGACGGAAAGCGTGAAATGGGCCTAGAGTCCGCGCATGTGAGTGAGAGTTCCATCCTCCCCGTACGCGGGCGCGCCGTGCGGCCGTCAGGCAGGCACCGCAGACCCGTGCCCTCCCACCTTCCGCCGGAGGCACCCGCGCTGGTGCTGGCCACGCTCGGTGACGGCTCCGGTGTCGCCGCCGAACTGACCGCCCTGATCCGAGGGGACAACCCGCAGATCGAGGTCCGTCTCGTCGGTCTCGGCGAGGACGGCAAGGAGCTGGTCGCCGCGCTGGAGGACTCCGGCCGGGAACGGCCGCAGGACGGCACCGCCGCCGTCGTGGTTCCGCTGCTGACCGGCCCGCACCCGGTCGCCGACCCGCTGATCGCCGGGGCGGTCGCGGCCAGCGGGGTCACGGTCACGGTCACCGAGCCGCTGGGGCCGCACCCGCTGCTGGCGGAGGCGCTGCACATCCGCCTCGCGGAGCGGGACCTCGCCAGGGCCGACCGGATGCGGCTGCTCAACGTGTCCAGCCCGGTCGACGCGGTCATCCTGGCCACGGTCGGCGGGGAGGCCGCGGCGGCCGAGGCGCAGCCGACCGCTGTGCTGCTGGCCTCCCGGCTGACGCTGCCCGTCCTGGTCGCCTCGCTGGACAGCGCCCCCGACGCCGCCGACGCCGCGGCACGGCTGCGCGGGATCGGCGCGCAGCGGATCGCGCTGTCCCCCTGCCTCATCGGCCCCGAGACCGGCGCGGACCTCGCAGGCGCCACCGCCGCGCGGATCGACGCCGAGTGCGCCGCCCCGCTGGGCGCGCACGGCCTCATCGCCGATCTGGCCGCCCGCGCCTACGGGAGCGTCCTGGCCGCGGGCTGACGCCGGGGCCCTCTCCCCTCGGGTCAGGGCTCCAGCCAGACATAGCCGGCGAAGCGGCCGGTCCTGCCGTCCCTGCGGTGGGAGAACAGGTCCTCGGTCTCGATGGTGCAGCGGGTGTCGTGGGTGACCTCACGCACCCCGGCCTTGCCCAGCTGGGAGTTGATCGCGGCGCGCAGGTCGAGGGCGGGGGTGTCGTCGCGTGTGATCGACCACGCCTCGGGCAGCACGGCCGCGACCTCGGCGCGCAGGGCCGCGGGCACCTCGTAGCAGCTGCCGCAGGCCATCGGGCCGATCAGAGCGGTCATCCGCGCCGGATCGGCGCCCCGCCGGACCATCTCCTCGACCAGGGCCGGGACGACGCCGAGGACGGTGCCGACCCTGCCCGAGTGCGCGGCCCCGACCAGTCCCGCCACCGGGTCGGCCAGCAGGACGGGGGCGCAGTCCGCGCACAACGCCGCCAGGCCGAGGCCGGGAACGTCGGTGCACACGCCGTCCAGCGGCGGCGGATCGTCCCCGAAGGGCTCGGTCACGTGACGGACGTCGGCGCTGTGCACCTGCCGCATGAACACGACCCGTTCGAGGCCGAACTCCGCGGCCGTCGTGGCCCGGTTGGCGGCCACCGCCTCCGGGTCGTCGCCGCACAGGCCGCCGAGATTGCGGCCGTGGTACGGCTCCGCGCTGACACCGCCGTGGCGGTCGGTGATCCTCATCTGAAATTTCACGGCCCCGACCTTACCGACCGATGGAACCGCCCTCCCGGTCCCGTCCGTTTCTCCGGACGACGCATCCCCACGGAACGGGAGTCCGATGACGAAGATCGTCTATGACCGGAAGGAACAACTGCAGCAGATCGAGAGCGGCCTGCTGCCGGGGGAAAAGATCATCGCCGTCTACGACGCGATCGGCACCGGCACCGGTTTTCTCGGCCTGACCGACAAAAGGGTGATCGTGCAGGACAAGTCCTTCGTCGGCAAGCGGATGGCCCTCACCAGCATCCCCTACGCCAGGATCTCCGCGGTGAGCGTGGTGAGCAACCGGTCCTTCGCCGGATCGTTCTTCTCCTCCGGGGCCATCGCCGTCCATGTGGGAACCCACACCTACGAGGTCGAGTTCCGCGGCGACGGGAAGGCCCACCACGCGCACAACGTGATCCTGCACTTCATCACCGGGTCCTGAGGCCCCGGTGCGCCGGCGGTCAGGGACGGGTGAGCGAGCGGTACAGATCCATGGTCCGCTCGGCGATCCTGGGCCAGGAGAAGTGCTCGACGGCCCTGACCCGCCCGGCGGCCCCCAGCTCGGCGGCCAGCGCGGGGTCGGCGAGCAGCCGGTTGACCCGTTCGGCGAGGTCGGCGGCGAACCGCTCGGGGTCGTCGGGGGTGCCGTCGGCGGCCGACTGTGCGATCGGGACCAGCAGGCCGGTCGAACCGTCGGCGACCACCTCGGGGATGCCCCCGGTCGCGGTGGCGACGACGGCGGTCTCGCAGGCCATGGCCTCCAGGTTGACGATGCCCATCGGCTCGTAGACCGAGGGGCAGACGAAGACCGTGGCGTGGGTGAGGATCTGGATCACCTCGGGACGCGGCAGCATCTCCGAGATCCACACGACGCCCTCCCGCTCCTGTTCGAGCCCCCGCACCAGCCCGGCGACCTCCTCGGCGATCTCCGGGGTGTCCGGCGCGCCCGCGCACAGCACGAGCTGCGCCCCCGGGTCGAACTCCCTGGCCGCGTGGAGCAGGTGGACCAGTCCCTTCTGCCGGGTGATCCGCCCGACGAAGACCACGTACGGCCTGCCCGGGTCGATCCCGTGCCGGGCCAGCACGTCGACGCCGTGGTCCGGGGCGTACTCGCCGGTGTCGATCCCGTTGTGGATCACGCTGACCCGCTCCGGCGGGATCTCCGGGTAGCAGGCCAGCACGTCACGGCGCATCCCCTCGGAGACGGCGATGATCGCGTCCGCGGTCGCCAGCGCGCCGCGCTCGGCCCACGACGACAGCGTGTAGCCGCCGCCGAGCTGCTCCGCCTTCCACGGGCGCAGCGGCTCCAGGCTGTGCGTGGTGACCACGTGCGGCGTGCCGTACAGCATCTTGGCGACGTGACCGGCGAAGTTGGCGTACCACGTGTGGCTGTGCACCAGATCGGCGCCCGCGCAGCCCGCCGCCATCTCCAGGTCGACGCCGAGCACCCGCAGCGCGGCGTTGGCCTCCTGGAGCCCCTCGGGAACCCGGTAACCCGTGACCCCCTCCTCGGGACGAGGCGGACCGAAACACCGGACGCGGACGTCCGCAAGCCGGCGCAGCTCACGGGCGAGGTACTCGACGTGAACCCCCGCCCCGCCGTACACCTCGGGCGGATACTCACGGCTCAGCAGATCAACGCGCATGCGATCACCCTAGTGTTTCATCCCAGTGCGTCAGGTTAGGGTCCTGCATATGAGAGTCCTCGCGATCGTGCTCGCCGGTGGTGAAGGTAAACGGCTGATGCCGCTGACGGCTGACCGGGCCAAGCCCGCAGTACCTTTCGGGGGGATATATCGGCTCGTCGACTTCGTCCTGTCGAACCTGGCCAACGGCAACTACCTGCAGATCGTGGTGCTGACGCAGTACAAGAACCACAGTCTCGACCGGCACATCTCCCAGACCTGGCGGCTGACGTCGATGCTGGGCAACTACGTGACCCCGGTGCCCGCCCAGCAGCGCCTCGGCCCGCACTGGTTCTCCGGTTCCGCCGACGCGCTGTTCCAGAACCTGAACCTGGTCTACGACGAGATGCCCGAGCACGTCATCGTGTTCGGCGCCGACCACATCTACCGGATGGACCCCCGCCAGATGGTGGCCCAGCACGTCGACTCCGGCGCGGAGGTGACGGTCGCCGCGATCAGGCAGCCCCTCTCACTGGCCGACCAGTTCGGCGTGATCGAGACGGACCCGGCGGGCCGGAAGATCGCCGCCTTCCGGGAGAAGCCCAAGGACGCCGTCGGCCTTCCCGACGCGCCCGACCAGGTGTACGCCTCGATGGGCAACTACGTCTTCAGAACCCAGGCGATGCTCGACGCGCTGCGGGAGGACGCGCTCGACCCCACCAGCAAACACGACCTGGGCGGGAACATCATCCCGATGATGGTGAAGTCGGGCAGCGCCGAGGTCTACGACTTCGCCGACAACGTCGTGCCCGGCTCGACCGACCGGGACAAGGGCTACTGGCGGGACGTGGGGACCCTGGACGCCTACTACGAGGCCCACATGGACCTCATCTCGGCGCACCCGGTCTTCAATCTCTACAACACCCAGTGGCCGATCTACACCGGCCACGATCCGCTGCCCCCGGCCAAGTTCGTGCACAACGACGGCGACCGGATCGGGCGGGCCGTGGACTCGCTCGTCTCCGCCGGTGTGATCGTCTCCGGCGGCCTGGCCGAGCGCTCCGTCCTGTCCCCCGGCGTGGTGATGCACTCCCACTCCAGGGTCGAGGACTCGGTGCTGATGGGCAACGTGAAGGTCGGGCGGGGCGCCGTCGTCCGCAGGGCCATCATCGACAAGAACGTGGTCATCCCGGACGGCGCCAGGATCGGCTTCGACCTCGAATACGACCGCAGCCGCTTCGCGGTGACCCAGAACGGCATCGTGGTCATCGGCAAGAACGAGGTCATCGAACGTTAGTGTCCGCGCGCCGTCGGACGGCGCGCGGGACGGTCCTCCGGTCAGGCCGGGGCGGGAAGCCGGTCGAGGATGGCCTGGAACATGGCGGCGCTGGTCACCGCCATCTCGTCCATCCGCTCCTCCAGCCGGTCGAAGCGCCGGTCCATCACATCAAGACGCCCGTCGAGCGCCTCGAACCTCTTGGCCATGGCCTCGAACCGCTCGTCGATCATCTCGAACCGCCGATCAATGGCCTCAAACCGCCGGTCCATGGCGTCGAAGCGCTCGTCAACGGCCTCGAACCTCCTGTCGATGGCGTCGAAGCGCTCGTCGACGGCCTCGAACCTCCTGTCGATGGCGTCGAGGCGCCCGTCGACGGCCGCGAAATGCTCGTCGATCGCGGTGAAGCGCCGGTCGACGGCCGCGAAGCGCTCGTCGATCGCGGTGAAGCGCCGGTCGACGGCGTCGAAGCGCTCGCGCACCTCGTCGCGGAGCAGGTCCACCTTGGCGTTGACCTGCTCGACCCGCCGCTCGACCCGCTCGACGCGCCGCCCGACCTGCTTGAGCCCGTCGGCCAGCAGGTCGACCCGGTCGGTCAGCACGTCGAGCTTCGTGTAGACGGGCGTCAGCGCCTCGTAGGCCCGCACCGAGGCCTGCTGTCCGCATCTGGTGCCGAGCACGATGAAATCCTCCTCCAGGCGGGTGACCCGGTCCTCGATGGTGGGGGTGAGCATGGGGGGCTCCGTACGTCGTGGTCCAGCGTAGTCAGGCCACGCCGGCGAGAGTGGGAACGCGGGGGGTGAGTCCTCGCGGGTCTCAGCTTGGCCCCTCCTGAGGGCGCTCCGCGGCCACTTCGCCAAAGAACCTTCCTCTTTTTCCCAGCGTTCTGACCTGCGAAAAGGACATATTTCGGGTCACCCGGTGCCAGGGATCTCAATATCTCCGTTGACGGAGTGAGTACTCACTCCGCATCATGAAAGGCATGAGACCCAAAGAGAACGCGACACCCGACCCGGCCCGGCGGCGTGCTCCGGGCATGAGCCAGGAGCGCCGCCGGGAGATGATCGTCATGGCCGCGCTCCCCCTCGTCGCGGAGTACGGCGCCGCCGTCACCACCGCGCAGATCGCCAGGGCGGCCGGGATCGGCGAGGCCACCGTCTTCAGAGCCTTCACCGACAAGGAGGAGCTGCTCGACGCCTGCGTCGTGGAGGTGCTGCGCCCCGACCACGTGCTCGAACAACTCGCCTCCGTCCCCCTCGACCAGCCGCTGACCGAGCGGCTGACCGAGGCGGCCGAGGCCATGCGGGCGCACATGGCGCGGATCGGCACGGTCCTGGGCGCCCTGCACGCCTCGGGGCGCCGCTCACGCGGATCCCGCACGCAGGAGGAGGGGGCCGGAGCCCCGTCCGACCGCGCCGCCTCGTTCAAGGCGACCCGCGACGCCCTGACCGAGCTGTTCGAACCCGAGGGCGACCGGCTGAGGCTGCCCCCGGAGCGGCTGGCGGCGCTCTTCCTCAGCCTGACGTTCGCCGGCGCCCGCGGTTCGGCCGCCGACGTCGAACCGAGCGTCGCCGAGATCGTGGACGTGTTCGTCCACGGAATCCTGAATTGACCGAGGTGAAAGGACAGTCATGACCGTCACCCTGAACCACACCATCGTCCCCGCCGCGGACAACGGACGGGCCGCCCGCTTCCTCGCCGACGTCATGGGGCTGGAGTGCCTGCCGCCCACGGGCTCGCGCGGTCACTTCGTCCCGGTGCGGGTCAACGACTCCCTCACCCTCGACTACATGACGGTCGAGGAGCCCCACGCGGTCCATCTCGCCTTCGAGGTGGACCCGGCGACCTTCGACGGCGTCCTGGCCCGGCTGCGCGCCGGAGGCGTGCCGTACGGCAGCCGCCCCGACGCCCCGGACAACGGCCGCGTCGACCATCCGCTCTGCCCTCGCGGGCTGTTCTTCAGGGACGAGAACGGCCACCTCTTCGAGGTCATGTCCCCCGGGTGAGCGGGGGTCACCGGCGCCACGGGAAGCGGGCGGGCCTTCCCTCCAGGAAGGCGGCGACCCCCTCGGCCCGTTCCGCGCCGGAGCGCCGCTGCCAGTCGCGTACGCGTGTCTCGGCGTCGCCTCCCTCGACGATGTCGCCGATGATCTCCTTCGTGGCGGCCAGGGTGAGCTGGGAGCGTCCCGCGAAGGTACGTGCCAGGCCGTACACGCGTTCCCCGAGTTCGCGGGGCGGGTGGACCTCGTCGACCAGGCCGGTGCGCAGCGCGGTCGCGGCGTCGACGAGGTCGGCCGAGTAGAGCAGGAGCTTGGCGGCCGAGGGACCGACGAGGCCGACCAGGCGGCGGGTCGCGCTCAGCGGGTAGACGACGCCGAGCCTGGCCGGGGTGATCCCGAAACGGGCGTCGTCGGCGGCCAGGCGCAGGTCACAGGCCATGGCGAGCTGGCAGCCCCCGCCCACACAGAAGCCCTCGATCATCGCGATCGTCGGTTTGGGGAAGCCCGCCAGGGCCTCCTCGGCGACGACGGTCAGGCCGGTGTCGTCGCCCGCCTCGGCCAGCCCGGCGATCTCGGAGATGTCCGCCCCCGAGCAGAAGGTGCCGCCCGCGCCGGTGAGGACGAGGACGCGCACGGCCGGATCGGCGGCCGGCGAGGCCAGGATCGTGGGCAGCGCCCGCCACATCGCCGCGGTCATCGCGTTGCGCTTGGCGGGACGGTTGATCCGCAGGGTCGCGACATCGCCGTCGACGGACAATTCGAAACCATTAAAGATCTCCACGAGATAGATTCTTCCTGGACATTTCACACAGCGCCGAGGCACCCCCGAACCTGAGAGGCAGGATGCGGCTGAAGCCCCCCTTCCCGAGGATGAACTCCGCCGAGCGCCGCATCTGGGACGCCTACCCCTCGGGTTCCTGGGTCGATCTGCGCAGCGGGGACGACCAGGCCGACGACCCGGCCAACGGCCCCGGATGGGGACCGGAGCGGACGGTCAGGGCGGAGGTCGTCGCGGCGCTGCTGCGGGGCGCGCGGCCGCCGGAGCCGGGCAGGAGCGCCGGGCTGCGGCTGGCGGGCGCCCACGTCACCGGTGTGCTCGACCTCGCCGACGCCACGCTGACCGGCAAGCTGCACATGGTCAACTGCTACCTGCCCGGGGGCGTCTCCATGACCGACACGATCGCCGTCGGCGTACGGCTGCGCGGGTGCGAGATAGCGCGGATCAGGGCGGCCGGGTGCACGGTCAACGCCATGCTCGACTTCGACGGCTCGACCGTCCACGGCGGTATCCGGCTGGACAACGCCCAGGTCAAGGGACAGGTCCGGTTCGCGGGGCTACGGGTGAGCGCCGAGGAGACCACCGAGGCGTCCGACAACGCGGTCCGGGACGTGCGCAGGAGGATGTCGGAGGAGGAGCTCAGGGAGCGGGGTCACCGCCACGGGCAGTGGGCGCTGTGGGCGGGCGGCATGACCGTCGAGGGCGGGGCGTTCATGCGGGACATGCGGGTCAACGGCGGCCTGCGGATCATCGGCGCGAAGTTCCGGGGTGGCATCTACCTGCAGCGGTCGGTCATCACCGCGACGGGCCCCTACGCGATCCAGGCCGACTTCATGGAGGCGGGGGCCGCCGAGCTGAGCCGTGGTTTCCAGGCGACCGGCACGATCAGGATGCGCAACTCGCGCGTCAACGGCGTCCTGTCCTTCGACGGGGCGACGCTGCGGGCTCCTGGCCGGGTGCTGCACCTGAGTCACGCCCAGATGGACGAGCTGATCCTGCGGCCCGACTCCATCGAGGGCGAGGTCAACCTCGCCTACTCCCGTATCGGCGTGCTGCTCGACGCCCCGGCGGACTATCCGGGCGCGGTGTATCTCAACGGGCTCGTCTACGAGGCGCTGCGCGGCTCGGCCTGGAGCGTCAACGACCGCCTGGTCTGGGTGGACAAGGACTCCTACGGCTACCGTCCGCAGCCGTACGAGCAGCTGGCGACGTGGTTCCGCCGGATCGGCCACGAGCAGGACGCCCGGCGGGTGCTGCTGGCCAAGCAGCGGCGGCGCCGCCGTACGCTCAGGCCCGCGGGCCGGATCTGGGGCAGGCTGCTCGACCTCGTCGTCGGGTACGGCTACCGCCCCTGGCTCGCCGGGCTGTGGGTCGCGGTGCTGCTGGCCGCGGGCACCGGGGTCTTCGCCGCGGTCCCCCCGACGCAGATCGACCCGGAGGAGATCAGGGTCTTCCAGCCGTTCGTCTACACGCTGGACCTGCTGGCCCCGGTGAGCGTCTTCGAGCAGCGGGGGGCGTGGGACCCGACCGGCTGGACGCGGTGGCTGGCCTGGACGCTGATCGCCTCGGGCTGGATCCTGGCCACCGCCCTGATCGCGGGCACGGCCCGGGTGCTGCGTCCAGGCCCGTCGTCCTGAGCGGGCCGTCCTGAGCGCGCCGGGGTCAGGCCATGTCCACCCGGAGTCTGGGCAGCGCCTCCGGGTACTTCTCCCTGACGTATCTCACCAGGTGCTCGCGCATGTCGCACTTGAGGTCGAAGGCGCTCGGCGAGTCGGCGGCGCTCATCAGCGCCCGCACTTCGAGCAGCCCGTTCGGCAGGGTGTCGGTGACCTGGAGGGTCCAGTCCTTCTGGTCCCACAGCGGGTGCTCGCGCAGGGCCCGGTAGAGCTCGACGCGCAGTTCCTCGACGGGGACGGTCCAGTCGATCCTGAGCATCACCGCGCCGATCACCCGGCTGGTGTGCCTGGTCCAGTTCTCGAACGGGTTGGTGGTGAAGTAGGAGACCGGGAGCACCAGCCTGCGTTCGTCCCACAGGCGCAGCACCACGTAGGTGAGGCTGAGCTCCTCGATCCGCCCCCACTCCCCCTGCACGACCACCACGTCGTCGAGTCTGAGCGCGTCGCTGAAGACCAGTTGCAGGCCGGCCAGCAGGTTGCCCAGCATCGACTGGGCGGCGATGCCGACGACGACGCCCGCGATGCCCGCCGAGGCGAGCAGTCCGGCGCCGAGCGCGCGTACCTGCGGGAAGGTGAACAGCATGGCGCCCAGCGCCAGCAGGACGACCACCGCTGAGGCGACCCGGCGGACCAGGGAGATCTGGGTGCGGATCCTCCTGGCCCGCCGGTTACGCTCCCCCTCGACGCTGACCAGGCGGTCGAGGACCACGTCGGTGACCGCGTAGGCGGCCTGGATGGCCAGCCAGGTGACGCATCCGATCATGAAAAGGGTGATCGTCCGCTCGATCGCTTCGTCGACCGTCCCCTTGGCCATGCCGGGAAGGTAGAGCGTGTTGGCGGTCGCCACGACCGCCAAGGCGAAGGCGGGCCAGGTGCAGCGGCGCACGAGCGGCCCGGCCAGGACCCACCGCTCGCCGATCAGCCTCCAGCGCAGTGCCCGCCGTACCATCTCCACGCAGGCGACGGCGGCCAGCATCGAGGCGATCAGGATGATCCATCTGGACACGGACGCTCTTCCCCCCTGACGGTCGCTTGCCGGGTGGATGCCCCGGGACGCGCGGCCTATTCAGAAGGCCTCGTCAAAAGCGACAGTTCCCTCAACTGCTATCTGATAGGCCGAAACCCTCCGCTCGAAGAAGTTCGCGAGCTCCTGGACGTCCTGCAGCTCCATGAACGCGAAGGGGTTGGCGGTGCCGTACCGGACGGGCAGCCCGAGCCGGGTCAGCCGCTGGTCGGCCACGTATTCGAGGTACTGCCGCATCTGGCCGGGATCCATGCCGGACCGGCCCTCGCCGCACAGGTCCTCGGCGAAGGCCAGCTCCGCCGCGACCGCCTCCTCCAGCATCCGGGTGACCTGGGCGCCGAGTTCGTCGTCGAACAGGCCGGGTTCCTCGGCCCGTACGGTGTCCACCACGGAGAAGGCGAACTCCATGTGCATGGACTCGTCGCGGAAGACCCAGTTGGTCCCGGTGGCCAGGCCGCCGAGCAGGCCCCGCGAGCGGAACCAGTAGACGTAGGCGAAGGCCCCGTAGAAGAACAGGCCCTCGATGCACGCGGCGAAGCAGATCAGGTTGAGCAGGAACGCCCGCCGGTCGTCCCGCGTCCGCAGGCTGGTCAGCCCGCCGAGCGAGTCGATCCACCGGAAGCAGAACTCGGCCTTGTCCCTGATCGAGGGGATGTGCTCGATCGCGGCGAAGGCCCTGGCCCGCTCCTCGTGGTCGGGCAGGTAGGTGTCGAGCAACGTCAGGTAGAACTGGACGTGCACCGCCTCCTCGTAGAGCTGCCTGCTGAGGTACAGGCGCGCCTCGGGGGCGTTGACGTGCTGGTAGAGGTTGAGCACCAGGTTGTTGGCCACGATCGAGTCACCGGTCGCGAAGAACGCGACGAGACGGTTGATCAGGTGGCGCTCCTCCGGCGTCATTCTGGCCAGGTCCGCCACGTCGGAGTTGAGGTCCACCTCCTCGACGGTCCAGGTGTTGCGGATGGCCGCCCGGTAGCGTTCGTAGAAGTCCGGGTAGCGCATGGGGCGCAGGGTGAGGTTCATACCGGGGTCGAGCAGCATTCGGAGAATGACCTTTCGGCTTGGGTCACGGGGCCTACTGGCAGGCGTCGCAGTACTCGGGGTTCTCCAGCGAGCAGGCGATCACGTCCTGCTCGGGGAGCGACTGTGCCGCGGTGGCCGGCACAGCGGCTGACACGGTGGTCTGCGCGATGCGGGTGGCCGGACGGGAGCGCAGGTAGTAGGTGGTCTTCAGGCCCGAGCGCCAGGCGTAGGCGTACATCGAGGAGAGCTTGCCGATGGTCGGGGTCGCCATGAACAGGTTGAGCGACTGCGACTGGTCGATGTACGGCGCGCGCGCCGCGGCCAGGTCGATCAGCGCCTTCTGCGGCAGCTCCCACGCGGTCCGGTAGAGCGTCCTGAGGTCGTCGGGGATGCCCGGGACGTCCTGGATCGAGCCGTCCGCCCGCTTGATCGCGTCCCTGATCTGCGGGGTCCACAGGCCCCGGGCCGTGAGGTCGGCGACCAGATAGCGGTTGACCTGGAGGAACTCCCCGGAGAGGGTCTCGCGCTTGAAGACGTTCGACACCTGGGGCTCGATGCACTCGTAGCAGCCCGCGATGGAGGCGATGGTGGCCGTGGGGGCGATCGCGATCATCAGCGAGTTGCGCAGGCCGGTCACGGCGATCCGCTCCCTGAGCGCCGTCCACTCCGCCGAACGGGCGGCCCCGTAGTGGTCGGGGTGCAGCACGCCGTCGGCGGCGCGGGTGTCCCCGTAGGAGGGGTGGCGCCCCCGCTCGGCGGCCAGGTCGCTGGAGGTGGCGTAGGCGGCCAGCGCGATCTCCTCGGCGATCCGGGTCGACAGCTCAAGCGCCCGCGGCGAGTCGAACGGCAGCCGCAGCGCGAAGAAGACGTCGGCCAGCCCCATCACGCCCAGCCCGACGGGCCGCCAGCGCTCGTTGGCCGCGCGGGCCTCGGGCGTCGGGTAGAAGCCCAGGTCGATGGTCCTGTCCAGGAACCTGACCGCGGTGCGAGCCGTACGGCGCAGCCGCTCCCAGTCCACACCGTCCGCGGTGAGGTGGGCCGCCAGGTTGATCGAGCCGAGGTTGCAGACGGCGGTCTCCGCGTCGCTGGTGACCTCCAGGATCTCGGTGCACAGGTTCGACAGGTGGATGACGTTGCCCGGACGGGCCGTCTGGTTCGAGGTCCGGTTCGAGGCGTCCTTGAAGGTCATCCAGCCGTTGCCGGTCTGGGCGAGCGTGCGCATCATGCGGCCGTACAGGGCGCGGGCCGGAACCTGCCTGACGAACCCGCCCTCGGCCTCCGCCCTGCGGTAGGCCTCCTCGAACGCCTCGCCGTACAGGTCGGTGAGGTGCGGGACCTCCTTGGGGTCGAACAGCGACCACATCTCGTCGGCCTCGACCCGCCGCATGAACTCGTCGGGGATCCAGTTGGCGAGGTTCAGGTTGTGCGTACGGCGCGCCTCCTCGCCGGTGTTGTCGCGCAGTTCGAGGAACTCCTCGATGTCGGCGTGCCAGGGCTCCAGGTAGACGCAGGCCGCGCCCTTGCGACGGCCGCCCTGGTTGACGGCGGCGACGCTGGAGTCGAGGGTGCGCAGCCACGGCACGATGCCGTTCGAGTGGCCGTTGGTGCCGCGGATCAGCGAGCCGCGCGAGCGGACCCGGGTCCAGGCGATGCCGATGCCCCCGGCGTACTTCGACAGGCGGGCGACCTGGCCGTAGCGCTGGTAGATGGCCTCTAGCTCGTCCCTCGGGGAGTCGAGCAGGAAGCAGGAGGACAGCTGGGGCCTGCGGGAACCGGAGTTGAACAGGGTGGGCGAACTGGGCAGGTAGGACAGGGTGGCCATGAGCCCGTACAGTTCGGCGGCCTCCTCGACCGTCTCCGACAGACCGCAGGCCACGCGCAGCAGGAAGTGCTGGGGGCGTTCGAGGACCTTGCGGGTGCTCGGGTGGCGCAGCAGGTAGCGGTCGTAGACGGTGCGCAGCCCGAAGTACTCGAACCTGTCGTCGGCGGCCGGGTCGACCAGCGCGTCGAGGGCGGCGGCGTTGGCGGCGACGAAGGCGGCCAGCCCGTCCTGCAGGAGCCCCGCGCCGTGGGTCGCGGCGATCGACTCGGAGAAGGTCGTGACGCCGTGCTCGGCGGCCTCCTCGGCGATCAGGCCGGTCAGCAGCCTGGCGGCGGCCCTGGAGTTCTCCGGGTCGGTGATCACCCGGGCCGCGGCCTCCTCGATCGCCCGCCTGCGATCGTCCGGCGAGTGCCCGGTCTTCTCCGCCTTCTCGGCCAAGGTCTGTGTCACGTGCCACCCCTCGTGCAGGTAATCCCCGTACGGCTCACGGAGCAGGGCGCGCGTCAACGGGCGGCTCCCGGGCACGCCGGACCGCCTCGTCCCGCGGCTCTCCCTCGAAGCCCTGGACAACTCTCGTGCCGAGCGGGGACCTGGTCGGTCCCCCCTCCACACACCGCGGGCAGGTCTTCGGACTCACGGGCGTGACGCGCGCTCCTACCGGCCGTCGCTTCCCGGGCGTGGTTCACCCAGTGCTCAGTTGACGGCTTTCGTTCCCGTTCACCGCTGCGGGGCAGTCCCGGTCTCTCACCGGGTTCCCTGTTGCCTCGCCCTCGTGGGCGAACCAGCGACGACCAGGATCCTACATCTAGTGCCGCCTGACGCAACCACCCCAACAGTTTGTGTCGGGGATGCTCAGCAACCCGAGCTCGTTGAGCACCGCGCGGGTACGGCGGGTCTCCGTGACCAGCCACCGGCGGAAGTCGTCACCGCTCAGGTACGCCCGGTGCCAGCCGTTGGCCGCGCACACGGCCTGCCATCGGGGCGAGGCGTCGATCCGGTCGCACAGGGCGACCGCCCCGTCCCGGTCGCCGGGGCTCATGGCCCGGGGACCGAGCACCCCGCACCAGTCGGCGTACTCCAGGCGCACCTCCCGCTCCATCAGCGTCGGCGCGTCGATGCCGTCGATCCGCTCCCCCGAGGAGACCGCGAGCGGCATCAGCCGGCCCGTGGCGATCTTCGGCAGGAGGGAGCCGGCCGAGCCGAGGAGCGCGGCCACCCGCCCCTCGTGCAGCGCCTCGACGGCCTCCGACTCGGTCGGGTAACCCGCGTACTCCATCAGCCTGACGTCGACGCCGAGGCACTTGCCGATCATGCCGTAGAGCACGTGGTCGGAGCCGCCCTCGGCCCCTCCCCCGACCACCAGCCGCGCCGGGTCGCGGCGCAGCGCCGCGACGAAGTCCTCGAAGGTCCGCAGCAGGGAGTTCGGGGAGACGGCCAGGACGGACCAGTCTCCGGCCAGCCTGGCCAGCGGGGTCGAGGCCGCCAGCACGGAGTCCGCGTCGGCGGTCTCGCCGCCCGCCAGCATCGGCACGCCCGCCAGGAACACCCGGCCCTCGCGCGCGAAGGGGCCCCCGACGGCGGCGGCGAACGCGGTCAGGGCGGCCATCCCCTGGGCGCCCGCGCCGCTCACCTCGACCGCACCGGCCATCCTCTCGCCGGTCAGGATCGCGGCCAGCGCGTGGGCGGCCTGGTCCCAGCGCCGCCCGCGGACGACCGGCGCGACGATGGTCAGCCTGCGCGCCCACCCCGCACCGGGGCCTCCCATGTCACCGCAGCCCCCGGCGACCATGACCCCCAGCGCGAGCGCGAGGAATCGCCTACGGTGCATAAGCGTCCCTTCCGCCGAGATCCCCCAGATCTCTCGATACCCTACGTTGCAGATATGTCACTCTCTGCACCGCAATTGGGGCATCAGGGATGATGGTCCGCGCTCACTCCACGGTGACGCTCTTGGCGAGGTTGCGCGGCTTGTCCACGTCGCGGCCGAGCGCGACGGCCGCGTGGTAGGCGAACAGCTGCAGCGGGATCGACAGCAGGATCGGGTCGAGCTCGATCTCGTTCCTGGGCACCACCAGGCAGTCGTCGGCCAGCCGGGGATCGGCCTCGCGGTGCCCGACCATGAGCACCCGCCCGCCGCGCGCGCGGATCTCCCCCAGCGTGGTGAGGTTCTTGTCCAGCAGCTCGTCGTCGGGGACGACCGCCACGGTCGGCATCTCCGGGCCGATCAGCGCCAGCGGCCCGTGCTTGAGCTCGCTGGCCGGGTAGGCCTCGGCGTGCACGTAGGAGACCTCCTTGAGCTTCTGCGCGCCCTCCCTGGCCACCGGGTATCCCCTGACCCTGCCGACGAACATCATGCTCGGCGAGCCGGCGTACTTGCCGGCCAGCTCCTTGATCCGGGGTTCGAGGGCGAGGATCTCCCCGATCTGGCCGGGCAGCGCGCGAAGGCCCTCCACGATGCGCCGGCCGTCGGCGGGCGACAGGTCGCGCACCCTTCCCAGGTGCAGGGCGAGCAGCGCGAAGGCGACCGCGGTCGAGGTGAAGGCCTTGGTGCTCGCCACCGAGACCTCGGGGCCCGCGTGCAGGTAGAGACCGCCGTCGACCTCCCTGGCGATGGCGCTGCCGACGGTGTTGACGATGCCGAGCACCCGGCCGCCCTTGCGCTTGAGCTCCTGGACGGCGGCCAGGGTGTCGTAGGTCTCCCCCGACTGGCTGATCGCCACGTAGAGGGTGTCCGGCTCGACGACCGGGCTGCGGTAGCGGAACTCGCTGGCGGGCTCGGCGTCCGACGGGATGCGCGCCAGCTCCTCGATGAGCTGGGCGCCGATCTGACCCGAGTAGTAGGCCGAGCCGCACCCGATGATCTTCACCCGGCGGAAGGAGCGGCTCTCCCGCGCGTCCATGTTGAGCCCGCCCAGATGGGCGATGTGGAAGCGGTCGTCGAGGCGCCCGCGCAACGTCCTGGCGACCGTCTCCGGCTGCTCGGAGATCTCCTTGAGCAGGTAGTGCTCATAGCCGCCGGTGTCGTAGTGCCCGGCCTCCCAGTCGACCGTCAGCGGCTCCTTGGCCGTCTCCCGCGCGTCGCTGGAGAAGGTGTTGAAGCCGTCGGCCTTCAGCACCGCGAGCTCGCCGTCCTCCAGGTGCACCACCTGGCGGGTGTAGCGGACCAGCGCGGCCACGTCCGAGGCGGCGAACATCTCCTTCTCGCCGATGCCCAGCACGATCGGGCTGCCGTTGCGCGCCACGACCACCTCGCCGGGGCGCCGGGCGTCGACCACCGCGACGCCGTAGGTGCCGACGACCCGCTTGAGCGCGGCACGGACCGCCTCCGCCAGCGAGTCGGTGTCCTCGACGGTGCGGGCGATCAGGTGGGCGAGCACCTCGGTGTCGGTCTCCGACAGGAAGACCGCGCCGTCGGCCTCCAGCTTGGCCCGCAGCTCGTCGGCGTTCTCGATGATGCCGTTGTGCACGACGGCGACGCGCTCGTCGGCGGACAGGTGCGGGTGGGCGTTGACGTCGCTGGGCGCGCCGTGGGTCGCCCAGCGGGTGTGCCCGATGCCCAAGGTTCCCTTGAACCTGGCGGGCATTACGGCCGCCAGGTCGGCGACCCTGCCCTTGACCTTGCGCATCTTCAGGCCTCTGTTGGAGACCACCACGCCGGCCGAGTCGTAACCGCGGTACTCAAGGCGCTGCAGGCCCTCAAGCAGGATGGGGGCCGCGTCCTTCGGCCCCACGTAGGCCACGATTCCGCACATCTGACCGCTCCTTACCCGTAGACGATCCGGCGCAACTGGCGCAGGGACAGTTCCGGTGCGGCGACACGGCGGGAGCTCAGCTCGGCGGCGATCCTGGGAAAGATCGCGTCGTTGACCAGCCCCCTGGACTTGAGCTCGGCGTGACGCCGCCGGACGAACTCCTCGGTGGGCTCGGAGAAGTAGGCCAGCACGTCCGCCACCACCCTCGCGGCCTCTCCCGGACCGAGCGCGCTCGTCCGGGTCAGGTGGGCGATGAGGTCCTCGTGGGGATGCCATGCCGTCGACACAGAGGAGGACCATACGCAGCCATGTTGGCGTTTACCAAGTTTTCTGCCCGATTCCGGGCAGGAAAGATTGCCGTGGATCTCCCTCCGCCCGGCCATAAGACGGTCCGCGACCACCCATAACTCTGGGTAGTGATCACGCCGGAAGGGAACCTCATGCGCCGTCTGCCGGGGATATCGATCGTCGCCGCCCTCTCAGTGGCGGCTCCGGCACCCGCCTGGCAGCCCCCGCCGTACGGCTCCGCGTCCCCTGCCGCCCCCGCGAGCCTGCGGGAGGCCTTCACCCGGGCGGCCGGAGAGTACGGCGTGCCGGAGAACGTGCTGCTGGCCGTGTCCTACCTGGAGTCCCGCTGGGACGTCAACGGCCGGCTGCCCAGCGTCGCGGGCGGCTACGGCCCCATGCACCTGGTCGACGGCCGGGCCGTCACCCGGGCCTCCACAGGGAGCGGCGTCCACCGGGACGCCGAGGGCGACCCCCGGGGCGACGAGAGCAGGCCGTACCGGGTCGGGACCCGGGACGTGGCGCCCGCGCCGCCCGAGGACACCCTGCGCCGGGCCGCCGAGCTGACCGGGATCGACCCCGGTGTGCTGCGCGCGGACCCGGCCGCCAACATCCGGGCCGGGGCGGCGCTGCTCGCCGACCACCAGCGGCGCTCCGGAGGAAGGCCGGACGCCGGAGCGGCCGGTTGGTACGCCGCGGTCGCGCGGTACGCGGGGCCCGGTGAGACCGGGGCAGGGCGGGCCTTCGCCGACGCGGTCTACGCGACGATGCGCGCCGGGGTCTCCCGCGTGACCGACAGCGGCGAGCGGATCGTCCTGCCGCCCGCGCCCGGCCTGGGACCGGCCGGGACGGGGACACCCGGGCTGCGCCGCGCGTCCGGCACCGTGACGCCCGACTGCCCCCCGGAGGTCTCCTGCGAGTGGGTTCCCGCCGCCTACCGGCGCACGAGGAACGGCGGGCACGGCAACCACGACCGCTACGACGGCCGTCGCCAGGTCGACTACATCGTCATCCACGACGGGGAGACCTCCTACGACGCGATGACCAGGCTCGTCAGGAACCCCGACTACCTGAGCTGGCACTACACCGTGCGCTCCGGCGACGGGCACATCGCCCAGCACCTGAGGCCCGACGACATCGGCTGGCACGCGGGCAACTGGTACTTCAACTCCCGCTCGATCGGCATCGAGCACGAGGGCTACCTCGCCAAGGGCGCCTGGTTCACCGAGGCGATGTACCAGGCGTCGGCCAGGCTGGTGGCCCATCTCGCCGAGCGTTACGGCATCCCCCTCGACCGGGCGCACATCCTCGGCCACGACAACGTGCCGGGCACCACCCCGGAGACCGTCCGCGGCATGCACCAGGACCCCGGCCCCTACTGGGACTGGGCCCACTACTTCGAACTGCTCGGCCACCCGCTGACCGCCTCCGGGGACCAGGACGCGCGCTCGGTGATGATCAAGCCCGACTACGTCCTCAACCAGCCCTACTTCACCGGCTGTCTCCCCTCCGGGGAGTGCATGCCCGCGAGCGCGGCCTCGGTCTGGCTGTACAGCGCCCCCTCCGATGAGGCGCCGCTGGTCAGGGACGTCGGCAGGCACCCCGGCGGCGACTCGACCTACAACGTCTACGACCACGCGGCCCGCGCCTCCACCGGTCAGCGCTACGCCCTGGCGGGCCGCGAGGGCGACTGGACGGCCATCTGGTATCTGGGCCAGAAGGCCTGGTTCCACGACCCCGCCGGCGAACCGGCCTCGATGCCCGCCTCGGGAGGCCTGGTGACCCCGAAACCCGGCCGCTCCTCCGTCAGGCTGTACGGCAGGGCCTATCCCGAGCGCTCCGCCTATCCCAGGGGTGTGTCCGCGCAGCGCCTCGTCCCGTTGCAGTACTCCCTGCCCGCCGGGCAGTTCTACAGTCTGGGGCTGACGACGAGGGGCTCCTACCTGCGCTCCTCCGCCACGGCCGCGGTTCGGCACCGGGTCGTCACGGGGGACGCGCGCTACCGGCAGATCCAGTTCGGCCACCGGGTGATGTTCGTCCGCGCCTCCGACGTCCAGGTGATCTCACCATGACGATCTTCCGCACACCGCCTCGGTTGCGCGCATCCGCCCGCCGGAGGCGCTAGAGTTTTCCCGTGCACCGGACATCGTTCCGGGCGACACGCGGAAGTGGCTCAGTGGTAGAGCATCACCTTGCCAAGGTGAGGGTCGCGGGTTCGAATCCCGTCTTCCGCTCCGGCAGGTCCGCGAGGGCCTGACTGGTGGAGTGGCCGAGAGGCGAGGCAACGGCCTGCAAAGCCGTGTACACGGGTTCAAATCCCGTCTCCACCTCAGTGCACCGACGTCGGGGGCTCCGGCATCCGATAAGGTAGCGCGAGTGCGGCCGAGGGGCGACCCGAGGCGGTTGTGCGGAAGTGGCTCAGTGGTAGAGCATCACCTTGCCAAGGTGAGGGTCGCGGGTTCGAATCCCGTCTTCCGCTCTGATGTTTCCCGAGGACGATTAGCTCAGCGGGAGAGCGCTTCCCTGACACGGAAGAGGTCACAGGTTCAATCCCTGTATCGTCCACCACGACAACGAAACCCCGGCCCGCCAAGGGTCCGGGGTTTTTCGTTTCCCATGTGCGCAGACTCACGGTCGTTCACGCGGCCGGGTACGGCGAGGCGGGCGACGACCCGGAACCTGGAACCCAAGGGCAGGTGCCCGGGGTCGTCTGAGCAGCCGGCGGCGGGGGTCTGCGGTGGTCATGGAGGTCCCCGCACGTTGATCGAAAACTCAACGTCACGTTTCACACGCGGTTCTTACCGCTGAGGAGGCACCATAGAGGGACACATAATGCAAAAAACGGTTGATTGCCACGTTCGTCAGCCGTGGTGGAAGGGGCGAGCCTGTGCATCGCGTGGTGGTCGATCCGGAGGTACCGGCCGAAGTCGCCAGCCTCATGCGCCGGAACGGACGCCTGCTCTCCCGGTTCAGATCCGGCTGGAATCCCGAACCGGACGGCGCCGCACGCGTCCCGGCGGTGATCGTGGCCACCTTCGGTGCCACGATGCTGGCGGGGCTGGGCGGCACGCTGCTCGTCGGGGTCCCGCTGGCCTTCTCCATCACCGCCGCCGTCATCTGCCTGACCGTCCTGGGTGTCATCTACCTGGCGACGAAGCCCGCCCCCGCCGACTCGGTCGAGCGCGTCCTGTACCGGCACGCCCGGCACTACCGGGGGGGCTACCTGATCCTTGAGGACTTCGACTACGGCGCCAGGGAACTGCTCGGCCGGGCGCAGCGGGCGATCGACCACATCCTGCGCTCCCGGGTCAACGTCATGGGCATGCTCGACAGCGTGCGCAACGCGGTGATGCTCCCGGCGGAGGAGTGGCAGATCGCCCGGCTGCTGACCAAGCTGTCGGAGCTGCGGGCCAGGCACCGTCACATGGCCAGGGGCGGCAGGACCCCCGAGGTCGCCGCCGCCATGGCGCCGATGGAGCGGGCCCTCGCGGCCAGCGAGGCGGCCGTCGTCGCGCGGGTCGAGGCGCTCGAACGGTACGCCGCCCACGTGACGCAGGCCGACCACGCCCTCGTCTCCCAGGGGCAGATCGAGGTGCTGCGCGCGCAGCTTCCCGAGTACGAGCAACTGGTCGCCGAGACGGGCGCCGCCCGGTTCCTCGCCCCGGAGATCGGCAACCTCAGCGAGGACGCCGAGCAGTTGCGGCGTGCCCTGCGGGACAGTCTCCGCTCCGCCCACGAGGCGTTCCGTTACCTCGACGGCCCCCTCTCCCGTTGACCCTGAATCGGTATCCCCTCCCGCCGGATGGGTACCTTTTTCCCATGACGGGACAACCAGTGCTGTTGTATGACGGCGACTGCGGTTTCTGCGCCACCTGCATCGGGTTCGCCGAACGCAGGATCGGTCTGCGCGCGCGCCCGGTCCCCTGGCAGTTCGCGGACCTCGCCGAGTTCGGCACCACGCGGGAACGCGCGGAACACGAGGTCCTGTGGGCCGAGGACGGCCGTCTGTACGGCGGCGCGCAGGCCGTCGCCCGGCTGTTCCTGGCCGCCGGGAGGCCGTGGAGCCTGGCCGGGCACGCGCTGCGGGTCCCGCCGCTGCGCTGGGTGGCCCACTGGGGTTACCGGCTCGTGGCGGCCAACCGCCATCGCCTGCCGGGCGGCACCCCCGCCTGTGCCCTGCCCGCGAAACGACGATGACCGTCCTGCTGACCGGCTTCGAGCCGTTCGACGGCTCCTCGGTCAATCCGTCCTGGGAGGCGGTCGGCCTCGTCCAGGGAGTGCGGGCCGTACGGTTGCCGTGCGTGTTCGGCGAGTCGCTGGAGCGGTTGCGGGCGGCGGTGGCCGAGCACGACCCGTCGGTGGTCGTCTGCGTCGGCCAGGCCGGGGGCAGACCGGACGTGACGGTCGAACGGGTGGCCGTCAACCTCGACGACGCCCGCATCCCGGACAACGCGGGACGGCAGCCGATCGACGAGCCCGTGGTGCGCGGCGGCCCCGCGGCCTACTTCGCCACGCTGCCGGTCAAGGCGTGCGTCGCGGCGGCCAGGGCGGCCTCGGTGCCCGCGAGCGTCTCGCAGAGCGCCGGGACGTTCGTCTGCAACCACCTCTTCTACGGCCTGATGCACCTGATCGCCACCGAGCGGCCCAGGATGCGCGGCGGGTTCGTGCACCTGCCGTTCACCCCGGAGCAGGCCCTGGGCCGCGGCGTGCCCACTGCGCCCTCGATGCCCTCGATGCCCTCGGCGACGGCGGCGACGGCGCTGACCGCCATCGTGACCGCCGCCGTCTCCGTGGGTGACGACCTGCGCCTGGTCGGCGGCTCCCTGCACTGAGCCCCGCCGCGGGGGCCGATCTACAGGGGGACGCCGAAGACCGCGCGGCGTCCCGCGAACTCGGTGACGCTCCACAGCGTGTTCCTGTCCCGGACGCAGGTGAGGTCCTCGGGACCGCTCGGGTAGGGCCGCCTGGCCACCGTCTCCCCCGCCACGAGCAGGGCGCCGTTCCTGGTGGAGCCCGCGCCCTGGCTGAGGTACCAGGTCCCGTTGCAGGAGAGCGCGCCCTGGATCTTCGGCTCGGGCAGGAGGTAGGCGTCCACGGCCCTGGCGACCCCGGCGTCGTCGGCCCGCAGGGAGCCGTCCTGGTCGAAGGCCCAGCGGGCGACCCTGCCTGCCTCATGCCGGGTCTCCACGTACTCTCCGGAGACCAGCGTGCCGGGGGTGGTGCTCCGGTCCACGGCCGCGAAGGAGAACCTGGCCTCGCCCGTACGGCTCCAGGCTCCGGTCTGCGGCATCACGTAGCGGTAGCCGAAGGCGGTGTACACCCCGCCCCTCCTGCCGATCGTGGTCGTGCCGTCGCCGTTCACCTCGAAGATCTGCCGGGTGTCGAACACCCGCATGCCCCGCTCGGTGTCGGCGACGTACAGCAGGTCGCCGTACCAGGCGACGCCTCCGGCGTGGATGTTGATCGGGGAGATGCCGCCCGCGGTGTCGGCCACCACGAGCAGGACGTGCCGGTAGCGCAGTGTGGCCGGGTCGAGGAAGGACAGCCGGATGCCCCGTTCCGGCGCGGACTGGGGTTTGAAGTACCAGCTCACCACGAAGGCGTTCCTGGCCAGGCCCGCGTCGGAGGAACAGGTCAGGCCCTGGGGGTACCAGTCGGTGACCTCGTTGTCCGCGGCGTCGAAGCAGTACCAGTCGACCGGTTTGGGGTTCATCGTGCCGAACGCCCTGGTCCCGGCCGCTCCCTTCCTGACCGCCACCCGGTTCGCCTTGGTCAGCACGGTCTCCAGAGGGACCCGCTTGAGCCATCTCCCCAGTGCCCCGGCCCCGGCCGCCAGGTCGCCGTCGTCACGTCTCAGCTCGAACGGTTCAACCGCCGTGGCCGTCATCGCGCTCATAAGGGGATTCTCCTTCTCCGACGGCCGTCCTGGCAGGCGGTCGAGATGCGGAGTTCACGAGTATGCCGGTCTCAGGCCCCTTTTGTGATCAAATCTGGAGGATCATTCCGGCCAGGTGTGCACGGGCGCGCCGGTCAGCGCCAGCTCCCGGTAGCGGGCCACCATCCTGGCCCGTGCCGCCGGGTCCCCGGCGAGGTCACCCAGCGCCTCCCGCTGCCAGACCGACCCGGTACGGCGCCGCCCGACCCGCTCCCGGATGATGTTCAGCGTCCACTCGGCCTCCTCGGGCAGCACGCCGACCCGTTCGAGCCCGGCGGCGGCCGCGGGGAGCAGGTCGAGCGCCAGCCGCGCCGCCGGGATCTCCCCCGGCCTGCCCGGCCAGGCCAGTGGCGCGTCCAGGCCGTGGATCGCAGCCCGGTAGAAGTTGCGGTAGGCGGCGGAGAAGGGGAACTCCTCGACCGGCTCGACCGCCAGGGCGGCGGTGAGTCCGAGCAGGAACGCGCTGTTGGCCGCCATGTCCAGCGGCGTCGGCCCCGCGGGCAGCGAACGCATCTCCACCCGCAGGTGACCGCCGTCCGCCGGGTCGTAGACGGGCCTGTTCCACTGCCACACCGTGCCCTGGTGCAGCCGCAGCTCGGCCAGTTCCGGCACCTCCTGCTCCTGGCTCTCCTTCCAGGTCATCGGCAGTACCGGCTCGTAGTCGCGGACGCACGCCTCGAAGATCTCCCCTGCCCCGGTCACCCACCCGGAGCCGAAGGCCACCCGCCTGTCCCTGCGGTCGCGCCGCTCCACGTCACGGTCGTCGGCGGCCTCCTCGAACAGCGCGATCCTGGTCTCCTCCCACAACCTCCTGCCCAGGAAGCCCGGCGAGTTGCCGCTCACCGCCAGGACCGGCCCGATGGCCAGCTGGGAGGCGTTGTAGACGCGGGCGAAGTCACCGGGAGGCGTGCGGAAGTGCACCTGCCAGGAGGTGTTCGCGCTCTCCAGGATCACCCCCTCGACCTCGAGCTCAAGCTGCTCGGCCCCCTCGATGCTCACCCGGAACGGCTCGGCGCGCAGCCGCCGCATCCCCCGGCTCAGCGCCCGGTAGCGGCTCTCGTCGCTGAGCGCCTCGTGGGTGAAGTCGAACTCGCTGAGCGAGGGCAGGATTCCGATCGCCACGACCCGGCCGCCCTGCGTCGCCGCCGCCGCGTCCGCCATGGCCATGGTCTCCTGCAGCTCGCGCACCAGCCCCGTGAACGGGCGCCCGGCGATCGGCAGCGGCGTCAGGTTGACCTCCAGGTTGAACCTGCCCAGCTCGGGCACGAGCCGCTCGTCGTCCGCCGCCTCGCGCACCTCGTGGTTGCGGGGAAGCGGCCTGCCCTCCGGGGTGACGAGGAAAAGCTCAAGCTCGGCCCCGATCGTCGCCGGTCCCGCGCCGAAGCCCGGCCTGGCGAGCAGCTCCCGAAGCTGGTCGAGCTGCTCCTCCAGCCGTTTCCCGAAGCGGGCGAACTCCGCCTCGGTGAAGCGGTCCTTGTCGACTTGCTGGCCCATCGGCACCATCCGATCAGTCGCTCCTGCTGTTGCCTCCTCCCTGTCCCGGCTGGACGGTTCTAATCAGCCCACCGAGCAAGTGCCGCCACGTACGGCGATGCTGCCAGGCCAGGGTCAGGCCAGGCAGGTCAGCGGCCTGCCGCCGTTGAACGCCAGCATGTCGGTGATCACGGTGGTCAGGTCGACCGGTCCGCCGAGGGCGGCTCCGTCCAGGTCGGCGTAGGCCCGGTGCAGGTTGCCGACGATCCGCTCGGGGTCGAGCAGCGCGCCGTACTCGCCGAGGTCGGTCTCCCTGGCGGTCTCCAGCGGCGAGAGGCCGGCCGCCCTGCCGTGCTCGGCGGTGTCCATCACGAACCGCAGGTATCCCCGCACCCGGCCGATGACCTCGGGGCCGCAGACGTCGCCGTGCCCGGGGACGATGGTCGTGGCGCCCAGCTCCTCGATCCGGTCGAGGGCTTCGAGCGACCCCAGGACCGACCCCATCAGCACGAACGGCGTGCCGCCGTTGAAGACCAGGTCTCCCGCGAACAGCAGCGACCGCTCCGGGATCCACACGATGGAGTCGTTGGTCGTGTGCGCGGGCACGCCGATGTGCCGGACCTCGCAGCGCAGCTCGTCCGAGTACACGGTCACGCCGTCGGTGTAGGTGAGGAACGGCGGGCAGGCCCGCAGGTCGCCCCAGTCGACCTCGGTCCAGGCGATCGTGCGGTAGGCGGGGATGCCCTCGGCGAGGATCGCCTCCCTGGTCCGTTCGTGGCCGACGATCGTCGCCTCGGGGAAGGCGAAGTTGCCGAAGGTGTGGTCGCCGTGGTGGTGGGTGTTGACCAGCGTCGTGATCGGGTTCGCGGTGACCGACCTGATCGCCTCGCGGTAGGCCAGCGTGCGGCGTTCGGTCGAGCAGGAGTCCACGCTGATCACCCCGCGCTCACCGACCAGGAAACCGGTGTTGTTGACCCACCAGCTCCCGTCGGGCTGAACGTAGGCGTAGACGCCGTCCGAGACCTCCTCGATCCGGGCGGGTGGCAGGGGATGGTCGTGTGGGGATGAGCTCATAACGGCATTGTCGGGCCTGAGCCGGCGACCCACGATCAGGTGGGCACGCCGTTCATCCGTTCGAGCCGCCTGCGGATCCGCTCGGCGGACAGCACGTTGAGCGCCTCACCCGCGGCGAGCGTGCGGGGCAGCAGCTCCGCCTGGGTGGTCAGGGCGCGGAAGAGGACCTCGACCGTCACGTCGTGCTCGGGACGCAGGACGACCTCGACCCGGTCTCCCGCCTCGATCCGCCCCGGTTCGATGACCCTGAGGTAGGCGCCGGGCCTGGCGACCTGGGTGAACCGCCGTACCCATCCCCTCTCCGCGAGCCAGCCCGCGAAGGTCCGGCAGGGAATGCGCGCGGAGGTGACCTCCAGCACCAGATCGGCCCCGATCCGCCAGCGTTCGCCGATCAGTGCCCCGTTGACGTCCAGGCCCGAGGTGGTGAGGTTCTCCCCGAAGACACCGTTGGACAGCTCACGCCCGAGCTCCGCCTGCCAGAGGTCGAGGTCCTCCCTGGCATAGGCGTAGACCGCCTGGTCGTCGCCGCCGTGGTCACGCAGGTCGCCGATCACGTCCCCGGCGACGCCGCTTCCGGCCGTGCCCGTCGGCCCGCCCGGCGCGGCCACGGCCACCGGCCCCGTCACGGGGCGCTTGTCGATCCCGGTGAGGGCGGCGTCGGTGTAGTCCGCCGGACGGCCGCGCCCGGCGTTGACGGAGAGAAGGTGAGCCATGGAGGCAGCCTACAAAGCTCTCCGGAGAAGTACGCGCCTCCCCGGTACCGACCTCGAAGGAGCTCGGGAGGACCGCTGAGGACATATCCGCCGGGCGGGCATCTGCACCCTTTTGGGCGGGATTTTTGACGCTCTGTCACCCGACCGAAACTGAGAGAAAAGGGCGGCCGTCACGCCACATGACCAGTTTGTCCTCGTCATGAAAGATCCTTATCCCGTTCATTACAGCGTCGATCCCCAGTTGTTGATCTTCAAATCACTCCGATGGAAGCCTGTGAACGCCGCGGAGGCAACGTGCCCCCGCGCCGTCTCATCGCTGTTTCGAAAGGTGATCGACCCATGCGTTCCCTCGTCCTGTCCGCCGCCGTGGTCTCCACGGTCGCGGCTTTCGGCATGGCCCTCGCGCCCGCCGCGAGCGCCACGCCGTCCCCCTCCGAGTCTCCTTCCGCCTCCTCCAGCGGCGCCGGACAGACCGCACGAGGCGAGCAGCACTGCGTGATCCGCCCGAGCACCGGTAAGCGCCCCGTCAACATGAACTGCTACCGCACCTACACCGAGGCCGTCTCCGACGTCACCGGAGGGAGGGTCGCCGACGCCCCCGACCCCTCCATCATGACCAGCGCCGACCGCGCCGCCCTTGACCGCCGCATCGCCGCCGCCGGCCAGGCCGGCAAGCAGGCGGGCGTGCTGGCGGACGAGTACCCGGTCCGTGTCGCCACCGCGTGGGAGCACGAGAACTACCAGGGCTCCAGCATGATGTTCGCCAGCAAGCAGGGGTGCTACGGAAACTACAACGTCTACAAGTACGCGGAACTGGCGTATGGCTGGAACGACATCATCTCCTCGATCCAAACCTTTGAAGGCTGCCGAGGCCTGCTCTACGAGCACACGTACTTCGGCGGTTCCTACACCTACCGGTTCAACAAGCTCTCATCCCTTGGCCGGATGAATGACCGGGCCTCTTCCGCCCAGATCGGTTACATGCCGAACGAGTAAGCGTTCGTCGCCCGGCTGAACCTCTCCCGCCTCATCGACGGCGGGAGAGACGAGCCGGTTGGCACGGCCGAAACCACGAGCGGTCATCGAGCCGATGTCACCCGGACGCCGGCGAAGAACACACCGGTCAGGGTGGAATCCCCGTTCCTGGGATCCCCCTCGGCGGCGGGCCTGTCGCCGCACGTCGTGACGGGCCCGCCGGTGCCACCCTCGAACCGTCAGCGGGCGGGAACGAACCGCACACTGCCGAACTCGGCGGACTCCAGGGACTCGCCCGCCCACGGGGCCGCCCTCTCAGCAGGGGCTCGCGTACAGCAACGCGAAACGGTTCGTCCCGTTGACGGCGTCCCCCTTGGCGTGGCCGACGGGGTAGCACCTGAAGTCATGCGGGTTGCTCAGGACATGCGTCCCGGCCCAGGCTCTCGTAGCCGAAGGTTCCCGCCCCGGCGAAAGCGGAGCCGGGAACGGCCCCGATAAGCGCGACACCGACGGCGAGAGCCCCAGAGCGGTGGACATCGCACAGCGCAAAGCAATCACTCCTTGTCGCCGATCAACCGCACAGGACGACCCAGGGGACTCAGCCCCGGGAAGAGGAAAGAAAAACGCGCGGACGCAGGCGGCGGAGAAACCCACCAAGAAACACCGGGCAAAGACCATTATTGACGACGAAGCGAAATATGCATTGATGGGCAGTGAGCTCGCAAACCCGCGTGGGGCGGCCGGCGGCGACACCTCTTTCGAGGCGCCGCTACCACACAGACCGGTGGAACCGGCCCTGCCGTAGCGAGTGATACCTCCACGCCGGATATATCCGGCCTTCATGGACAGGCAGACCACAGCCGCCTTTTTGCGTTTTCCATCCGCGCGCAATGGCTCCGCCAACTCCGAGCGACCACTCGTCACCTCCGAGACCGCCCCGAATCGCCACTTATACGAACGAGGAAGGGCTGCCACGTTTTCGGTGACCAGGCACGGCGACCGGGGCCACTCCAATCCCGATGACGCCAGGTAATGGCCACCGGGAAACACGGATCCATTGCCCGACGGAATAACTCATTGCAGTACTACTCTTACCCTCGGTAATCAATTCGGCGCCACACCAAAGGCAATCGCAGAAAGGATCTCCATGAAACTCGTCACCTGGACCCTCGTCGGCATCGCCGCTGTCGCCCTGCTGACGCCGGTCACCGCCCACGCATCCTCCTCCGGCTCCGCGGCCAACGCCGCCCGCAGCACCAAGGTCGTCTTCCACAACGTCACCGACTGCACACTGACCCAGATCGGCAAGGAGACCTACCACGGCATCTGGGTCATCGAGCCCAACTCCAGCATCGCCCCGCACAGCAGCGACTACTTCAAGACCGAGTCCGACGGCGTCCTCACCGGCACCGAGGCCGCGATCAAGTACCGCGCCGACAACTGCTCCCGCGCGGGCAAGCAAGTCCGCTTCCACTGGGACAACCCTTACCACGGCCGTAACGGCTACGACTTCGACGGCACCGACGGTGCCTTCACCACCCGCTACACCGGCGGAAACGGCGACAACGCCACCGTCGACGCGCACGTGAGCTGACCCCTCCCCGGCCTGACCGGTCCCGGCGGGACCGGTCAGGCCCCCGGCGTCCACATGGACCCTCCCGCGATCGAGTGCTCCCGGCCCCGGGTCGCCATCCACTGAGCGCACCGGAGCCGTCGGCGATCTTTCCCCGGGCTTGCCGCCCACGTGCCGGTCTCTAGATCGAAAGCCGCGTATAGCAGGGAGGTGACGTCTCCAAGCACGGACCACCGGGGAAAGGCCAGCATGATTCAGCAGATGATCGCCCTGTCAGCCGTCGCCGTCATGGCGCTGAGCGGTACGGCCGCGGGCGCGGTTGCGTCCACGGCGCCGCCGGACGCCAACGAGCAGGACAGGAGGTTCCTGGTCCAGGCCCACCAGGACAACCTGGCCGGGATCACGGCGGGCAGGGCCGCCGTTCGCAAGGGTCACGACCGGGACGTGCGGGCCCTGGGCAGGCGGCTGGTCACCGACCACACACGGTTGGACGCGGAGGTCAGGCAGGTGGCCCAGCGGCTCTCGGTGTCCCTGCCCGAGGAGGCGACCACGGCGCAGCGCATCCAGTACAACCGGATCTCCGCCAGGAACGGGGACGCCTTCGACTGGGCGTGGCTGTCCGTCGCGGCCGTCGACCGCCGTGCGGCGCTCGCCCGGGGGGCCAAGGAGCTGGCCGACGGCTCCTCGGCGCAGGTCAAGCGGCTGGCCGCCGACGCCAGGCCCGTCCTGCTGAGGCACCTCGAACTGCTGCGGCGCCACTCGGGCAGCGGCGCGACGGCCGGCGAGCCGGGCAGGCCGGGCCGGACCACGGCCGAGACCACCACCGGGACCACCGGGACCACCGAGACCGTCGAGCCCTTCCTGATCCAGGAGGAGGGTTAGGGTCGGACGATGACCGATCTCACGGACCTCGCGCAACTGGTCGGCGGAGACCACGGCCTGGCCGTCGTCTCGACCTTCCGCTCAGACGGGACGATCCGCTCCTCCGTGGTCAACGCGGGAGTGCTCGACCACCCCGTCACGGGGCGGCCGATCGTCGGGTTCGTCGTCAGGGGTGACTCCCGCAAACTCGCCGACCTGCGGGCCAGGCCGTACGCCTCGGTGGTGCTGCGCGCGGGCTGGCGGTGGGCGTCCGCGGACGGGCCGGTCGAACTGGCCGGGCCGGACGACCCGCTGCCCGGGATCGACGCCGAGGGGCTGCGGCTGCTGCTGCGGTTCGTCTTCGGCGCGGCGGGCGGGACCCACGACGACTGGGCGGCCTACGACCGGGTCATGGCCGAGGAGCGGCGGACGGTCGTCCTGCTGACCCCCGACCGTCAGGCGGGCAATCCCTGAGGTGGTTCCCGGCCGGGTGAGCGCGGCTCCTGATCGACACCTTGACCCGGGGCCGCCGGCACCTGGCCGGTGCCCGTCCGGCCGTCTGCCCGCCTCTGGCCGGTGCCCGTCTGAGGGGTACCGGCCCGTCCGGCGGGTGCCCGCCTGAGCGGGTGGCGGACCGTCCGGCCGGGTGCTCGCCCGGCCGGGGCGCCGGACCGTACAGTCGAGCGATGGACCCTCGTGACCGCGTGATCGAGTTGTTTCATCGGGTGGCGGCGTCGGTGCCCGCCTATGGCGCGTTCCTCAGGGAGCGGGACATCGATCCCGCCCTTATCAAGACATTTGATGATTTCGTACGGCTGCCGCTGACCAGCAAGGACACCTACACCCGCCGCTATCCCCTGCCCGAGCTGTGCCGGGACGGCGTGGTCGGGGACATGATCTCGGTCTCGTCGGGGTCGACGGGGACGCCGTCGTTCTGGCCGCGTTCCGTCGCCGACGAGCAGGTGATCTCCGAACGCTTCGAGGAGGTCTTCAGGGACGCCTTCGGGGCGGCGGGGCGCCGTACGCTGGCGGTCGTCTGCTTCGCGCTCGGCACCTGGGTCGGCGGCCTGTTCACCCTGGCCTGCTGCCGTCACCTGGCCGCCAGGGGGTATCCGATCACCTGCGTCGCGCCCGGCAGCGACCGGCGGGAGATCCTGCGGGTGATCCCCGAGCTGGCCCCGCACTTCGACCAGGTCGTGCTGCTCGGCTATCCCCCCTTCCTCAAGGACGTCATCGACGCCGGGATCGCCGAGGGGGTGCCCTGGGCCGACTACTCGATCAAGCTGGTCACCGCCGGGGAGGTGTTCAGCGAGCAGTGGCGCACCCTGGTCGCCGAACGGGCGGGGATGACCGACCCCGCGCTCGACACCGCCTCCCTGTACGGCACCGCGGACGCCGGGGTGCTCGGCAACGAGACGCCGCTGTCCATCCGCATCCGCCGTTTCCTGGCCGAGCGCCCCGAGGTGGCCGAGGAGCTGTTCGGCCGGCAGCGGCTGCCGACCCTCCTGCAGTACGACCCGGCCGTGCGTTTCTTCGAGGAGCACGAGGGGACCCTGTTGTTCTCCGGCGACAACGGCGTCCCGCTCGTCCGCTACCACATCGCCGACGAGGGCGGCCTGGTCCCCCATGACCGGATGCTCGGCTTCCTGGCCGGGCACGGCTTCCGCCCGACCTCGGCGGAGCCGCGTCTGCCGTTCGCCTACGTCTTCGGCCGCAGTCACTTCACGGTCTCCTACTACGGCGCGAACGTCTATCCGGAGAACATCTCGGCCGGACTCGAACAGCCGCAGGTCAGCTCCCTGGTGACGGGCAGGTTCGTCCTTGAGGTGACCGAGGACGCCGGGCACGACCGGCGGCTGGCCGTCGCGGTCGAGCTGGCGGCCGGGGTGCGCGGCTCGGCGGAGACGGAGCGCCTGGTCGGCGAGTCGATCCTGGCCCAGTTGCTGCGCCTCAACAGCGAGTTCGCCGCGTACGTGCCCCCGGCGCGGCGGCACCCGGTCGTCTCCCTGAGGGAGAAGGGCGACCCGGAGTACTTCCCGCCGGGCGGAAAGCACCGTTACACCAGGGGGTGAAACCCTCGCCGGGAGAAGGATCATTTCCCTGCCGGGCCTTCCCAAAAATGATCGCGAATTCCTCGACGAGGACGGCCCGGCCGATCGGAACCAATCGTCTCCCCAGTTCAACGGCCCACGCGCGAAAAACAGGGGCTTCGGTGATCGAATGGCGGCCGCACCCCGAGACCTACCGTAAAGAATGTCGTCGCGGCACCAAGAAAACACAAAGGCCCGGTTATGCTGGCACCCAGACGAAAGTGGAAAGGTTCTTTCATGAACAATGACGCCGTCTGGGTGCGGGGTGTCACCGGCGTCCAGATGCACCACACCACCGACCTGCAGGACGCGACCCGCTTCCTGGGCAACGCGGTGATGGCGCTGCGGGCCGCGCACGTGCGGACCGGCGACGAGCGCTACTCCGGTCTCGCCGAGCAGCTCAAGGCCGTGACCGTGCAGGCCCGGGGGCTGGAGAGCCAGGCCAGGGCGAGCATGGAGGACCTGCACGTGGCCGACCCCGAGCTGTTCCTGCGCTGCCGTGACGGCGAGGAGCCCTGGCCGGACGAGATCCAGGCGGGGTTCATCCCGCGCCACACCTGCCGGGACCGGTGCCTCTACCACGACCACGACGTCCTGGGCGCCATCACGCAGTGCACCTGCGGGCGGCCCCCGTGCCGGGCGTGCGCCATCGGCGGTGCGCCCGTGGCGTAGCCACGGGAGATCTAGGCTTCTGTCATGGCACGAGCTAACGACGCCGTGGCGGCGGCCCTTGAGGAGTACGCCGAGCTGTTCGCGATGGCGGGCGGCGACGCCTTCCGGGTGCGCAGCTACCAGAAGGCGGCCAAGGCGATCGCCGGGTTTCCCGAGGACATCGCGGCCACCCCGGTCAGGAACGTGCCCGGCGTCGGCGCGGCGATCGCGGGCAAGGTCGAGGAGTACCTCGAACGGGGCGGCTTCCGCCAGCTCGACGAGCTGCGGGCGCGGATTCCCGAGGGGGTGCGGCGGCTGACCCGGATCGCCTCCCTCGGCCCGAAGAAGGCGGTCTTCCTGTTCCAGGAGCTCGGGATCGACTCCCCGGAGGCGCTCGCCGAGGCCATCGGGCAGGGACGGCTGCGGGGGGTGCGGGGCTTCGGGCCCAAGACCGAGGAGAACCTCCTCAGGGGGATCGAGCAGCTTGAGGTGGCGAGCAGGCGGGTGCACATCGGCGTGGCCATGGAGCTGGCCGAGCGGATCATCGCCTCACTGCCCGCCGAGCGGATCGCCTACGCCGGGTCGCTGCGCCGGATGAGGGACACCGTCGGCGACGTGGACATCCTGGCGGTCGGGCCGGAGAGCCTCATGGAGGTCTTCAGGGCGCAGCCGTACGTGGCGGAGGTCATCGCCTCGGGCGAGAAGAAGACCTCGGTGCGCACCCACGAGGGGCTCCAGGTCGATCTGCGCCTGGTTCCCGCGGAGTCGTGGGGCGCGGCGATGCAGTACTTCACCGGCTCGAAGGAGCACAACGTGCACCTGCGCGAGATCGTGGTGAAGAGGGGCTGGAAGCTCTCCGAGTACGGCCTGTTCGACGGTGGCCGGGTGATCGCCGCCGAGCACGAGGAGGACGTCTACCGGGCGCTGGGCATGGCGTGGATTCCCCCGGTGCTGCGGGAGGACGGCGGTGAGATCGACGCCGCGCTCAGGGACGGGCTGCCCGTCCTGGTCACCGAGCGCGACCTGCGGGGCGACCTGCACACCCACACCGACCTGACCGACGGCATCGCCTCGCTTGAGGAGATGGTCGCCGCCGCCCACGCGCGCGGCCACTCCTACTACGCGGTGACCGACCACGCCCCCGACCTGGCGATGCAGCGGATGACCCTGGACAAGGCCCTGGAGCAGCGTGAGCGGCTGCGGCGGCTCCAGGAGGACTATCCGGACATGCGGCTGCTGCACGGCACCGAGCTCAACATCGCCCCGGACGGCTCGGTCGACTGGCCCGCCGAGGTGCTCGCGGGCTTCGACGTGTGCGTGGCGAGCGTGCACTCCCACTTCACCCAGTCGCGGGAGGAGATGACCAGGCGGTTCGTCACCGCCTGCGAGAACCCGCACGTCCACGTGATCGGCCATCCGACGACGCGCCGGATCGGCAGGCGCCCTCCCGTCGACGCCGACTGGGACGAGGTGTTCCGCGCCGCGGCCCGCACCGGGACCGTGATGGAGATCGACTCCTTCCCCGACCGTTCCGACCTGCCCTCGGACCTGGTACGGCTGGCGCGCCACCACGGGGTGCGCTTCTCGATCGACAGCGACGCCCACGCCGTGCCCCACCTGGACAACCAGCGTTTCGGGGTCGGCGTCGCGCAGCGCGCCTGGCTGACCGCCGAGGACGTGGTCAACACCTGGCCGGTCGAACGGCTGCTGGACCTTCTGCGTCCATGATCCGCGGCGCTTCATGCCGTTCGCGTGCGCAACCCTTACCTGACCGGGTGGGATGGAACGCCCTTCCTGTACGGCATGCGTATTTAGTGTGGTGAAGAGCGGGGGCGTCCTGAGGCCCCGGGGCGAAGCGGGGCGATGATGGACGTGAACAGTCTGTTTTCCGTGAGAAGGTCCGACCGATGCGCCAGCTGACCGCCCTCGACGCACAGTTCCTGCACGCCGAGACGCCGACGACCACGACCCATGTCGCCGGGCTGGCGATCCTCGACCCGGCGGGGTGCCCGGGGGGCACGCTGACCAGGGAGGCGCTGGTCGACCGGCTCAGGGAACGACTGCACCTGGCGCCCGTGCTGAGCCTGCGCCTGGCCGAGGTGCCCTTCGGCCTCGGCAGGCCGTACTGGGAGGAGGTCGCCGACCTCGACGTCGCCGGCCACGTCCGCGAGCTGACCCTCCCCGCGCCCGGGGACGACAGGCAGCTCGCCAGGAAGGTCGCCAGGCTCCACGAACGGCGCCTCGACCGCGGCCGCCCGCTGTGGGAGATGTGTCTCATCCACGGACTGGCCGGGGGGCGGGTCGCGCTCTACGCCAAGATCCACCACTGCGCCCTGGACGGGGTCACCGGCGCGGAGACCCTGGCCGCCATGCTCGACCTCACCCCCGAGGCCCCCGAAACCTCAAAGGCTCCCAAGACCCCCAAGGCTCACAGGGCTCACGGGGCCTCCAGGACCCCCGAGGCCGAGGCCGCCCCCGGTCAGGGGACGCTCGCCGTACCGGAGGGCGAGGAGACGCTGGGGCCGCTGGCCATGCTCACCGCCGCGGCGGGCAGGTCGGTGACGTACCCGGGCAGGGCGCTGCGCGCGCTCGGCCGGATGATGACCGACCTCGACGCGATACCGGGGGTCTCGGCGCTGCCCGGCGCGCGGGCGGTCGCGGAGACCGCCAGGACGATCGCCGGGAACCAGGCGGAACTGCCCGAGCTGCCGCCGCTGACCGCTCCCCGCACGCCGTTCAACGGCCCGATCAGCGCCAAGCGGCGTCTCGCCTACGGCTCGATCCCGCTCACCGAGGTCAGGCACGTCGCCAAGTCCTTCGGCCTCAGCGTCAACGACGTGGTCATGACGGTGTGCGCCTCGGCGCTGCGTTCCTGGCTGCGCGAGCACCACGCGCTGCCCGACCGGCCGCTGGTCGCCGCGGTCCCGGTCTCGGTCCGTACGGCCGCCGCGCGGGCCGGAGACGTGGTCGGCAACCGGCTGTCCGTCATGGTCACCCAGCTGCCGACGGACGTGGCCGACCCGCTGGAGCGGCTGCGGGCCATGGGCGCGACGATGCGCGTGGCCAAGCGCCGGTTCGCCGAGTCACCGGCCACCTGGCTCGACGGGCTCTCCACGCTGCTGCCCACGGTCCTCACCTCGGTGGCGACCCCGGCGATCTCCCGGCTGGCCTCGGTCACGCTGCCGCCGATCAACCTGATCGTGTCGAACGTGCCCGGTCCCCAGCTGCCGCTCTATCTGTGCGGGGCCCGGCTGCTGGCCTATCATCCGGTCTCGGCGCTGAGCGACATGAGCGGCGGCCTCAACATCACCTGCTTCTCCTACGACGGGTCGCTGGACTTCGGGGTCCTTGCCTGCCCGGATCGGGTGAAGGACGTGTGGCGGCTGATGGACCACCTGCGGGAGGCGATGGAGGAGCTGGCCGCGCTGGATCCGCGCTCCTGACCGTCCTCATCCCAGGGCGTGGGCGATCAGTTCGGCGACGGCGTCGGGGTCGATGTGGTGGCCGGTGAGCTGGCAGAGGTTCTCCTGGTGCAGCAGCACGGCGGCGAAGGTGACCGCCGCGACCTCAAGCCGGGCCGCGTCGCCGCGCGGGGTGGGCAGCGCCAGCTCCAGGGCGAACCTGGCGCGCCTGACGATCTCCCCGTTCAGCCTGCCGAGCCGGTCGCGGACCGAGCCGTGGGTGTCGGCCTCGCGGAACAGGATGCGCCGCATCGCCGGGGAGGCCCGCAGCGGCAGGCGGCGGGCCAGCCGGGACAGGCTCTTGGCCGCGTCGCCGGGGACGGCCTCGACCTCGGGGGTCTCCTCGACGAGTGTGCGCTCGTCGACCAGTGCGACCAGCACGTCGATCTTCCTGGGGAAGTAGTGGAAGACGAGCCCCTTCGGCACCCGGGCCAGGCGGGCGATCGCCGCGGTCGGCGTGGCCTCGTAGCCGCCGCCCGCGAACAGTTTCTCCGCGGCGTCGAGGATGCGTGTGCGCGCGTCCGGGCCCGGGGCGTCGCCGGAGCGCGGTCTGAGGCTGCCCACAGCCAGACGATAACCGCCTGGTGGCGCGGTTTTCCATGCCGGTTTCCCGCTGGTTTCCCTACCGCGGGGAAAGCGTCCCCTCATCGGTTCCCCGCTCACCCGCCGTCGCCCTTCGCGACCGTTTCCGGACCGTCGCCAAAGGGTGCCCGGTGCGGTCCGTGATCACCGGACGCCTACCCTGATCAGCATGACCTTCTCCGAACTGAGCCTCTTCCCCGTCTGTCTCGGCGGCAACGTCTTCGGCTGGACCGCGGACCGTGACGCCTCCTTCGCCGTCCTGGACGCCTACGCCGAGGCGGGCGGGAACTTCGTCGACACCGCCGACGTGTACTCCGAGTGGATCCCGGGTCATTCCGGGGGCGAGTCGGAGACCGTCCTGGGCGAGTGGCTCGAGTCCCGGGGCAACCGCGACCGGATGGTGATCGCGACGAAGGTCGGCGCGATGAGCGGCCGGGCCGGCCTGTCGGCGGCGAACATCCGCCTGGCCGTCGAGGACTCGCTGCGGCGGCTGCGGACCGACCACATCGACCTGTACTGGGCGCACGTCGACGACCAGGAGACGCCGCTTGAGGAGACCCTCGGCGCGTTCGACGCCCTGGTGCGCGAGGGCAAGGTTCGCGACATCGGGGCCTCGAACTACGGGGCCGAGCGGCTCACCGAGGCACTGGCGATCTCCGAGCGGGAGGGCCTTGCCCGTTATGTCGCTCTGCAGCAGCACTACAACCTGCTCGAACGCGACTACGAGGGCGGGCTGCGCGAGGTGGTCGCCGCCAACGGCCTGGTCAGCACGCCGTACTTCGGGCTGGCCAGGGGGTTCCTGACCGGGAAGTACCGTCCCGGTGTCGAGGTGCGCAGCGCCCGCGCGGGCGGGGCGACGCCGTACCTGGCCTCCGAGCGTGCCCTCAGGGTGCTGGACGCGCTGGACAGGGTGTCCGCGGAGCGTGGGGTGGCCCAGGCGACGGTGGCTCTGGCCTGGCTGGCCGCCCAGCCGACGGTCGCGGCCCCGATCGCCAGCGCCCGCACCGTGGAGCAGCTGGAGCAGCTGCTCGCCGTCGCCGATCTGAAGCTGGGCGAGGAGGAGCTGGCCCTGCTGGATGAGGCCTCACGATGAGAATCCGGGCACCGACGGGCCCCCGCCCACCGGTGCCCGGACGTTATCCGGTGCCGTTCCTAGTGCCGTACGGCCTGCTCGGCGCCGATGCCGGTGAGCGAGCGGACCTCGATCTCGGCGTACTTGCCCGGGTTGTACTCCTTGCTGAGCCGCGCGCCCACGTAGCCCGCCAGGAAGCCCAGGGGGATCGAGACGATGCCGGGGTTGCTCAGCGGGAACCAGGCGAAGTGGGCGCCGGGGAACAGCGAGGTGGCGCCTCCCGAGACGACCGGGGAGAAGATCACCAGGATCAGGGCCGACAGCAGGCCGCCGTAGATGGCCGAGACCGCCCCCGCGGTGTTGAAGCGCCGCCAGAACAGGCTGTAGAGGATGGCGGGCAGGTTGGCCGAGGCGGCGACCGCGAAGGCCAGCGAGACCAGGAAGGCCACGTTCTGCCCTTGGGCGAGGATGCCGAGCCCGATGGCGACCGCGCCGATGACGAAGGCCGAGATCCTGGCGACCAGGATCTCCTCCCCCTCGGTGACCTTGCCGCGCTTGAACACGTGGGCGTACAGGTCGTGGGCGAAGCTGGAGGAGGAGGCCAGCGTCAGACCGGCGACGACGGCCAGGATGGTCGCGAAGGCGACGGCGGCGATGACCGCGAGCAGGATCGTGCCGCCGACCTCGCCGAAGACGGCTCTGCCGACCGCCTCGGCGAGCTGTGGCGCCGCGGTGTTGCCCGCCTTGTCCTGCCCGGCGATCGCCTCGCCGCCGACCATCGCCGCCGCGCCGAAGCCGAGCACGAGGGTCAGCAGGTAGAAGACGCCGATGATGCCGATGCCCCACAGGACCGACTTGCGGGCCTCCTTGGCGGTGGGGACGGTGTAGAAGCGGATCAGGATGTGCGGCAGGCCGGCGGTGCCGAGCACCAGCGCCAGGCCGAGACTGATCAGGTCGATCTTCCCGGCCAGGCCCTGGGCGGCGGTGCCGTACTTCAGGCCGGGGATGAGGAAGGCGTCGCCCTTACCGCTGCCCGTGGCGGCGGAGCCGAGCAGCCCGGAGATGTTGAAGCCGTACCGGCCGAGCACCAGCAGGGTGACCAGGGCCGCGCCGGTCATCAGCAGCACGGCCTTGACGATCTGCACCCAGGTGGTGCCCTTCATCCCGCCGACGACCACGTAGATGACCATCAGCAGGCCGACGCCGACGATCGTCAGCGCCTTGCCCGTCGAGGAGGTGATGCCGAGCAGCAGGCCGACCAGCGCGCCCGCGCCGACCATCTGGGCCAGCAGGTAGAAGATCGAGACGGTGATGGTCGACACGCCCGCGGCCGTGCGGACCGGGCGCGGGCTCATCCGGAAGGCCAGCACGTCGGCCATGGTGTACTTGCCGGAGTTGCGCATCAGCTCGGCGACCAGCAGCAGCGCGACCAGCCAGGCGACCAGGAAGCCGATCGAGTACAGGAAGCCGTCGTAGCCGGACAGGGCGATGATGCCCGCGATGCCGAGGAAGCTGGCGGCCGACATGTAGTCGCCGCCGATCGCCAGGCCGTTCTGCAGGCCGCTGAAGGAGCGCCCGCCCGCGTAGAAGTCGGCGGCGTCCTTGGTGTTGCGGCTGGCCCAGAAGGTGATGCCCAGCGTCGCCGCGACGAAGACCAGGAACAGTGCCGTGGAGAGCGTCTGGTGGCTCACGCCGCCTCCCTCTCACGCTCGGCCTCACGGCGGAGCTCCTCGGCCAGCGGGTCCAACCTGCGCTCGGCGTAGCGGGAGTAGGCCCAGGCGATCCAGAAGGTCGAGACGAACTGGAGCAGGCCGAGGATCAGCGCCACGTTGACGTTGCCGAAGAGTTTGACGCCCATGAAGTCACGCGCCCACCCGGACAGCACCACGTACAGCAGGTACCAGGCGAAGAAGGCCGCGGTCATCGGGAAGGCCCAGGACCGGAAGCGCCGTCTGAGCTCCTGGAAGCCCTCCTCACCCTCTATCCGTTCGTACACCGATGGTTCCTTACGCCCGGCGGTCATCGGACCTCCCGCATATGTGATGTGGATCACGGATAACGTAGGAGGGGACGGTACCCCGCGTGGAGTACCGCCGAGAGGCTCTTCGCCCAGGTGGCGTCGTGTCGCGGCAAGTTGGTGATGGTGTGCGGTGAAAGGTCCTTTCCGTGCGCCGAGCGGCCGGGTGAGCCCGTCAGCGGCGGCCCGCCAGGCGCCGCAGGGCCCTGCCGGTGGGCAGGACGGGCACCGCGCTGTGCACCATGGAGAACGCCTCAAGGCCGGGGACGATCACGGTGAGCACCGGGCACCTGTCGTGCTCCGGGTTCCACCGGAAGGAGTAGGCCCCGAACCCGGCGTGCCCGAGCGTCCGCAGGATCGCGGCGATCTGCTCGCCGACGCCCTGCCCGCCGTCCTCGGGACCGGCCTCGGGCAGCTTCGCGTCGAAGACGACACGGTCGAGCAGCGGGGCGGGGTCGAGCCGGGCGCAGCGTTCGAGCAGCGGCCAGCGCCGCAGGCTCTCCAGCCTGCGGCCCAGGGTCAGGTCGACACCGAGGGAGAGGTTGAACGACGACTGGACCACCTCGGTCAGCGCCCGCTCGACGGCGTACTCCGGGTCGAGGGAGGCGCCGGAGCCGATCACCCCCGGGTACGGCCCGGCCCGGGAGGGGAGCGCGCAGTAGACGGGGATGCCCAGGTCGGAGGTGATGTCGATGATGATGGGGAGCGCTCCCAGATAGGTCGCGGCCTCATCGTGCAGGCGCCGCAGGTCGGGCGGGAGACTCTCCGGGTCGAGCGCGGACAGTCTCGACCTCCCGCCGAGGTACCAGTCGAGGAGCGCGTGGGACAGCGCGTCCCGTTCGACGACCTCCAGCAGGCCGTGCAGGAGGGCGTCCTGCTCGCTGACCCCGGCCGCGGTGCCGTTGTCGTAGGCGTAGCGCAGGTAGGGCTCGTAGCGCAGGTCGTCCCCGGGGATCGGGTGACTGCGGCAGGAGGGCGAGCGGGAGAAGGCCGGATACCACACCGGGGACCGTCCCGGGCTCAGCGGCTCGGCGCGCAGGCAGGCGAGACCGGCGTCCGGGTAGTCGCGGGCCAGGCGCTGGATCATCTCCTCACCGCGCAGCTCCGGCTGGGAGACCACCGTCCCGACCGGGATGGCCCGCACCCGCCCGCTGTCGTGGGCGAGCGCCGCCTGCCCCTCCTCGTGCTGGAGGTGCTGCCAGGCCTCGAACAGCGCGCTGACCGTGCTCTGGGCGCCGGCTCCCTTGCCGAGGGAGGCGGTGACCGCGCGGCCCTCGGGGTCGCGCACGGTGCAGCGGTGCACGGGGAACTCCGCCGACCCCGCCGAGACCAGCTCGGCCGAGAGCCCACGGTCGGCGAGTACGGACTCGATGACGGCGAGCGCGCCGGTCAGGCCGGTGCCGCGCTCGCGCTGGGCGCGCGCCATCGTCGTCAGAGGGTTCCGGGAGCGAACCGGACGGTGAAGAACTCGTCGAGGAGCACCCTTTCGGACAGGGTCACCGAGAAGTTGTCCTCCAGCTGGAACCCGTCCGGTTTGAGAAGCGACTGGCCGTTGGAGTTGCTGTTGCCCATCGCACGCTCCTGTTGTCACTCGAATAACAGAAATGTCCTTATATTACAGGCCATTTCGACATAAGTCATAGATCATTGTCAAGTAGAGCGGGGGCGCCAGTCACCCCGGTTGAGATCCAGCGTCTCCGGCGTGTGCAGGCGGACCATCGTCCTGGCCACACCGGGCGGGATACGGCTTCTGGTCAGCAACGAGACCACGACCATGACGGTGAACGCGACCGGCACCGACCACGCCGCGGGCTGGGCCAGCAACGCCCCGGCGAGCCCGGTGTGCGGCCCCTCCCCGATCGTCAGCAGCACCGCCCCGCAGGCCAGGCCGCCGCCGACGACCAGCCCCGCCATCGCCCCCGGCGGCGTCAGGCGCCGCCACCAGATGCCCAGCACCAGCAGCGGGCAGAAGGAGGAGGCCGAGACCGCGAAGGCGAGCCCGACCACGTCGGCGACCGGCAGCGAACGCGCCGACGAGGCGAGCACCAGCGGTACGGCGACCGCGACCACCGCCGCGACACGGAAGGAGCGGACCCCGCCCCGCAGGATGTCCTGCCCGATGACCCCCGCGACCGAGACGGTCAGCCCCGAGGAGGTGGACAGGAACGCCGCGAAGGCCCCCGCCGTCACCAGCGCGGTCAGCAGGTCGCCCGCGGCGCCCCCGACGAGCCGCCCCGGCAGCGTCAGCACCACCATGTCACTGCCCCGCAGCCCCGGCAGGTAGACCCGGCCCAGCGCGCCGTAGAGGGCCGGCATCAGATAGAACAGGCCCAGCAACGACAGCACCGCCAGCGTCGTACGGCGCGCCGCCCGCCCGTCCGGGTTGGTGTAGAAGCGCACCAGCACGTGCGGCAGCCCCATGGTCCCCAGGAACGTGGCCAGGATCAGCGAGTAGGTCGAGTAGAGGCCGTACTCCCTGCCGCCGGACAGCGGCAGCGCCCAGGTGGCCACGTCCCGCGCGCTCAGGCCGGGCGCGCCGTCCGCCCGCCAGGCCAGCACCAGGAAGACCAGCGGCACGGCCAGCGCGGTGAGCTTGAGCCAGTACTGGAAGGCCTGCACGAACGTGATCGAACGCATACCGCCCGACAGCACGTTCACCCCGACCACGCACGCGACCACCAGCCCGCCCGCCCAGTCGGGCGCCCCGGTGACGGCCCGCAGCACCAGCCCCGCGCTCTGGAACTGCGGCATCAGGTACAGCCAGCCGATCAGCACGACCAGCACCCCGGCCATCCGCCGTACGGCCATCGACTCCAGACGCGCCTCGGCGAAGTCGGGCAGCGTGTAGGCGCCGGAACGGCGCAGCGGCGCCGAGACCAGGACCAGCAGCACCAGGTAACCGCCGGTCCAGCCGACGGGCAGCCACAGCATGTCCGCGCCGTACAGCAGGATCAGCCCCGCGATGCCCAGGAAACTCGCCGCCGACAGATACTCCCCGCCGATCGCGGAGGCGTTCCACAGCGGGGAGACCGTGCGGGAGGCGACGTAGAAGTCGGAGGTCGTGCGGGACAGGCGGATGCCGAACGCCCCGATCAGCACCGTGGTGAGCATCACCAGCACGACCGCGGCCACACCGTAGACGACGTTCACCCCGCCCGGTCCACCAGGTCGGCGAAGTGGCGCTCGTTGCGCTCCGCCTGCCGTACGTACAGCCACGCGCCGATGACGAAGACCGGGTAGATCACGCCCGCCAGCACGACCCACGGCAGGGGGACACCCAGCACCAGGACCGCGCGCAGCTCGGGCACGAGCAGGAACAGCAGCGGCAGGCCGCCGACCACGCAGGCCAGCACGGTGCACACGAACAGGGCGAGCCGGAACTGGGTGCGCACCAGCGAGCGCATGTAGACCTCGCCGAGGCTGGTCTGCTCGTCGATCTCCCTGGTCACCGGGTAACGGGGGTTGCGGGCGGCCGTGGTGCGCGGGCTGGTCACCACCTCGCGGCGCGGGCGGCCCTCGTCCCCGCGCGGGTGCTCCGCCCCCGCCCTGCTCACTCGGGCCTGCCCTTGCGCGCCCTGCGGACCAGCAGGTCGCGAAGCTCCCGGGTGTGCCTGCGGCTGACCGGGATCTCGGTCCCGCAGACGCGCACCACGCACCGCCCCGAGTCGATGTGCAGCTCGTCGATGTGCTTGACGGCCACCAGGTGGCTGCGGTGCACACGCACGAACCCCGCCGAGGACCACCGCTCCTCCAGGGTCGCCAGCGAGATGCGGACCAGGTGGCTGCCGCCCGCGGTGTGCAGGCGCGCGTAGTCGCCCTGCGCCTCGACGTAGCGCACCTCGGTGCTGGCCACGAAGCGGGTCACCCCGCCCAGCTCGACCGGGATCGTGCCCGGCCCCGCCCGGCTCGCCCCGTCCCCGTCCGGCAGCTCGGCCGACACGCACACCCGTCGTACGGCCTCGGCCAGCCGTTCGGGCCTGACGGGCTTGAGCAGGTAGTCCTCCGCCTTGATCTCGAAGGCGTCCACCGCGTGCTCCTCGTAGGCGGTCACGAACACCACCCGGGGCGGGTTGGCGAACTGCGACAGCAGCCTGCCCAGCACCACCCCGTCCAGGCCGCGCATCCGGATGTCGAGGAAGACGGCGTCGATCGGACGCCCGTCGGCGATCGCCCGGTCGAGCACGCGCAGCGCCGCGGCGCCGTCCCTCGCCTGCGCGACCTCTCCGATTCTCGGGTCGTCCCGCAGCAGGTAGGCCAGGTCCTCCAGGGCGGGAAGTTCGTCGTCGACGGCCAGGACTCGAAGACCGGTCACGGGCACTCCTCCGGATCGTCGAGGGGGAATCCCTAGAGGGTGATGAATCAGACATCACCTGTCAACAGTTCCTGACCTGCCGAATCCACAGAAAGGTGTTCAGTGGGCGGAGACACCCGGGTGGTACTTCGGCACACGGACGCTCACCTTGGTTCCCGCGCCCTTGCCGGTCTCGGCCACCAGGCCGTACTCGTCACCGTAGACCTGACGCAACCGCTCGTCCACGTTGGCCAGGCCGACCCCGCCCGTCCCCGAGCGCTCCTCCGCGTCCCCGGCCAGAATGCGGCGCAGCCGTTCGGGGTCCATGCCGACGCCGTCGTCCTCCACGCTGATCCGGCACTCGGCCCCGGCGTCCTCGGCGATGATCGAGATGCGGCCGATGCCCGGCTTGCTCTCCAGGCCGTGCCTGACCGCGTTCTCCACCAGCGGCTGCAGGCACAGGAACGGCACGGCGACCGCGAGCACCTCCGGGGCGATCCGCAGCGTCACCTGGAGCTGGTCGCCGAACCTGGCGCGTTCCAGGGTCAGGTAGCGGTCGATGGACCGCAGCTCCTCGGCCAGCGTGGTGAACTCCCCGTGCCGCCTGAAGGAGTAGCGGGTGAAGTCGGCGAAGTCCAGCAGCAGCTCACGGGAGCGGTTGGGGTCGGAGCGCACGAAGCTGGCGATGGTCGTCAGCGAGTTGTAGATGAAGTGCGGGGAGATCTGCGCGCGCAGCGCGCGGACCTCGGCCTCCATCAGCCGCGTCCGCGAACGGTCGAGCTCGGCCAGCTCCAGCTGGGAGTCGACCCAGCTGGCCACCTCGTGGGTGGCCCTGACCAGGCCGGCCGAGGCGTGCCCGCCGTAGGCCGCCAGGGAGCCGACCACCCGGCCGTCCGTGGTGAGCGGCACCACGACGGCGTATCTGATCGGGCACTCCGGGATGTCGCACGAGACGACCTCGGGGCCGAGCACCTGGGTACGGCCCCCGCCGAGGGTCTTGGCCGCGTAGGCGAACGCCTCGGCGGCGTGGTGCTCCCCCTCGCCGTCGTAGACCAGAAGCCGCTGCCCGTCGGTGATGGCCAGCGCCGGGGAGCCCAGCAGCTCGCGCAGATGCCGCGAGGCCTTCTGGGTGCCCGCCTCGGTGAGCCCGGCCCGCAGCGGCGGCGCGGCCAGGGAGGCGGTGTGCAGGGTCTCGAAGGTGGCGCGCTCGGCCGGGCTGCTGCCCAGCTCGCGCCTGCCGCGCAGCACGCGCCACAGCACCAGGGCCGGGACGCCCACCAGGGCGGCTACGAGCAGCGCGGCGACGAGGGGTTCCACGTCCCGGACCCTATCCTCGCACGTGGGTCGGCGCCCCTCCGACGGAGATCAGATCCCCTCCCCATGCCTTTACTTTGTAGATCAAAGACATGCCGACCGGCCCGGACCCCTTCAGGAACACCGCTTTCAGGACGTCCGCGCCGAGGGGCTGAAAGGCGTGAGGGCCTCACGGACACGCAGGGCGTACGACGCGGCCTCCCTGGGCCGTCGTAGGCGGTCCGGGGCCAGAAGAAGCCGCGCAGGCCGTCCTTGCGGTTGCGGGGCACCACGTGGACGTGCAGGTGCGGCACGCTCTGACTGATCCGGTTGTTCATCGCGACGAACGTGCCGCCCGCGCCGAGCCCCCGCTCGACGGCGGCGGCTACCGCCTGGACCCGCTGGAAGAACGGGCCGACCGAGGTGGGAGGCAGGTCGGTGAGGGTCTCGGCGTGCGCGGCGGGGGCGACCAGGACGTGCCCCTTGAAGACGGGCCGGATGTCCAGGAAGGCGGTGGCCACCTCGTCGGAGAACACCACCTCTCCCGGCCGCTCCCCCGTCGTGATGGCGCAGAACAGGCATCCCTCGGCTGGCATCCCCCCAGGATAGAGGGGGCGCGACTAGCATTCACCCCGGTCGTGTTCCCGTCCGCGAGGAGAAACCCGTGTCCGCAGAGCCCCGTCAGACCCCCTGGAGCGACTCCTACGACGGGTGGCGGGCGGACGCCGCGGACCCGGCCTTCAGCGAGTGGCTGCGCTCCGGCTCCGAGCCGGAGTGGACGGCGGTCGTCACCCACCCGTTCGCCGCCTCCATCACCCGGGGGCTGACCTCTGAGGAGGCCATGCGCCGCTACCTGGTGCAGGACTTCCAGTTCGTCGACTCCTTCACCGCGCTGCTCGGCGCCGCCGTCGCCGCCGCGGACAACTTCGAGTCACGGGTGCCGTTCGGCCGCTTCCTCGGCGAGACCGCGACGACGGAGGAGAAGACCTACTTCCACCGGGCGCTGGCCGCCCTCGGCGCGAGTGAGGCCGAGCTGACCGCTCCCCCGCTCGAACCGGTGACGGCCGACTTCCGCGCGCTGATGGACGAGGCCAGAAGGAGCCTGGACTACCCGGCCATCCTGGCGGTCCTGTGCGTGGCGGAGTGGAGCTACCTCGGCTGGGCGAGCCTGGCCGAGGAGCCGCTGCCCGGCGGTCCCGGCGGCCCGGGGAGCTTCGTGCACCGTGAGTGGATCGAGTTGCACGAGGGACCCGCGTTCCGCGCCTGGGTCGCCTTCCTGCGCGGCGAGCTCGACCGCCTCGGCCCCGCGCTCCCCGCGCGGGAGCAGGCCCGTGTGCTCGACGTCTTCCGCCGGGCCGTACGGCTTGAGCTGCGCTTCTTCGACATGGCCGCCGGTTCGTGAGAGCCGGCCGCCGGGGCTCCCGCGGGCCCCGGCGGCGGCCGACGTCAGGAACGCACCTTCGTGACGACGGTCTTGGTGAAACGGAAGACGCAGAACCGGTCACGCGCGGCGGCGCGGCCGTAGTGCCGCTCGAAGTCCTTCTGGCCGAGGCCGTCGACGCTGTCGAAGCCCAGTCTGGCCACCGCCGTCCTGCCGCCGTGGCGGGCGAGGGTGGTGCTCAGGACGATCCTGCCCTTGTGCGGAACCGGCTTGGAGACGTCGCTGGGAACCTCGCACCACAGGCCGTCACGGTACCTGTGGCAGGGGAAGGTGGCCACCTTCCTGCCCGAGGGGTCCATGAGGGTCGCCGTGCGCGGGGCCTTCGCGCCCCTGGGGAGGGTGCCGCCGACCCAGAAGGAGGCCCAGTAGGGGGCGAAGGACTCCATCCAGGTCATGGAGTAGTCGAGGGTGTAGGTGACGCGCCCGCCCTGGTGGACGCGCGGGGTTCCCTTGGCCTTGAGCTTGATCTTGACGAGGGGTTCCCGTTCGCACTTCTCCACCGCGCCGACGCAGGTCGCCGCCTGCGCGGGGGCGATGGGTGACAGGGCGACCGCGACGAGGGCGAGACCCGTGGTGAGGCCGAGAGCTCGGCGCATGAGTCCTCCTGGGGGGATCGGCCGGAGAGGGGGTCCGTACCCTGCGGCGATCCCCGCTCCGGACTCGGGAGGCGCCACATCGGGAGGCCGCGGCCACCTCGCGGCGGACAAGACCTCCCGCACCGATCACTACGTACGGACGGCCGGAACGGTTCAGCGGGGAGTCACCGGTCCCCCGGATACCGGGCGGGCGGAAAGGAGGGGGTCCGCCGCCCACCCGGAAACGGCCAGATTACCCCGCCGCCCCCCGAATCCGCCCATCCCAAAACATCACCGGGTCACGGGTGGCGGGCCTGTGGAGCGTTCTACCTTCTCCGGCCGCGCCTCAGCAGGCGGAACACGACCAGGCCGACGGCCGCCGTGACGGCCGCCACGGCCGCGGCCGCGACGGGACGCCTGGCCGCCCGCGTGGTGACCTCGTCGGCGGCCCGCCGCACGTCGGCCGGGGTGGTGCGCCTGACCCGCTCGGCGACCCCGGTCGCGGTGGCCGCGGTGGCCGCGCCCGCCCGGCGCAACTCGTCGCCGACCTGGGCGGCCGTCTCGTGCACACGCCCTCGCACGTCGGTCTTGCGCACCAGCGCCTCCACGGTCTCCCCCAGTTCGCGGCGGTCCCGCTCGATGTCCCGCCGTACGGACTCCCGGCTCGTTCCCCCGGCCTCGCCCGTCTCCTTCCCGTGGGCCTTCTCCGGAGACCTCTCCGGAGCCCCTGTGGCCTTCCCTGTGGCCCCCTCTGCGGCCTTCCCGGGGGCCTTCCCGGGGGTCCGCCGGACGGCTGTGGGCTGTCCGGTGCCCCCGTCCCCCTCGACGAGGCTGGGCGTGCCGTCGCCCCCCTCACCCGTGGGCGCCGAGGAGGGGCCCCCGCCCGGCTGTTTGGGCGGGACGTTCAGCGACATCCTCTCGTCGGGGGCCACCGGGGCGCCGACCCGCTGTCTGTGGGCGCCGACCGTGCCCGCGTCCCAGATCTCGTCCTTCGGAGTTCCGTTGTCGCTCTCGCTCATCGGTGCGCACTCTCCTTCACCATGCCGATGTCCTCCCTGAGGCTCTCGATGGTCAGCTCGGGAGCGGGCGGAACGGCCTCGGACACCTGCCGTTTGCCGAGGAGCCCCAGAACGGCGGCCACGGCCAGGAGCACGACGCCCACGACGGCGGCGGCGACCCAGGCGGGCATCACCAGGGCGAGAAGCAGGATCACCGCGGCCACCAGGCAGCCGCCGCCGTACAGGGCCACCACACCGGCCCCGCCGAACAGCCCCGCCCCGAGCCCGGCGTGTCTGCCCTTCTCCGCGAACTCCAGCTTCGCCAGGCGAAGCTCGTCCCTGACGAGGCGGGAGACCTCCTGTGACATCCGCCGGATCAGCTCGGCGGTCGACAGCGTGTCCTTGGGATTGCCGATCATGGCGTTCCTCCTCCCTACAGGAGAAGGCGCCTACCCTGTGGCGGGACGGCAAACCCCAGGTCACCGACGATTGATCGGGCCGTTGCCCGTCCTTTCCCCGCGGCCGCGCGCCCTTTCCCCGCGCCTCACGGCGCGGGCCGCACCGGCCGCACCGGCCCGTGACCTCGAAAGCCGCCCCCGTGCACGCCTTCGAGGGCCCGTCCACGGCCGGCGCCCCGGGTGGAGAGCTCCGGGGCGCCGGCCGTGGACGCCGGAGCCGCCGGCGGAACCCACGTCAGACGGCCCCTGACAACGAGGCCGTCGTCCCACAGCGGACTCACCGTAAGCCGCGCGAGACCCGGTCCACATCGGCCCGCGGGCGGATACGGCCGTGACCCGCGCGGTAGGCGCGGCGCGGCCGTACAACTTCCGCGGTACGGTCACTCATCCACCGGCTCGATGAGAGGACGGTCCGCGCCTGGCTAGCATGCCGCGCATGCGGGCAACAGTGACGGCACTCGCGCGGCGGGTGGGTGAGGTCGACCCACGGATCGTCGACACCCTGCTGGCCGTCGCGCTCACCGGGATCACCCTGGTGTGGGCCGTCAAGGACCAGACCGGCACCTGGTTGCGTCCCGACACGGTCGCGATCCTGCTGACCTGCGCGGCCAACCTCCCCGTCGCCGTACGGCGGCACGCGCCCATGACCGCGCTCCTGCTGTGCGTCGCCGCGTCCCTGTGGCACCACAGTCTGGGCTACCAGCCGAACGTGAACAACTTCTCCGTCCTGCTGACGCTCTACACCGTGACCGTACGACGCTCGCTCGCGGCCGGGGTCGCCGGGGTCCTGGCCGCGGCCTCGGTCTGGTGGTGGTCCTCACTCGCGGCGTCGAAGGACATGGCGGCGCTGAACCTGGCGCAGAGCGTGCTGATCGTCCTGACGGCCTGGACGCTCGGCCTGGGCACCCGCAGGCTCGCCGACCGCAACAGGCGCCTGGCCGACCTCTCCGAGCGGCTCGGATACGAGCAGGAGGCGCGGGCGAGGCGCGCGGTCACCGAGGAGCGGGTGCGCATCGCCAGGGAGCTGCACGACATCGTCGCCCACCACATGTCGGTGATCTCGGTGCAGGCGGGGCTGGCCCGTTATGTGTTCGCCAGCGACCCGGGGACGGCCAGGACCGCGCTGGCCACGGTCGCCGACACCAGCCACGAGGCCCTTGAGGAGATGCGGCGGCTGCTGGCGGTGCTCAGGGTCGACCGGCGGCCGGGCATCGACGGCGTCTACGACCCGACCCCCGGCCTGCCCCAGCTCGGTCAGCTCGTCGAGCGCGTCCGCGCCGCCGGGGTCGAGGTCGCCCTCGACGTGTCGGGCAAGGCGAGGCGGCTCAACCCCGGGGTCGAGCTGTGCGCCTACCGGGTGGTCCAGGAGAGCCTGACCAACGTCATCAAGCACGCGCTGCCCGCCCACGCCTCGGTACGGCTGCGCTACGACTGTGAGGAGCTGATCATCACGGTCACCGACGACGGCGCCGTCCCGCAGGGGGACGAGGGGGGCGGCCTCGGGTTGATCGGGATGCGCGAACGGGTCAGGCTCTACGGGGGCGAGATGCGCGCGGGACCGCTGCCGGGAGGCGGGTTCGAGGTCACGGTGACGTTGCCGCTCTCAGCCCCTCAGGAGCGAGGAGACCAATGATCAAGGTACTGGTCGTCGACGACCAGATCCTGGTGCGGGCCGGGTTCGCGGCGCTGATCCGGGCCACCCCCGACCTGGAGGTCGCCGGGGAGGCCTCCGGCGGGCAGGAGGCCGTCGCCATGGCGGGCTCGACCCGCCCGGACGTGATCCTGATGGACGTGCGGATGCCCGACCTGAACGGCATCGCGGCGACCGAGCGCATCCTGGCCACGACAGGCCCGGCCCAGCCGAAGGTGCTGATCCTGACGACCTTCGACCTCGACGAGTACGTCTACGACGCGCTGCGGGCCGGGGCGTCCGGCTTCCTGCTCAAGGACACCCCTCCCGAGCGGCTGATCGCGGCGGTCCGCACCATCGCCGCCGGGGACATGCTGTTCGCGCCGACCGTGACGCGCCGCCTGGTCGAGGCCTACACCAGGGAGAAGGACACCGCGCTCGTGTCGTGGACGGGGCTCGACACGCTCACCGCCAGGGAGACGGAGGTGCTGCGCCTGGTCGGCAGGGCGCTGTCGAACGGGGAGATCGCCGACGAGCTGCAGGTGAGCGAGGCGACGGTCAAGACCCACCTGAACCGGACGATGACCAAGCTCGGGCTGTCGAGCCGCGCCCAGGTGGTCGCCCTGGCCTACGAGACCGGCCTGGTCAGCCCGCGGCACGGCCGCTGAGCGCCCCGCCGCGCGGCCCGGGTCAGGGGGTGCCTCCGGGGGTCAGGGTGTGCAGGTGGAACTCCTCCGTCCCCTCCTCCTCGACCCACGAGGGCTCCGACAGGAGCCTGGTCAGGACGAACCCGCCCTTGACCGCGACCCGGCACGAGGCGGCGTTGCCCGTGGCGTGCCGCAGGTCGAGGCGGGAGAGGCCGAGGAAGCCGAACGCCCAGCGCCCGACGACGCCCAGCGCCCGGGTGGCCACGCCGAGGCCCCTGGCGGAGGGCAGCACCCAGTAGCCGACCTCCCCGTGGCCGCGGGCCGCGCCGGTACCGATCCTGACCCTGATGTGGCCGAGCACCTCGCCGGTCGTCGCGCCGGTGACGGCGAAGGAGGCCTCCGAGCCGTCGGACCAGCCGAGCGCGCGCTGGGCGAGCCAGGCCCGCTCGTCGGCTCCCTCGGGCAGGCCGGTCGCCCAGCGGCGGATCCGTGGATCCCGCAGGGCCAGCGCCGCCGCCACGGCGTCGGCCTCCGACAGGTTCCACGGACGCAGGTGCAACGCTCCGGCGGTGATCTCCATGGGTTCCACGTCCGCCGAGCCTACTTTCGCGGAGTGGCGAAAAGTAGTGACAGGCGAGATCATGAGACCCTTGCCCTACTTCAAGTACAGAGAAGAAGGGCGGCACGCTAGAGATGGCACAGATCGTCGGTGGCGGGCGCCCGGTCAACGACGCGGAGCGGCGGGTCATCGCGCATCTGCGGGACAGCGCGCCGGACGACTGGCTGCTGCTGCACAACATCGAGGTGCCCCGTGGCGACGACGCCTTCGAGGTGGACCTGATCGTCGTGACCGGCCACTCGCTCTGTGTCATCGACGTCAAGGGCACCCGGGGCAGGATCGAGGTGGCCGGGACGCGGTGGTTCCCCGCGCGGCGGGACGCCTTCGGCTCCCCCGTGGCCAAGCTGCGCGGCAACGGGCGGGCGCTGAAGGGCCTTCTCACCCAGAGCCACCGGGAGCTCGAACGGGTCTACGTCGACAGCGTCGTCGTGCTGACGGGCGCCGACGCCGAGCTCGTCGACCCGGCGGGCCGTGACGCGCGGCACGTCACCGACCTGGCGGGGCTGGTCGCCATGCTGAGCGACGTCTCCCGGGTCAGGCGGGGATACACCCCGGACGCCAGGCCGTACCGCACGGCGGTGATCGAGGCGCTGAACGGCAGCGTGCGGCGGTCGACCTCGCCGCCACGCTTCGGCAACTGGGAGGTCGAGGAGCAGCTCGGCGGGGACAACCGGACCACCGAGTACCGGGCGATCAACGCGACGCTGCCGGGCAGCGAGACGGTCCTGCTGCGGGTCTACCGCGCCGACCCGCTGGCCGAGGAGGAGCCCAGGGCGGCCGAGCGGCGGCTGATCGCCAACGCCTACCAGTCACTCACCCGCATCCCCCCGCACCCGTGCGTCGTGCGCTCGCGCGACTTCTTCGCCATCGACGACGAGAGCCGGTTCGTGCTGGTCCTGGACGACGTGCACGGCCAGGCGCTGCATCTGTACATGTCCCAGGCGGGCAGGCGGCCGTCGGTCGAGGCCGAGCTCGACGTGGTCGAGGACATGTTGCTCGGGCTGGCCCACGTCCACGCCAACAACGTCATCCACCGGGCGCTCAGTCCCGCCCGCGTCCTGGTCACCGAGGACGGCAGGGCCATGCTGACCGGGTTCGACTACGCCAAGCCCGGTCCGCGTCCGCACACGGTGGCCAACGAGCTGCCCAACGTGCTCGACACCCACTACGTCGCCCCCGAGTGCCAGGCCAGGCCGGAGCGGATGACCGCCGCCGCCGACGTGTACGCGGCGGGGGTGATCGCCTTCCAGCTGCTGACCGGCGGGCTGCCCGCGCCGGGGTCGGACGCCGTGGGCCAGGCGCGTCCCGGCGTGCCCGCCGAGGTGATGGAGCTGCTGCGCCGGATGCGCGACCCCTCCTCCGCCGGGCGCCCCTCGGCCGCCGAGGCCCTCGACGACCTGCGCAGGGCGCGGGAGGGGCTTGCCCCCGCGCGGGAGCCGATGCTGCTCGGCAGGCTGCGCAACCGCTTCCTGCGGTCCTCCCGCCGCTAGGACCTGTTTTGTGGATCTTCGCCGTGGCGAGGATCGTCCAGGCGGATGCCCCGCAAGGCGGAGGAGGAGCTCATAACGGAGTTATGGGCGACGACGACAACGCGGCGGGGGCCGCCTGGACGACCGCAGTAGGCGTAAAGATCCACAAAACAGGTCCTAGGTCCCGCCTCCGTACGGCCCCGCGCGTCAGGAGTCGACGAAGTCGTCCGTGACCATGACGCGCAGGCCGTTGGGAACGGTCCTGATCGTGATCGGGGTCATCAGGCGCACCTCGCCGTCGACGTCGGCCGCCAGCGGCGGGTCGGTCTCCAGGTACATCTCCTGACCGACGACGAAGGGACCGCCCGCGAGGCTGCGCCAGCGGCCGGTCGTCGCCCGTACCAGGGTCTCCACCAGCAGCCTCAGCCGTTTGCCCGAACCGAGCTGGTAGGCCACGAGCCTGCCGTTGTCGATGCTGATGTCCCTGGCCACCTGCCAGCCGCCGTGGAAACGGCCGTTGGCGATGTTGAGCTGGTGGGTGAGCAGCTCGTGGCGGCGGCCGTCTGCCGTGATGAAGGCGCGGAAGGGCCGGTGGCGGGGCAGGATCGTCAGCGCGGTGAGCGGGTAGGCGGCCCGCCCGAGCAGGCGTTTGAGCCAGGGCCTCACGGTGCCCGCGACCTCGACGGAGACGCCGAAGCTGGCCAGGTTGGCGAACTCCCTGTCACCGGCGACGCCCAGGTCGACGTCGGCGACCTTGCCGGTGCGGAAGACCCTGATCGCGCCCGGCAGGTCGAGGGGCAGGCCGAGGCTGCGGGCGAAGTTGTTGGTCGTGCCGAGCGGCAGCACGCCCAGGGCCACGTCCCGGTGCGCGACGTGCTTGACGGCGGCGCTGAGCGTGCCGTCCCCGCCGCCGACGATGAGCAGGTCGGGCCGTTCGGCCAGGGCCGTGTCCAGGGTGGCGCGCAGACGGCGGGGGTCGACCACGGCGAAGGTGCGGATCGGCTCGAAGCCCTCGGCGCGCAGCGTGGCGACCACCCGGGGGTAGAGGCGGCGGCCCCTGCGCGAGTGGGTGTTGACCACCACGCAGACCCGGCGCCCGGTCCTGATGGCCTCGGTGTGCTCTGCCTTGCCTCGTAACTCGCCCACGCCGCCCCTTCCGGTCCACTGCCTTCCCGTCAGATCGTAGGGCCCGCCGGATCGTGGGGCTGCGCCCGCGGCCGGGTACGGCGGACGCCCGGCCGGAGAGGTCCGGCCGGGCGTCCTGGTGTCTCACCGTTCGCCGGGGTCGTCCCCGCCCGGGTGGGCCCGGACGGGGACGCGCCGGGTCACTTCTTGGGCGGGGTCACCTGGAGGAGGACACCGAGGTTGCCGGGGAGCGGGGCGAGCAGCTTGAACTTCACGCCCAGGGCCTTGCCCTCGTCACCGGGGTTACCGCTGCCCAGGACGTTGCCGTTGCCCAGGTCGACGCCGTACACGTCGGTCGCGGGGGTGCCGTCGGGGTTGACCACCCGGGTGCTGTACTGCTGGTCGCCCTTGGAGGGGACGACCACCGAGGCGTCGAAGTCACGGTAGTACAGGCTGCCGTCACGCAGTTCGAACCCGGGGTACCAGGTCTTGGCGTCGGTGAACTCGCGCACACCGGGCAGCGCGGCGGTGTTGGTGCAGTACTCGCTGAAGGGCTCGTTCGGCCCCTCGATGCACTCCTTGAAGGGGTAGGTCTTGCCGAAGGTGAAGGCCGCGTTGGAGGTCTGCACGCGTCCCTGCATGTTCTTCAGGATGGTCGTGTCCTTGGTCGCGGCCACGCCGGTCCGCCGCAGCGGCTCGAAGTGGGAGTCGACCAGGAGCAGGCTGCCCTTGGAGCCGATGCTCGGCGACAGTTCGAGGTTGTTGCTCAGGACGTTGTTGGTGAAGGTCGAGTCGCGGTACCAGACGAGCAGGCCGGGGGCGTTGTACTTGACCTTCTCCACCTTCCACGAGCCGTCACGCGAGTAGTCGGTGGTGTAGGTGTACTGCAGGCCCTTGTCGAAGCCGTCGAAGTTACGCCACTCGGCGAGGTAGAACCGGGAGACCTCACGGAAGCCGTCGTTGATACCCCAGCCCTGGCCGTGGGTGTTGGTGTAGGTGCCACCGCTGGCCGTCCAGCCCTGGTTGCCACCCTCGACGTCGTCGCTCCAGACGGTCTGGGCGCCGTTGGTCAGCGAGAAGTCGTCGGCGTGCCAGCTGCGCGGGGTGAAGGCGGCGTCGGTGTTGTAGACGAGCCTGAGCTTGACCGTCTTGCCCGCGTAGGGGGCCAGGTCGACGTAGTCGTGCCGCCAGCCGTTGGTGTTGCCGGTGAGGGCGTACTTCCTGTTGTTGAACTTGGAGAGGTTCTTGTTCGGGTCCGGGTAGTCGTCACCGGTGGAGACCAGGGCGCCGCCCTCGGTGTAGACCTTCTGCTGGCTCCAGGTGGCGCCGTTGTCCGTGGAGACCTCGATGAAGCCGAAGTCCCAGTCCTCCTCGATCTCGTAGTTGTTCCAGAGCCAGAACTTCACGTCCGTGCCGGCGGGCACCTGGACGTCGCGGGTGAGCTTGACGTCGGCCCACTCCTGGTCGAGGTTGGACCACCACATCTTGGTGCCGCTGTGCGGCTCGACCATCTTCAGCGGCGCGCTGTCCAGGTTCACCCGGACGCCGTCCTCGGTGAACTTGGGCGTGCGCGAGGACTGACCGACGGTCACGACGCGGCTGCGGTCACCGGGGTTGAAGACCTTGGGGTTGGCCCAGCCGAGGATCCACTTGTCCCACAGACCCATGTGGGTCGGCATCGACTGGAAGATCGGGCCGCTGTGGGAGCCGGCCGACATGAGGTCCCAGAAGTCGACGGCCGAGGAGGCGCTGCCCGTGGTGTCGTAGAGGTCGGGCAGACCGAGGTCGTGACCGTACTCGTGGGCGAAGACGCCGACGCCGGAGTCCTCGGGCTGAACGATGTAGTTGGAGATCTTCACGTCCTTGCCGGGGACCTTGTAGCCACCCGCGACGGCGCTGGAGTGCGCCCAGATCGCGTAGGTGCCCTCGGCGCCGCCGTCGGAGGACTTGTCCTTGCCCGCGTGGACCAGGACGAGGTGGTCGACCACGCCGTCGGGCTCGGCGAAGTTGCCGTCACCGTCGGAGTCGGCGACGTCCTCGACGTCGTAGTCCGCCCACGGGAAGTTCGGGTTGGCGGCGGCCAGGGTGTCGACCGCGTCGATCGCGAGCTGGCCGGGGCCGAGAGGGTTGCTCGGGTGGCCGCTCATGTCCTGCGCTTCCTTGCCACAGGCGCGGGCGCCGTAGTAGGCCTCGGAGTGCGGGACCTTGACCCACGGGGTGGCCTCTCCGGTGACCGTGTAGGCGCCCTTGGACAGCTCCTCGTACATGTTCCGCATCGTGGAGCCGGCGATGTTGATGCCCTTGCGACCGTCCCGGGGGTCGGTCAGGTCGGTACGGACCCTCTTGGTGATGCCTTCCTTGCTGTAAAGCATCTTGTTGAAGTGGTCCGGGCTGAAATCAGGCACCCAGAAACTGTTGTTGTCCTTGTGTGCCAAGGACGCGGGGTCGGGAATCTTGTTATGCAGCGGGCCGTTGAGCAGGGTGCCCGGCGGCTCGGTGACGCAGTTCGCCGGGTCGTCGTCGTTGACGTTCGGCGGGCGCTTGAAGCCCGAGAAGTCGTCGTTGGCCTTGTCGTTGAACTCCACCAGGACGGTGAGGAGTTTGGCCTGCTTGGCGACCTTGGCCTTCTTGAACAGGAATTCGGCGGGGTTGATGCCGGTCCTGATCGCCTCCGCCTCGCGCGCGGCCAGAACGCGTGCCGCGGCGGGGTTACCCTCGGAATACTTGTGGGCGATCTGCCTTGACGGGCTGATCCGGCGCTCCTTGGAGTTTGGCGCGGCCGGGTCCTGCACCTCGGGCTCGTCCCTGGGTGTGGCGTAGTTGATGTAGTAGTCGGCTGCGGTCGGCTGGTACCTCGCGACCGTGGTGTCCACCGTGGTGTCCGCCTGAGCCGACACTCCTCCCGCCGCCAGTCCCGCAGCGGCCAGGCCCACGACGGGCACTATCGCGAGCAGGCGCCTTCGAGCACCCCTGCCTTTGCTGGACAACGCTTACCCTCCCTGCCCGGGTTCGCCGGGCGCGAACGTCCCAGATGCGCCTTATGTACGCACCGAGCGGGACGTTAGACGAGAAGGTAAAGCAGGAGTAAAGCCGCTGAATGATGTTGTAAAACTGTAATGAATCATCACTTCACAGGAAATGGTGATGATTTCCACTATTTTTCTGTTGACAGCGCTTTCACAGCAGGTCAGCGCGGTGAAAGCCGGAAGGCGGGCCTCGGGGAACCGCTCCCACGGCTCCCCGGGCCCGCCGACGACCCCGAGTAGGGAATCCGGTGGCTCGCTCTCCTGCGACCCCGGTTCAGACCTCCTCGCCGGGGGCGGTCGGATCGAGCTGGCGCGGCTGCGCCTCGACCCTGGGGTACTTGAGGTCGAACGCGGGACGCTCGGACCTGATGCGCGGCAGCGAGGTGAAGTTGTGCCGCGGCGGCGGGCAGGAGGTCGTCCACTCCAGCGAGTTGCCGAACCCCCAGGGGTCGTCCACGGTCACCTTCGGCGCGTTCCTGGCGGTCCACCAGACGTTGTAGAGGAACGGCAGCGTGGAGACACCCAGGATGAAAGCGCCGACCGAGGAGACCAGGTTCAGGAAGGTGAAGCCGTCGACCGGGCTGTAGTCGGCGTAGCGGCGCGGGAAGCCCGCCGCACCGAGCCAGTGCTGCACCAGGAAGGTCGCGTGGAAGCCGACGAACAACAGCCAGAAGTGGATCTTCCCCAGCGTGTCGTTGAGCATCTTGCCCGTCATCTTGGGCCACCAGAAGTAGAAGCCCGCGAACATCGCGAAGACCACGGTGCCGAAGACGACGTAGTGGAAGTGGGCCACCACGAAGTAGGAGTCGGTGACCTGGAAGTCCAGCGGCGGGGAGGCCAGGATGATGCCGGTCAGGCCGCCCAGGAGGAACGTCACCAGGAAGCCGACCGAGAACAGCATGGGTGACTCGAAGGTCAGGTGCCCCCGCCACATCGTGCCCACCCAGTTGAAGAACTTCACCCCGGTCGGGACCGCGATGAGGAACGTCATGAAGGAGAAGAACGGCAGCAGCACCCGGCCGGTGGCGAACATGTGGTGCGCCCAGACCGTGACGGACAGCCCCGCGATGGCGATGGTCGCGCCGACCAGGCCGATGTAGCCGAACAGCGGCTTGCGGCTGAAGACCGGGATCACCTCGGTGACGATGCCGAAGAACGGCAGCGCGATGATGTACACCTCGGGATGGCCGAAGAACCAGAACAGGTGCTGCCAGATCAGCGGCCCGCCGGTCGCGGCGTCGTAGACGTGCGCGCCGAGCTTGCGGTCGGCCTCCAGCGCCAGCAGCGCGGCGGCCAGCACCGGGAAGGCGATCAGCACCAGCAGTCCGGTGAGAAGCACGTTCCAGGTGAACAGCGGCATGCGGAACATCGTCATGCCGGGAGCGCGCATGCAGATGATCGTGGTGATGAAGTTGACGGAGCCGAGAATCGTCCCCAGGCCCGACAACACCAGGCCGACGATCCACAGGTCACCGCCCACCTGCCCGGAGAAGGTCGCGACCGACAGGGGGGTGTAGCCCGTCCAGCCGAAGTCGGCCGCTCCGCCGTTGGTGGCGAACCCGCCGAGCGCGATGATCCCGCCGAACAGGAACAGCCAGTAGCTGACCATGTTGAGCCTGGGAAAGGCCACGTCCGGCGCGCCGATCTGCAACGGCATGATCACGTTCGCGAACCCGGCGAACAGCGGGGTGGCGAAGAACAGCAGCATCAGCGTGCCGTGCATGGTGAACAGCGCGTTGTACTGGACGGTGTTGACGAGCTGCAACCCGGGATGCGCCAGTTCGGCCCGGATGACCAGGGCCATCACGCCGCCGATCAGGAAGAACACGAACGCGGTGATGATGTAGAGGTCTCCGATGACCTTGTGGTCCGTCGACGTCAGCCACGAGACGACCACCCTCCCCGCGCGGACGGGCTCGGCCGCGGCCCGCTGTTGCACAGTCGTCACAGCGAGGCTCCCTTCGGTTGGGCGACAGCCGTACGAATCGAGACTTCTCCTCACCTGGCCGTCACGTCACCACATTTGGCAGAACCCTCACCGAGCCTCGCCCGCATCATCACGTGACATCCCGTGTGATCCCCCCTCGGACCGGGCCCCGTACAGTCCCCCTGTGAGCGTTATCTCCGAACTCGTCGCCGCCCTCTCGCCGGAGAAGGTCCTGACGGACCCTGACGTCACCGACTCCTACGCGCGGGACAGGACCTTCCTCGAACCGGGCAGGCCGCTGGCCGTCGTGCCGGCCGAGACCAGGCAGGACGTGGTGGCCACCCTCAGGTGGGCCACGGAGCACCGGGTGCCCGTCGTGCCCAGGGGCGCGGGCAGCGGCCTGGCGGGCGGGGCGACGTCGGTCGAGGGCTGCGTCGTCCTGACGCTGCACAGGATGACGGCGATCAGGGAGCTCTCGCCCGCCGACGAGGTCGCCGTGGTCGAGCCCGGCGTGATCACCGCGGACCTGGACAGGGCCGCCAGGGCGCACGGGCTGATGTACGCGCCCGACCCCTCCTCCCACGAGATCTCCACGATCGGCGGCAACCTGGCCACGAACGCGGGCGGCCTGCGGTGCGTGAAGTACGGCGTGACCCGCGACTCGGCGCTCGGCCTGGAGGTCGTCCTGGCCGACGGGCGGGTCCTGGAGACGGGCAGGCGCACGGTCAAGGGGGTGACGGGCTACGACCTGACCGGCCTGTTCATCGGCTCCGAGGGGACGCTCGGGGTGATCACCTCGGCCACCCTGCGACTGCGCCGGGCTCCGGCCGTCTATCCGGCGACGATCGCGGCCGAGTTCACCTCGCTCAGGGACGCCGCCGCCGCGGTCGCGGCGATCATCGCGGCGGGGTGCCAGCCCTCCCTGCTTGAGATGCTCGACCGCACGACGCTCAAGGCCATCGACGACTGGCGCAACATCGGGCTTGAGGCCAGCACCCAGGCGATGCTGATCGCGCAGTCGGACGCCGCGGACGGCCCCGTGGTCGCCGAGCGGATGGCCCGGCTGTGCGCGGAGAACGGCTCGCCCTTCGTCGCGGTCTCCTCCTCCGAGCAGGAGGCCGAGGAACTGGTCGGGGTCAGGAGGCTCGCCTACCAGGCCAAGGAACGGCTCGGTAAGTGCCTGGTCGAGGACGTGTGCGTGCCCCGCTCCGCGCTGCCGTACATGATCGAGAGGATCGAGGCCATCGCGGCCAGGCACGGGGTGCTGATCGCCACGGTCGCGCACGCGGGCGACGGCAACCTGCACCCGGTCTTCGTCTTCGACCGCGGCCTGGCGGAACCGCCGCCCCAGGTGTGGGCGGCGGCCGACGAGGTCTTCAGGGAGGCGCTCGGGATGGGCGGCACGCTGACCGGCGAGCACGGGGTCGGGCTGCTGAAACGGCGCTGGCTCGCCCTGGAGGCGGGACCCGTGACCGAGGAGGTCCACCACGGGATCAAGCGGGTCTTCGACCCGCTCGGCATCCTCAACCCCGGCAAGGCCATCTGACGGGCGTCTCCGGCGCGCCATCCGGACCACGGCTCACGCTGGTAGCGTTCTGCACCACATAACCCAATTCGTAGGTTTTGTCGGGGGGCATCGTGGTACAGCCGCTCACGTCGGGGGATCCTCCGCGGCTCGGGCCGTTCGAGCTGACCGGCAGGCTCGGCGAAGGAGGCCAGGGCGTCGTCTACCTGGGCAGGGGGCCCGCGGGCGAGCAGGTGGCCGTCAAGCTTCTCCACCACGGGCTCGCCACCGATCCCGAGGCCAGGACGCGCTTCCTGCGCGAGGTCTCCGTCGCCCGGCGGGTGGCGAGGTTCTGCACCGCCCCGGTGCTCCACGCCGACCTCGCGGGCAGCCAGCCGTACATCGTGAGCGAGTACGTGCCCGGCCCCTCCCTGCGCCAGCTCGTCGACCGGGAGGGCCCGAGGCGGGGCGCGGCGCTCGAACGCCTGGCGGTCAGCACCGCCACCGCCCTTTCGGCCATCCACCGGGCGGGCATCCTGCACCGGGACTTCAAGCCCGCCAACGTGCTGATGGGGCCCGAGGGGCCCGTGGTGATCGACTTCGGCATCGCCAGGGCACTTGACTCGCCGGGGACCACCGCGACGGGGACGACGATGGGGACGCCCTCCTACCTCGCTCCCGAACAGCTCGGCGGGGGTGAGGTGACGGCGGCGGCCGACGTGTTCGCCTGGGGCGTCACGATGGTCTTCGCCGCGACCGGACGGCCCGCGTTCGGCGCCGACTCCATCGCCGTGGTGATGAACCGCATCCTGACCGTCGAACCCGACCTGGGCGGTCTTGAGGGGCATCTGCGCGAGCTGGTCGCCGCCTCCCTGTCGAAGGACCCGGCGTCACGCCCGACCGCCGAGGAGCTGGTCAGCCATCTGATGGGGGCCACGGTCCCCTCTCCCGTCAGGAACGCCGCGCCCGCCGCCCCGGCACCGGCACCGGCGCCCGCCCCCGTGGCTCCACGGGTACGGCGGCGCCCCTCCGGGATGCTGCTCGCCGGAACCGCCGCGATCGTCGTCTTCGGCGCGACGGCGGGCGCCGTCGTGGTGCTGCAGGGCGACTGGGGGGCCGCGAGCACGCGGGCCGCGGTCTCCCCGCCCGTCACGGTGCGGTCGCCGTCGCCGGACCCTGTGCTCTCCCCCGCCGACCCGCCCTCCGCCTGGACGTCCGCGACGCCCCGCCCTCGGCAGCGCAGGAGCACCGAGCCCGTCGGCCGTCTCACCGCGGAGCCCGGCACGGCCCGGCCCCGGCAGCCGTCCGGCCCGCCTCGGGCGACCCGTGAGCCCAGCGCGAAGCCGACCCAGGACCCCACGCCCAAGCCCACCCCGAAGCCCACGCAGAAGCCCACGGTCAAGCCCACCGTCGAACCGACCGTCGCCCCCACCGTGAAGCCCACAGTGAAGCCCACGGTGCAGCCGACGGTGAAACCCACGGTCAAGCCAACGCCGAAACCCACTCCGAAGCCGACGCCCAAGCCGACCCCGAACATCTACACCGCGACCGGTGTCTGCGGCTCCGGCTACAAGGTGATCGACTCAAGGGGGATCGGCGCCGCGACCGTCTACCTGCTCTACAACTCCGCGGCGGGCAAGAACTGCGTCGTCACCATGTCGAGGTACATGGTCCCCGGGAAGATCAAGATGAACGCGATCCTCCAGGTGAAGGGGGGCGCCTCCGGCTCGAACCCGGGCAGTTTCACCGCCTACGCGGGCCCGGTGCGGATCGCCGCCGTCAAGAAGTGCGTCATCTGGGGCGGCACGTACGGCACGGCGACCTGGAAGAGCGGCTGGAGCCACTGCGGCTGACAGGAGTCCCGCCCGCCTCGCCCCGGGCCGCGCCGGGTACCGTTCTGCGCGTCGGCGCCGAACCCGGGGCCGGGAGCGACCAAGGAGCGTGGATGAACACCGACACGGACCGGCCAGTGGAGCGCCTGGTGCGCAAGGAGGTGTCCGGCGGGATCGCCACGATCACCCTGGACTCCCCGCGCAACCGGAACGCGCTGTCCGTGCGGCTTCTCGGCGACCTGGAGGACCTGCTCACCCAGGCGCTCGCCGACGAGGAGGTACGTGTCGTCGTGCTCACCGGGACGGGGCCGGTCTTCTGCGCGGGCGCGGACCTGAAGGAGCAGCGGACCGAGCCCGGCGGCGCGCCCGGGGCCCCGGTGACCGCCTCGTTCCCGGAGATCATGCGCCTGATCTGGGAGAGCCCCAAACCGGTCGTCTGCCGGTTGAACGGTACCGCCCGCGCCGGGGGTCTCGGCCTGGTCGCGGCCTGCGACTTCGCGATCGCCCCCGACACGGCGTCGTTCGCGTTCACCGAGGTACGGCTCGGCGTGGTCCCGGCGATGATCTCGGTGACCGTGCTGCGCAGGCTCGACCCCAGGGCCGCGGCCGAGTACTTCCTGACGGGTGAGACCTTCGACGCGGCCAGGGCGCAGGAGATAGGCCTGCTGACCAGGGCGGTACCCGGGGAACTGCTCGACGAGACGGTCGCCCACTACGCCGGGATGCTGCTGCGCGGCGGCCCTGAGGCGCTGGCGCTCACCAAGCGGCTGGTGCGCGAGGTGCCCGCGCTGTCCTTCGAGGAGGGGACGCGGCGCATGGCCGAGCTGTCGGCGCAGCGGTTCACCTCCGCCGAGGGGCAGGAGGGGATCACGGCCTTCATGCAGAAGCGCGCCCCCTCCTGGGTGCCCGAGCGATCCTGAGCCGTACGGCGGTCGCGCGCCAAAAGTCCTATTAATCCCATATTTCACGAAATATGGGCATTTCAGGATTTGAAACCCTCATGCAACCTTCCGAAGTCTAGGATTGCGCGCAATTGTCCGAAGATGCTGGATTGGGGAAGGAATCAGTCATGCGTTCGCGCTTTCCGACCCCCTCCGGCCCGCGCCGCACCCCGGGAGACGGAGCCAGGAGGCCGCTCGCCGGACGTTCCCACACATATTGATCACGATTGGGGAGACGGCTATGGCACGATCCGCGCGCTCGGTCTACCCTCGTGCGAACCATGCGGGAGATTCGACGGGCGCGCGGAACGGGCGAGCCGGTGGGCGCGCGGGCGCCCCGCCCCCCGCGATCCGCGGAGGAGATCGGGTGAGCGAGTTCCAGCAGGTCCGCACCGAGCTGGGCGCCCGGCTCAGGCAGCTGCGCGAGGCCGCGCAGCTGTCTGGCAAGGAGCTGGCAGAACGGCTGAGGTGGCAGCCGTCCAAGGTCTCCCGCATCGAGAACGCGCGGCAGACCGCCACCGAGGACGACGTCACCCTCTGGGGCCAGGCCGTCGAGGCCACCCCCGAGGTCGTCGAGGAGCTGGTCGAGCAGGCCTGCGTCCTGCTGGAACGTCAGGACTCCTGGCGGCAGCGGCACCGTACCGGCCTGGCCACGCTCCAGGAGGACATCCGCGACCTGGAGTCGCGGACCCAGACGTTCCGGGTGGTCGAGCCCGGCGTGATCATCGGCCTGCTGCAGACGACCGAGTACGCCCGCAGCGTCTTCACCAGGATCAAACGCCTGTACAACGCGCCCGACGAGGTCGACGCCGCCATCAGGGTGCGGATGCGGCGCCAGGAGATCCTCTACGACCCGAGCAGGACGTTCCGGTTCCTCATGTCCGAGGCCGCGCTGCGTTACCGCCTGGCGCCGCCGGAGGTGATGTGCGGCCAGCTCGACCGGCTGCTCGCGGTCACCGCGCTGCCGAACGTGGAGTTCGGCGTCCTGCCCTTCGAGGCCCCGCTGCCCGCGGCCCCGATCAACGGCTTCTGGATCTACGACAGGGGGCAGGTGGCGGTGCCGACCAGGACCCGTGACCTGATCCTGCGCGACCCGGAGGACATCGCGTTCTACGAGCACAGCTTCGAGGAGTTCCATCAGGTCGCGGCCTTCAGGGAGGACGCCAGGGCGGTGATCGTCAAGGTATTGGAGGATTTCACACGACAATCTCGGGTTTAGTATCCGCAATTGCTTGATTAACCTCCCAAGATCGTGCAATTCTCTGTCGAGACGGAGGTGATGCACGATGCTGGACACGCTGTCTTGCCTTGAGAAGTTCGCCGCCGCGGCGCGGCAGCACGCCGATCTGGCCGTGCAGCGGGTCTCCTTCGACGACCCCGCCTACGTCTCGGTGCGCAATCGTTTCAGCAGCACCCTGACCGAGACCGTGACCTGCTCCCAGGACGGCGGGTTCATCACCTCGTGGGGCTACCGGCTCGGCAGCGCCGACAACATCGAGGACGCCGCCGCCCGGCTCGCCTTCCTGCTCGCCGCGCTGCCCGCCTGACCCCTCACCCGGTCTCCGGCCCCCGCCGGCGCCCCGTCAGCAGGGTCCCGGCGCCCTGGCGCCCCTGTTCCTGATCCAGCGTTCGAGGTTGCCCTCGCGCCCGCCGAGGATTCCCACGAGGTCCGTCCGGCCCTGTGGTCGCGCGTACAGGCACCATCTGTCGCCGGTGATGTCGCCGATCGTCCACGGCCGGTGACCCGCGGGCCCGGGGGTCACGGCGGGCGGTACGGCGGGCGCCCGGAGACACAGGGTCCACGGCTCGCAGGAACGCCCGTCCGCCCGGGTGTCGGCCGCGGTCGCGGTCGCGGTGGCCCCCGCGGCCAGGATCACCAGCGCCGACAGCGTTCCCCTGATCCGCAGCCTCCGCAGGGCGTCCACTCCCGCCTCCCCTTCGAGATCGTCCCGGCGGGGCCGTCCCGACCGGCGGCACAAGCATGGCCCACTCCCCGCCTTCCCGGCGTCACGCCACGGAACTGTCCGTAACCGGCCAAATGGCGAACTCCCATTTGTGGTCGACCTCAAACCAACCCCAAGTCGTCTCCAAATCGGTCACGCCAGAGTCGGGGCATCGACCGAAGGGATAGATCATGACAATCGGGAACGACCTGCGGCGCGCGGTCAGGGGGCAGGTGCTCGCCTCGGGTGAGGAGGGCTTCGACCGGGCCAGGGCCGCCTGGAACCTGGCCGTTGACCAGCCCGTCCTGGCCGTGGTCGAGGCTCGGGACGCCGCCGACGTGGCCGCCCTGGTCCGCTACGCCCGGCTGGCCGGGCTCTCGGTCTCCGCCCAGCCAAGCGGCCACGGCGCGACCGGCGACGTCGAGGGGGTGATCCTGCTGCGCACCGGCGCGCTCGGCGGTGTCGAGGTGCGGCCCGAGGAGCGGCTGGCCCGGGTCGGGGCGGGCGTACGGTGGGCCGAGGCGCTCTCCGCCGTGAGCCCGTACGGCCTGACCGGTCTCGCGGGCAGTTCCACGGCGCCCAGCGTGGTCGGCTACACCCTGGGCGGCGGGCTGAGCTGGTTCAGCCGCCGTCACGGGCACGCCGCCGACTCCGTCCGCGCCCTCGACGTCGTGGACGCCGAAGGGGAGGCGTTCCGGGTGGACGCGGACTCCGACCCCGAGCTGTTCTGGGCCCTGCGCGGCGGCGGCGGTGACTTCGCGCTGGTGACGGCCGTCGAGTTCGACCTGCACCCCGCTCCCCACCTGTACGGCGGGCGCCTGATGTGGCCCGCCGAGCGGGCGGGCGAGGTGCTCGCCGCCTTCCGGGAGGTCACCGCCTCGGCCCCCGAGGAGCTCTCGGTCTGGTTCACGCTGCTGAACTTCCCCCCGTTCGACTTCCTGCCCGATCACCTGCGCGGCAGGTCGATGGTGACGATCGACACCACCTTCCTGGGGGAGGCGGCCGAGGGGCGCGACCTGCTGCGCCGTTTCGAGGCGATCGGCGGGACGGTCTCCGACACGCGGGGGCCGCTGCCCGTCGCCGCCCTGGGGGACGTCTGCGCCGAGCCGTCCGACCCGGCGCCCGCCCTCGGGCACGCGGAGCTGCTGACCGGCCTGGACGACGCGGTGGCCGGGGCGCTGCTGTCGGAGCCCATCGCCCCACTGGTCAGCCTTCAGGTCCGGCACCTGGGCGGCGCGCTCGCCCGTCCGGTGCCCGGCGGCGGCGCCTGCGGCCATCTGACGGAGCCCTACTCGCTCTACATGTTCGGCGTCACCCCGGGCCCCGAGGCCACGGCCGCCGTGGAGACCCGGCTCAAGGAGATCGCCGGGAAGTTCGTGCCGCACACCAGCGGGCGCAAGCCGTACACCTTCCTGGGGGTCGGGGAGCGCGCGGCGGCGGCCTTCCCCGGCGACGTCCTGGCCCGGCTGCGTGACGTCAAGCGGGCCCGTGACCCCCGTGGCGTGCTGCGCGCCAACTACCCGGTCCTCGGCTGATCCCCCGCTGAGGCGACGGTGAGGGAGGTGAGGGGTCAGTCCTCGGGGGCGGGAGACTGCTCCTCGAAGACGGCGGGGCTCAGGCCGACCTCGCGGGCCGCGGCGACCCTGGCGTGGTGCAGCAGCCTGCTGCGGGACATGCCGCCCGCGTGCAGGGTGTAACGGACCACCAGGCCGTCGAGCATCCCGTCGATCCGCTCGGCCGCCCCCTGGGGGTCGTCGCAGGTGAACTCGCCCGTCTCGGCCCCCTGTGAGATCACCTCGGCGAGGATCTCGATCCAGGCGCCCTCAAGCTCCAGCAGGATGGTCCTGACGTGCGCCTCGCGCACCCCGACGGCCCAGGCGTCGAGCCAGAGGATCCAGCTCTGGTCGGAGCGGGAGGCCGGGATGTAGAAACGCAGGACCCGGTCGAGCCGCTCGACGGCGCCGCCCCGCTCCGCCGCGATCTCCCTCAGCCGCTGGATCTCCGACTCGCTGGTGCTGCGGAGCATCTCGGTGATGAGGTCGTCCTTGGTGGCGAAGTGATAGTGGATCAGCCCGCCGCTCACGTTGGTGGCCTTGGCGATGTCCGCGACACGGGTGCTGGCGAGCCCGCGCTCCAGCACCACCCGCCGGGCGGCCTCAAGAAGCTCGGCCCGGCGCTGGTCGGCCTGGTCCGCGCGGCTGCCGCGCGCCCCTCCTCCGCTCTGCACTGCGCAAGACTACAGCAGCGGGCACCGGGGCCCCGTACTACTTGACTGGCCGCCCAGTCAAGGGGCCCCGGCCCCGGTCGTCAGTCTCCGCAGCGGTAGAGCGACCGGCCGTCCTGGGTGTCTCCGCCGTACTCGGCGGGGGCCACGACGGCGCAGTTGGCGCTCACCCACGCGGTGACCTCGGAGCCTCCCGAGTCGGGACCGCCCCGGCCGCCGCCGGGGATGACGTAGCGCAGTTCCCCCGAGGCGACCAGCGCCGTGAGCCGCTCGACCGTCATGGCGGGGTCGCCTCCGACGAAGCCGCCCATGGCGATGACCGGCAGGCCGGTGGACAGGATGGCCGAGGAGGCGCCCTGCGCGCTGCTCACCGCGACCAGCCAGGTCGCGCCGCCCATGTTCTTCCTCAGGTAGGCGATCGTCTTCTCGCTCATGCCGCCTCCCGGCCCGCCGGGGAAACCACCGGGAAGGCCCTCGGGAGAACCCTCGGGAGGATCCTTGGGCAACCCCTCGGGGAGGCCCTCCGGACGGTCTCCCCGGCGGTCGCCGGGGAACCCTCCCGGAAAGCCACCTCGCATCCCGCCGAACCCGCCGGTCTGCGGCCCCGCGGTGGGGTTGGTGCCGTTGACCGCGGAGCCGAGCGGGGTCAGCGCGTACGCCGCGGGACCCGCCAGCCCGGTGAACAGCGCCGCGACCACGCCGGCCGCCGCCAGGAGCCGGGCGCGGCCCCGCGGGGATCCCGGCCTCAGCCCGGACAGCGCTCCGGACAGCGCCGTGGCCGCCACCGCGACCGCCGTCACCCCGGCGACCGCCCAGGCCAGCCAGGGCACGAAGTCCGGTGTACGGCGCAGCACCGTGAACGCCCACGCCCCGGTGACGGCCAGGGCGGCGGGCAGCACCCAGGCCCAGGAGCGCCGGGGCCGGCCCGCGTGCCACGACAGCACCCCGCCCAGCCCGGTCAGCGCCGCGACCGCCGGAGCCATGGCGGTGGAGTAGTACGGGTGGAAGGTGCCGCTGGAGAAGCTGAACACCGTGTAGTGGACCGCGAGCCAGCCGCCCCACAGCAGCAGCGCCACCCGGGCGGGACGCAGGCGGGCACGGGCGGTGAGCACCAGCCCGGCGGCCAGGGCGACGGCGGCGAAGGGCAGCAGCCAGGAGATCTGCCCGGCCATGACGTCGTTGAACAGCCGTCCCGCCCCGGACGCGCCGCCGAAGCCCGCTCCCCCGAAGCCACCGCCCCCGGGGCCGCCCTCCCCCGGACCGCCCCCGGCGAAGTTCTGCCCGAGGATCCGGCCGAGGCCGTTGTAGCCGACGACCAGGTCCCGGACGGAGTTGTCCGTGCTGCCGCCGATGTAGGGACGATCTTCGGCGGGCCGCAGGTCCACGACCACCATCCACCAGGCGCTGGAGACCACCAGCGCGGCGCCCGCGGCGAGCAGGCGGCCGAGGCGGCGCGGCACCGTTCCGGGGGCCGTGGCGAGGTAGACGAGGGTGAAGGCGGGCAGCACCAGGTAGGCCTGGAGCATCTTGGTGTTGAAGGCCAGGCCGACGAGCACGGCCGACAGGACGAGGGTGCGGGTACGGCCGGTGCGGATCGCCTCCTGGCAGCACCAGGCCGCCAGCACCAGCAGCAGCACCAGGACGGTGTCGGGGTTGTTGTCCCGGTTGATCGCCACGGTGATCGGGGTCAGCGTCATCACCAGCGCCGCGATCAGCGCGGCCGCGTGACCCGCCGTACCGGGCAGGGCGCGCCGTACGGCCGAGTGCGTCACGCCGACGGCGGCCACGCCCGCGACGGCCTGGGGCAGCAGCAGGCTCCAGGTCCCGAACCCGAGGACCCGCGCGGAGATCCCCATCACCCACAGCGCCAGGGGCGGCTTGTCCACGGTGATGAACGACCCGGCGTCCAGTGCCCCGAAGAAGAAGGCCTTCCAGCTGCGGGTGCCGGACAGCACGGCCGCCGAGTAGTAGGAGTTGGCGTAGCCGTTGCGGCCGAGAGCCCACAGGTGCAGTACGGCGGCCAGCGCCAGGACCGCCCACAGGGCGGGACGCGCCCACCGGGGGTCGCCGGGGGCGCCGAGGAGGATCCGGCGCGGCCTTCCGACCCTGGCCGGGGGCTGCGTGACGGGGTCGTCGATGACGGGTGAGTCGTTCCCCGTGGTGGTCATCGGCCCGGCCTCCTCGTGCGGCGCGGGTTGAAGACCCAGGTGCGCAGCAGCAGGAAACGGATCAGGGTGGCCAGGGCGTTGGCCACGACGACGGCGGTGATCTCCGCCGCGGCCGGGGCGCCCGGTGCCAGGCGGTGCAGCAGGGCCAGGCCGCCGGTGCTCAGCAGCAGACCGGCCAGGAAGGCGAGGCCGCCCTCGAACTGGTGGCGCAGCGCGCCGGCGCGGCCGGTGACGCCGAAGGTGAAGCGGCGGTTGGCCGCGGTGTTGGCCACGGCGGTGACGAGCAGGGCGACGGCGTTGGCCGCGACCGCGGGCGTCACCAGCCGCAGCAGGACGAACAGCCCGAGGTGGGCCAGGGTGCTGACCGCGCCGATCACCGCGAAGCTGGGCAGCTGCCCGGCCATGCCGGTGGGCAGCCGGGCCCGCTGGATCCTCGGCGGCACCGGGATCCTGGCCGCGCCGGACAGGGTCTTGCGGGTGACCCTGGCCATCCCCCTGAGGTCGTCCAGGACGGTCCTGAGGATGTCCACCCGGCTGTCGGGGTCGTCGGTCCAGTCGACGGGCACCTCGTGGATGCGCAGGCCGTGCCGTTCGGCCAGCAGGAGCAACTCGGTGTCGAAGAACCACTCCTCGTCCTCGACGGCGGGCAGCAACGCCTGGACGACCTCGGTGCGGGCGGCCTTGAAGCCGCACTGGGCGTCGGAGAAGCGGGCTCCCATGGCCGAGCGCAGCAGCAGGTTGTAGGTCCGCGAGATGATCTCCCGCTTGGGACCCCTGACGACGTTGGCGCCCCGGGACAGCCGGGTTCCGATGGCCAGGTCGCTGTGCCCGGACAGCAGCGGGGCGACCAGTGGCGGGAAGGCGTCCAGGCCGGTCGAGAGGTCGACGTCCATGTACGCGACCACGTCGGCGTCACTGGCCGACCACACCCTGCGCAGCGCCCGCCCGCGTCCCTTGGCGTCCAGGTGCACGGCGTACACGTGGGGCAGCTCCCTGCCCAGGCCGACGGCGATCTCCCAGGTGGCGTCGGTGCTGGCGTTGTCCGCGATCGTGACGCGGAAGCCGTAGGGGAGGTTTCCCGACAGGTAGTCGTGCAGGCGGCGCACGCTCTCGGCGAGCACCCGCTGTTCGTTGTGCACGGGGACGACGATCTCGACCAGCCGGGTGCGCACGGGCGCGGACATCTGCTTCACGCTGCCTCCCATGGGTGACGACTCGGATCTCTCATGTCCCCCAGGCTCATCGGGGGACCTTGGGCGATCCTGAGCCGATCGTTAACGACCGGTGAGAAAACCGGCGGACCCACGGGCGAGGCGGAACACCCCGAGACAACCGGGAAGCCGTCCCCGCGAACCAGGCCCCTTTCTCGGGACTTTTCAGGAAATTTCGGGACAAGTGGTGGGTCGAGAGCCCGGGTCAGGCCGATCCCGGGGAGCCGGGAAGCCGTACCCTGGCCAGGACACCGCCGTCCTCCGCGTTCTCCAGGACGACCTCTCCCCCGGCGTCCCGTACGGCCTGCGCCACGATGGCCAGTCCCAGCCCGGAGCCCGGCATGCTCCTGGCCGACGAGGAGCGCCAGAACCGGTCGAAGACGTAGGGCAGGTCCTCCCCCGCTATGCCGGGGCCGTGGTCCCTGACGGACAGCTCCCCCGCCGCGAGCCGTACCAGGACCGGGCCCTCGGAGAACTTCACCGCGTTGTCGAGCAGGTTGACCACGGCGCGTTCCAGGGCGGCCCGCTCCCCCCGCACGTACCACGGTTCGAGCTCGACCCGGATCGGGCTCTCCTGGGCCCGCAGCCTGGCCCTGCGCACGGCGGTCTCGACCACCTCGTGGAAGGCGACCTCGACGTGCGGTTCGTGCTCGCTCTCCGAGCGCGACAGCTGCAACAGGTCTCCGACCAGCGTGGACATCTCCTCGAACTGGGCCTTGAGACCGGCCAGCAGCCTGCGTTTCGGGGCGGCCCCGAGCGGGCGGCCGGTGTTCTCGCTGCGCAGCAGCAGGTCGATGTTGGTGCGCAGGCTGGTGAGCGGCGTGCGCAGCTCGTGCCCGGCGTCGGCGACCAGCCTGCGCTGGCGCTCGCGGGAGGCGGCCAGGGCGGTGGTCATCGCGTTGAAGGAGGCGCCGAGGCGGGCGATCTCGTCGGTTCCCTCGACCGGGAGGCGGGTCTGCAGGTCCTCGGTCCTGGCGACGTGTTCGACGGCCTCCGCGAGGCGGCCGACCGGGCGCAGCGCCGTACGGGAGACGAACAGACCGGCCGAGGCCGCGCCGACCACGCCGAGCGCGGCGACCCCGGCCAGTATCCAGGCGAGCGTGGTGAGGGTCGACTGGAACTCCGCCAGCGGCCGGGACTCCATCACCGCCAGCCCCGAGCCGACGCTCCTGACGAGCACCAGGACCGGGGCGCCCTCGTCCGTCACGCCGTCGCGGAAGTGCTGCGTCCCCTCCGGCGCCTTCGCCACGGCCTGGTCGCCCGGCACGAGCCGGACCCCGGTGTAGCCGATGACGCACCTGACGCCGCCGGTGTCGATCGCCTGCAGGAGCTGGAAGCGGGGGAAGGGCGGCTGGTGCTCGGGAGGGGGGCTCGCGCAGCTGCGTTCGATCCACTCGTTGCCCTGGGGGCCCTTGGGCGCGTTCAGGGAGCGTTCCATCTGGTCGAGCAGCTCGGACCTGACGATGAACCAGCAGACGGCCGCGCACACCGCGATCGCGACCGCGACCGCCGTCGCGACCAGCAGGGTGAGCCTGGAGCGCAGGGAGCGGCGTTTCCCTCTCACGGCTCAGGAGGCCCGCAGCACGTAGCCGACGCCGCGGACGGTGTGGATCACGCGGGGCAGCCCGGAGCTCTCGGTCTTGCGGCGCAGGTACATGACGTAGACGTCGAGGGAGTTGGAGGAGGGCTCGAAGTCGAAGCCCCAGACCTGGCTGAGGATCTGGTCACGGGTGAGCACCTGGCGGGGGTGGAGCATGAACAGTTCGAGCAGGAGGTACTCGGTCCTGGTCAGTTCGAGCGCTTCGCCCGCCCTGGACACCTCCCGGCTGGCGGTGTCCATCCGCAGGTCGCCGTAGCCGAGCACGGCGTCGCCGTCGTCGTGCGCGGCGGAGGCGGCCAGCGCCCCGCGTCGCAGCAGCGCCCTGACCCTGGCCAGCAGCTCGTCCAGTTCGAACGGCTTGACCAGGTAGTCGTCGGCCCCCGCGTCCAGCCCGGAGACCCGGTCCCCGACGGCGTCGCGGGCGGTGAGCATGAGCACCGGCACGTGGTTGCCCGCCGCCCTGAGCCTGCGGCAGGCGGTCAGCCCGTCCAGTCTCGGCATCATCACGTCGAGCAGGACCAGCTCGTACGGCTCCCGCCGCAGGACGTCGAGTGCGGCCTGACCGTCCTGGGCCAGGCCGACCCGGTAACCCTCGAACTCCAGGCTGCTCTGCAGCGCCTCCCTCAGCGCGGGCTCGTCGTCAACGACCAGCACCCGCGCCGTCTCACCGTCGCCCATGCCCCCAACGGTAGACCGCTCTCATGAGAGACGGATGAGGACCTCAGCCGTCCTCACGCAGGCTGAGCGCCCTGGCCGGGCAGAGCCGTACCGCGTGACGGATGCCGTCGGCGACGGCGGTACCGGTCTCGGTCTCGGTGTCGCCCACCACCCTGACCAGACCGTCGTCACCGGAGTCGAAGACCTCCGGCGCGGCGAGCACGCACTGCCCCGCGCCGACGCAGCGCTCCCTGTCGACGACGATCCTCGCGTTCACCACGCCACCGGCAGCTCACGGACGCCGAAGATCGCACCGGCGTACTTGAACGGCAGGTCGTCGTCGGCGCCCACCACGCGCAGGCCGGGAATCCGTTCGAAGAGGGTGCGGTAGGCGATCTCCAGCTCGGCGCGGACGAGGTTCTGCCCGAGGCACTGGTGCACGCCGTACCCGAACGCCATGTGGTTGCGCGCGCCGCGCCGGAGGTCCAGGTCGTCGGGCCGGTCGAAGACGCGGGCGTCCCGGTTGGCCGAGGCGCCCAGGACGAACAGGCCCTCACCCGCCCTGACGACCTGGCCGCCGATCTCCACGTCCTCGGTCGCGACCCGGTCGAAGCCCACCCAGTCCACGATCGAGAGATAGCGCAGCAGTTCCTCCACCGCCGTCGGCCAGCCCGCCGGGTCGTCGCGCAGCGCGGCGAGATGACCGGGGTTGCGCAGCAGCGTCAGAACGCCGAGCGAGATCATGTTGGCCGTGGTCTCGTGCCCCGCCACGAGCAGCTGGATCGTCATGCCGACCAGGGCGTCGTGGGAGATCTCCTCGCTCTGCGCGGCGGCCGTCACGAGCCGCCCGACGAGGTTGTCGCCCGGCTCCCGCTCGGCCTTGGTGACCAGGACGTCGAGATACTCCCAGACCTCCGCGGCCGCCGTGACGGCCTCCTGCGTCGAGCTGCTGCCGACGGCGATCATCGTGTTCATCCGGTCGCGGAAGAAGTCGCCGCCCGCCTCGGGCAGCCCGAGCATCCTGCAGATCGTCAGCGACGGCACGGCCAGCGCGAACGCCTCGACGAGGTCGGCGGAGGAGCCCTGCTTGAGCATGTCGTCGATGAGCCGGTCGACGTCCTCCTGAATGCCGGGGCGCATCTCCTTGACCTGCCGGACGGTGAACTCGGGGATCAGCAGCCGCCGGTAGAGAGTGTGCCCGGGCGGATCCATATCACCGAAATGTCCCTGCTGATACTTTTCCCGAAAGCGCAGTTCCTCCTCGGAAGGGGATTCGATCACCAGGGCGGCCATCGGATGTCCCGGATTGGTTGGATTAGTGCTGATTCGGGGGTCGATGAGAACCTGCTGCGCCTCGCTGTGCCGGGTCACAAGCCAGACCTGGCCGCCGGGAAGTTCCGCCCTGACCAGCGGACCCTCCTCCCGGAGACGCGCGTACTCGGGCGGCGGCGCGTACGGACAGGTACGGGGAACGGGGAAACTCTGGGTCATAAGGCTTACTCCTCACGGACCGAGCCACTCCACTTACCACATGAAAGTAGGGACGAGGGCAATAGCCGTCAAGGTATGACATAAACCAGAAAGTGCATAATGGCAATAAATGTCCGGCGAATCTATATAAGAGGGCTAATTCAGCAGGTAGATGGTTTTGTTCGCCGAGTGGGGCGGCCGACTCGCCCGCGGCGCTCCGGCGCCCATACCAGGGCCGGGCACCCTTCCCGGAGCCGCACGGCGAAGGGAACGCCTCACTCCCGTGCGGTCGCCAGGCTGATCCTCAGCAGCGTCGCCGCCGGTCCCGTCGGCGTACGGCCCCGCCGCCAGATCGCGCGCAACCGGCGTTCGAGGTCGATGCCCTTCGTCACGACCTCGATCAGGCGTCCGGTGGCCAGCTCGCCCTCGACGGCGTAGCCGCTGAGCACCGCCGGGGCGGCCCCCTCACCGGCCGCCCCCTTGACCGCGGCGTTGGAGCCGAGTTCGAGCCGGGGCGCGGCCACCTCGTGCCCGGCCAGCGCGCGGTCCAGGGTCTCCCTGGTCCCCGAGCCCCGCTCGCGGACGACCAGCGGCGTCGCCGCGAGCTCGGCCGCCAGCAGCGCCGTACGGCGGCGCGCCCACGGATGGCCGGGCGCGACCACGACGACGAGCCGGTCGGCCGCGACCACCCTGGAGGCCAGTCCCTGCGGGACCGAGGGACCCTCGACGAAGCCCAGCTCGATGCCCGCGCCGACCAGCCTGGCGACCTCCGCCGAGTTCTGCACGTCCAGCCCGACCTGCACCTGGGGCTCGCGGGTCTGCAACTCCCCGAGCCAGCGCGGCAGGAGGTACTCGGCCACGGTCATGCTCGCCGCGATGTGCAGATGGGCCTCCCTGCCGTGCCGTACGGCTCGCGCGCCGCGCATGAGTTCCTCCGCGGCGGCCAGCACCTGCGACGCCCAGGCCGCGATCATCACGCCCTGCGGGGTGAGGGTCGAGCCGCGCGGGGTGCGTTCGAGCAGGGGCAGCCCGAGGCGGCGCTCAAGCAGCATGATCCGCTTGCTCGCCGACGGCTGGGCGATGCCCACCGCCCTCGCCGCCTGGCCGAGACTTCCCAGGCGTTCGACGTCGACGAGCAGCCGCAGGGACTCCAGGTCGGGCAGGTCACTCATAGCCCTAGGCTATGACCTTCCAGGTAGAGCGCGGCTACCGGCCACCCCTGTCCGGTTTGAGACTCGGAACATGTCCCTCTTCCCGCTCTCCGCCTCCCCTCGCCACCGGCCCCCTGCCGGACTCCTCGCGGGCCCGCCCCAGGTCGTGGCGGTCCTGCGTCTCCTGCCCGGCCTGGCCCTGACGGCGTGCGCCGTGGCCGTCGCCCAGTGGGCGGGCCGCGCGCTGCCCGGGGTGAGCCCGGCCGTGGTCGCGGTGGTGCTCGGGGTCGCGCTGGGCAGCCTCACCACACCGCCCGCCGTGTTCGGCGCGGGCCTGCGCTTCGCCTCCCGCAGGCTGCTCCGCCTGGCGATCGTGGTGCTCGGACTGCAGGTCGCGCTGCCCGAGGTGCTGGCGCTCGGCTGGCGGCCCCTGGCGCTGGTCGCCGTCTCGACGGTCTGCACGTTCGCCCTCACCCGGTGGATCGGCCCGCGAATGGGGGTGAGCCCGCGCAGGTCGCTGCTCATCGCCACCGGCGTCTCGGTCTGCGGCGCCGCGGCGGTCGCCGCCATGCATGAGGTGGCCGACGGAGACGACGACGACGTGGCAGGCGCGGTCGGCGTCGTCGTCCTGTACGGCAGCGCCGCCCTCGTCGTCCTGCCCGTGGTCGCGCGGCTCGCCGGGCTCTCGCCGTACGGGCTCGGCCTGTGGGCGGGCGCCTCGGTGCACGAGGTCGCCCAGGTCGCGGCCATAGGCGCGACCGCCGGGGGCGGGGTGCTCGCCTGCGCTGTCATGGTCAAGCTGGCCAGGGTCGCGCTGCTCGCCCCGCTCGTCGCCTTCACCTCCCTCACCCTGCGCCGCCCGGCCTGTGACCGCAGCCGTGACCGGAGCGGGGTACGGCGCCCGCCGCTGGTGCCGCTGTTCGTGCTGGGTTTCCTGGCGGCGGTCGCGGTCAGGAGCCTGGGAGTCGTCCCCGTCGGGGTCGTCGAGATCGTCCCCCAGGTGACCGCGCTGTCGCTGGCGGCGGCGCTCTTCGCGCTGGGGACCGGGGTGGATCTCAGGACGCTGGCGCGCGGTGGCCGTTCCCTGGCCCTCGGCGGGCTGGCGACCGCTGTCATCGGCGCTATCTCACTGATCGGCGTCCTCGCCATCGGCTGATGTCCCGGTAGACGCCATCCGATATCCCCCGTAACGTGCTCTTTCTGGAACAAGCAGCTTCTTTACCCGGTTCCACTGAGCAGCCATCCAGGCAGGACGAGGAGACAGAACCCGCTCATGCGTACCACCGAGCAGCCCATCGACAGCGTGCTCCGCCCATCCGACGAGGTGGCCGAGGCACTGGCGCAGGGCGCCCCGGTCGTGGCGCTGGAGTCCACGATCATCTCGCACGGCCTGCCCCAGCCCCGCAACCTGGAGGTCGCGCGGGAACTTGAGGGGCTCGTCCGCGAGGCCGGGGCCGTACCCGCGACGATCGCGGTGCTCGACGGCGTGGCGCGGATCGGCCTGGACAAGGACGGCCTCGAACGGATCGCCACCGAGCCCGGCCTGCGCAAGCTCGGCTTCCGCGACCTGGCGGTCGCCGCCGCGCTCGGCTCAAGCGGCGCCACGACGGTCTCGGCGACCTCCTTCCTGGCCGCCAGGGCGGGCATCCGCGTCTTCGCCACCGGCGGGCTCGGCGGAGTGCACCGTGAGTGGACCGAGACCCAGGACGAGTCCGCCGACCTCGACACGCTGAGCCGTACGCGGATCACCGTCGTCTGCGCGGGCGTGAAGTCGATCCTGGACGTGCCTGCGACCCTGCAGCGCCTGGAGACCCGGGGCGTCGGCGTCGCGGGCTTCCGCACCGGCGAGTTCCCCGGTTTCTACCTGCACACCTCCGGCCGGCCCGTCGACTGGCGCATCGAGACGCCCGAGCAGGCCGCGGAGATCATGCGGGCCCAGGACGCGCTCGACGGGCCCGAGTCCGCGCTGATCGTGGCCAACCCGGTCCCGGTGGACGAGCAGCTCGACCCGGCCCTGCACGACCGGGTCCTGGCCGAGGCGCTCGCGCAGGCGCGGCAGCGCGGGGTGACCGGCCAGGCCATCACCCCGTTCCTGCTGGAGTACCTGGTCAAGGGGACGGACGGCGCCTCGCTTGAGGCGAACCTGGCCGCGGTGCGCGGCAACGTCCGCCTCGCGGGACGGATCGCGGTGGCCTGGAGCCGGGGAAACTGAGGCGATCGTGGCCGGATCGGGTCTGCTCGTCATAGGTGACGTCGTCACCGACGTCGTCGCGCTGCACGAGGGTCCGGCGCTCTCCGGACTGGCCGTCGGCACGGACACCGCCGCCGACATCGTGCTGCGCCCGGGGGGCTCGGGGGCCAACACCGCCTCCTGGGCCGCCCATCTGGGCGCGGACGCGCGGATCCTGACCAGGGTCGGGTACGACACCGGGGAGTGGCACGCCGCGGAACTGCGCCGCGGCGGGGTCAGGACGCACCTGCGCGTCGATCCCGAGCGCCCGACCGCCGTGGTCATCGCCATGGTCGATCCGACGGGTGAGCGGTCCATGCTCACCAACCGGGGCGCCGGCGGGCACATCTGCGCCGACGACTGGGAGGAGGACCTGCTCGACGGGGTCGGCCACCTGCACCTGTCCGGCTACACCCTGTTCGCCGAACCGGGCCTGCAGCTGTCCAGGCTCGCCCTGGAGCAGGCCGTGCGGAGCGGCGTGTCGATCAGCGTGGACCCGGCCTCCACCGGTTTCCTGCGCTCCTTCGGCCCCGAGCGGTTCATCAGGGAGACCTCGGCCGCCCAGCTGGTCATCCCGAACCTGGACGAGGCCCTGCTGCTGACCGGCGCGGACGACCCGGAGAGCGCCGCGGGCCGGCTGAGCCTGCGCTACGGCGCCGCGGCGGTCAAGCTGGGCCCCGGGGGGGCGTTGCTGGCGCGGAGAGGAAAGTTGACCGCACGGCTTCCCGGACTCACCGCGGAAGTGGTTGACTCGACGGGAGCGGGTGACGCGTTCGCCGCCGGTCTGCTGACCGCCCTCCTGAGAGGGGACGACGACGAGGCCGCGCTGGACGCGGGACGCCGCGCCGGAGCCGAGGCCGTGACAGCGGTCGGCGGTCGGCCGCGTATTCTCACGTCTGGTTTGGCGTCCACCGGCTTTACCCACTCTCATGCTAATTGATAGCTTGCGGCGTAGGCTGCACCATTAGCCACATGTGTCACTTTGGGGAGGTTGCGGTCCGCCGATGGATGCCGAGTCATCGATCTGCCTGAGCGATCTGGTCCCGGCCCTGCGCTGGAGCAGAGCACAGCAGGTCGCCGAAGCCCTGGCCGATCCCCGCCTGCCCGCGGGATGGTGGTCCTCGGTCACCCTGCCCAAGGCCCTGAACTCGGCCGGACTCGACTGGGTCTGCGACCGGCTGGCCCGGCTCTCGATGTCCAGATGGGACCACCTTCCCCTGAGCGACGTCCTGCCGGCCCTGCACGTGCACACCGTCGATCCCACGCTGCCCGGCTGGCCGGAACCCGCCCGCGCGGCGATCACCGGCCTCGGCGGCTGGTCGAGGCTGCGCCGCCTGACCGCGGGAGACCTGGGCGGCTCCTCCCTGCCCACCACCCCGGAGACCGTGATGACCGCGGTCTTCCGTGAGGTGCTCAGCCAGATCCCCGGGATCGCCGTCCCCCCGGCCGCCGAGTCGTCCGCGCAGGCGGAACGGCCCACCGCGGAGGCACCCGCAGCGACACCCGCGGAGGCGTCGGCAGGGGCACCCGCGCAGGCCGAGCAGCAGGAGCCGCAGGCACCCGCCGTACCCCAGCAGGCCCCCGCGCCCGAGCCGCAGGTCAGGCTCAGCGACTACCCGCTGGTCGGCCTGGTGGACAACATGTTCCGCGACTGGGGCCCTCTCGAACGCGCGGTCGCCGTCGACCGCCTGTTCGCCGTCGACCCGATCAGCCTGCGTGCCCTCGCCCACAAGCTCAACGCCGACCTCGGCGCGCTGTCGGTCGCCCAGCGCGCCGCCGAGGAACGCATCCTGCTGTGGCTGCGCTCCTCGGAGTCGGCCCCGCTCACCGGCCACATGTTCGGGCTCACCGAGTGGCTCGGCGCCGCCGCCACCCAGGAGCAGCTCATCGGTGCCGACCCGGCCCACCCCATCGAGGTGCCCACACTGCGCACCCCGCTGTGGCGGGTGCTGGTCACCCTCATGCCCGACCGGCGGCTCCAGGACGGCTGGCTCGTCGTCGGTGACCTGGGCGGCCTGCGGGACCGCACCCGGCAGCTCATGGGCGGCAAACCGGCCGACTCCGAGACGGTCTCGCTGATGGAGCAGCGGCTCGGCATCCGCACCCACTCCGCGCAGGCCTGGCTCGACGCCCTGGCCGCCAGCGCGGAGCGGGGCTCGGCCGTCCCCGACGCCGCCGCGGAGCCCGGCAACAGGCAGCTGCCCCGCCGTACCCCCGGGGCCAACGGGCACCACCACCACCGGGGCGGCCAGCCGATCCCGCAGGTGAACGCCAACGCCATCGACCCCCGTGCCGCCCTGGCCACGCTGTCGGCCCTGTCCGGCAACACCAGGCCCCACCTCATCACCAGCCAGCGCGCCCCGCTCCACCCGCCGACCAGCCCGGCCACCGACCCGAGCCGCTGGCAGCGGATAGAGGTGACCAGCGAGCACCTGCGCGGCGCCCCGGTCGCGGTGCCCGAGGGGTACGCCACCCAGCTCGGCATGCGTCCGGGCACCCTGCTCTCGGTCACCGGTCCCGGCGACAACGCGGTGGTGCTGGTGTGGCGGGACCACCCCGTCTTCGACTCCCTGCAGCCGGTGCTGATGCGCCTGAACGCGCGCCCCGGGGACCAGGTGTACGTCACGGTCGACGGCTACCGCCTGGACGCCCAGCTGCCGTCCTGACGGGCGGACGGTGGGCGGCGGCCGCCGCCCACCGGGTTCACGGGACCGGCCCCATCCGCCGTCGCAGCTCGCGGCAGAAATCCCTGGCCGTCCCCCAGAAGATGGATATCCGCCAGTCCTCGTAGTAACGGGCCACGTCCCGCTGGATCTGCAGGATGTCGGCCCTCGCGCCGGCGGGGGACGGCGCGAGCTGCACGCTCACGTGCCTGCGGCGGTTGATGCCGGGCACCGCCTTCACCAGGCTGTGGAACAGGAAGCGGAAGGTCCAGTCCTGCAGGCTGTACCCCATGAAGAGGATGGGCCTCCTGGTCAGTGCCTCCAGGATCGAGGTGGGCAGCATCCGCTGCCCGTCGGCCGCGCTGTCCAGCGCCAGGTTGGCGACGAACTCCAGGTAGTCGTCCTCGGCCAGCACGATCGAGGCCGGGTCCCCCAGCCTGCCGTGCAGGTGGTAGACGAGCGGCCTGTCAGGACGGGGGCCGCTCCCGTCCCCGGCGAAGAGGTCCTTGGCGTATGCGAGCCCGTCGTTCCAGGCGCACACCGCGACGTCGGGGCTTTTCCCCGCCGCCTCAAGCGACCGGAAGATGAAGTCGTCGTAGTTGGTCGTCAGATAAACCGGCAGCGGAAAACTCGCCAGCAGGCTGTGCGGTTCCAGCGGATCGAGGAAATCGGGGACCGCCCCGGCGTCCAGTTCCTGGCAGACCAGCCGTTTGACGTACACGGGGTCGCCGTAACGCATGGCCGCGAACTGCGCGACCCGGGGAAGGTCGTAGTCGTTGTCGAATGGATAATCCCACCGGCGTGCCATGTTCCGGCTGAGCGCCGTCCCCGTGGGAAGGACACCGGCGCAGGCGCCCGACCCGAGAAACGGTGTGCAGTCCCCGTGTTTCAACTGGTCGAGCAGTCGTTCCCACTCGGCCTCCCCCATGTCGTGCACCTAGGGCACCACCTCGAAGACCGGGATTCCAGCGGAAACGGCTCCCCGGCGGCGCGTTTGCGCCGGTAGGGCACCCCTCCGCCCGTGGAGCGCGCCGCCTTGCCGTACGGCAGGGGCGGAACGCGGCCGCGCCTGTCCTCTCGACCGCCGTGAACGTCCGGGGGTGCGGGAGGGGTTCACATCAGGCCTCTTCCCCGTATCGCGGCCCCGGCGTTTTCGAGTTTTTCCCGGCGTTCGGTCAACGAGACGCGGGACCTGGGGAGCGATCGGCCTCTTCTCGACGCCGTGAATATATGATCTTCACGCCCCATCGCGCCTCACATTCAGGTTTCGGTCAACCAAAAGCACACCACGACGCTATTCAAGGGAGCCTGCACCTTTTAGTGGCTTACGCGATTCTGTAATACCCCATCCCGTAAATCAACCTTCGGCGCCGGCGGCGCTTTCCTCGGGGAGGAGGACACCTCACCACGGAGAGAGGGATCCACTTCCGTGGCCTCGCGGCACGCGGGGCCCACTTCCCGAGAACGGGCCCAGGCGCCCGGAAATCACTCTATTTTACGAAATATCCTGTATACCCGTACAACATACTTACCGATGCCAACTCCACCCCCACCGGGAACTTCATCCCGAACAGCGGCTCACGTCCCGATCGGAGCGCCGCGAATTTCCGCACAGGCGTTCGGCCCGCCTCTCCTCAATGACCCCGGGCACTTTCCCCTATGCTGTAATCCCCCTGAGGCGTCACACGACCTGGTCTCGAAGCGGAGGCTGATCAGCGGTGCGCGAGTGGCCTTCGAATCTGGATGTCGAGGGTCTGACGGCCGGAGGCTGGCAGCCGACTCCGTTCCGCCAGTTCGTAGTCAAGATTCACAGCCGTTGTGATTTGGCGTGCAAGTACTGTTATGTGTACGAAATGGCGGATTCAAGCTGGCGTGACCGTCCCAAAGTCATGTCAGCCGAGATCCTCGCCGCCACGGCGGCGAGAATCGGCGAGCACGTCCGCGCCCACGACCTCGACGCCGTCGAACTCGTCCTGCACGGCGGCGAACCGCTGCTCGCCGGTACGGAGCCGATCCGCGAGATCGTGACCCGCGTCCGCTCGGAGACGGCTCCCGGCACCCACCTGAAGGTCAGCCTCCAGTCCAACGCCACCCTGCTCGACCTTCGCTACCTCAGGCTCTTCGACGAGCTGGGGGTCCGGGTCGGGGTGAGCCTCGACGGCGACGAGGCGATGCACGACCGCAGCCGCCGCCGCGCCAACGGCCAGGGCAGCCACGCGGCGGTCATGACGGCCCTCGGGCTGCTGACCTCGCCGGACTTCCGGCATCTCTTCGGCGGCCTGCTGTGCACCGTCGACCTCAGAAACGACCCGGTCGGCGCCTACGAGGCCCTCGCCGCCTTCGATCCGCCCGCCGTCGACTTCCTGCTTCCGCACGGCAACTGGTCGGCGCCCCCGCCCGGCCGGGAGGCGGGCGCCTGCGGCACACCGTACGCCGACTGGCTGATCCGGGTGTTCGACCACTGGTACGGTACGCCGCGCCGGCGCACGGACGTCCGGCTGTTCGGCGAGATCATCCACCTGCTTCTCGGCGGCTCCTCCGCGAGCGAGCAGGTGGGGCTGTCCCCGGTCGCGATGGTGGTCGTGGAGACCGACGGCGGCGTCGAACAGTCCGACCTGCTCAAGTCGGCCTACCAGGGCGCTCCCGAGACGGGCCTGCACGTGACCCGCGACCCCTTCGACGCCGCTCTCGCGCTGCCCGCGATCGCCGCCCGCCAGATCGGCGCCCTCGCGCTGGCCGCCGAATGCCGTCAATGCCCGGTGGGCGGGGTGTGCGGAGGCGGGCTCTACGCGCACCGTTACCGCGCGGGCAGCGGCTTCGCCAACCCGTCGGTCTACTGCCCGGACCTGCTCCGCCTCGTCGGGCACGTCAGGAAGACCGTGGAGAAGGACCTGGCGGCCCGGGTGGGAGCCGCAGCCGAGAGAGCGCGAGACGAAGGAGCACGATGAACCTGCGTGAACACCGGATTCCGGAGGAGATGTTCGCCGAGCTCGCCCGGGGCGGCGGCGGGACCGCGGCCGTCACGTGCCTGGCCGCGGCCCAGCACAGCAAGCACGTCCTCCTCGTGCGCGGGGTGCTGGAGGCGGCGCGGGCGTGCGGTCATCCCGAGGCCGCCGCCACCCGCCGCGCCTACGACCTGCTGGCCACGATCCAGCGCGCGCACCCCGGCGTCGTCAACGCCGTCGTCCGCCACCCGGCGGTGGGCGCCTGGGCACGGCGTACGATCAAGGCCCTTGAGTCCGGGGATCCGGAGGCCGCCCCCGCCCGGCTCGCCGCGCTCGCCGCGGTCGCCGCGATCCGCTCCGGCACGACCTGCGACATCGACGTCCCCGCGGTCGAGGGGGTGGTCACCCTGCCGTCCCTGGGACAGGCCGTCCTGTCGCCGACCGTCTCCTGCGTGACGGTCCAGTGCGATCCGGAGTGCGCCGAGGTCGCGGCAGAGGGGGTGATCGTCCGCATTCCCGCCGACCCCCGACAGGACGCCCCCGGATGGCGGGGGATGCGGGAGCTGTCCGCGGAGACGGACGGCACCCCGATCAACGTCGTCATCGACGACATCGACCCCTACCGCATGCCGGAGACCACGAACATGGGCGAGCGCCTCACCCAGGCCGAGGCGAGGCGCTGGCAGGAGACGCTGCACAGGGCGTGGGGCCTGCTGGTCCGCCACCATCGGACCACCGCGGATGAGGTGGCCGCGGCCATAACGGTGCTGACCCCTCTGCGGCCCCCGGCGCTGGGACAGTCGAGCTCGACCTCCAGGGAGACCTTCGGCTGCGTCGCGCTGTCGACCCCGCCCGACGCCTCGACCCTGGCCGTCACCCTGGCGCACGAGACCCAGCACGCCAAGCTCTCGGCCCTTCTCGACCTCGTCCCGCTGACCATGCCCGACGACGGGTCGCGTTACTACGCCCCCTGGCGTGAGGATCCCCGCCCGGTTCCCGGTCTTCTCCAGGGCGCCTACGCCTATCTGGGGGTGACCGACTTCTGGCGGCGTCAGCGGCACCTGGAGACGGGCCAGGCCCGGGTGCACGCGGACGCCGAGTTCTCCCGGTGGCGTGAGGCCGCCTCCATGGTGGCGCGGACCCTCGTCGGCAGTGGAAGGCTGACCGCCCCGGGCAGGACCTTCGTCACCGAGATGGCGCGCCGGCTCGACGGCTGGGCGGGTGAACCGGTCCCCGCGGGCGCACGGGCGATCGGTGAGGAGCGCGCGAGCCGCCACCGCGCGCGCTGGCTCAGGAACAACGGGCGGGCGGACATCTCCCCCGTGCCCCCTCCTGCGGGCACGTGAGTCACAGCGCGGGCGGGTCGAAGTCGAAGTCGAGCCGCTCACCGCGCATCGCCACCTTCACGTCGGGATGCTCGTTGGTCAGCACACGCTGGTAGCGCTCGAAGGTGTCGACCGCCAGGATGTCGGCCCATTCCTGCTCGCCCTCGGCGCGCAGGTCCGCGATCAGGTTGATGGCGCAGGCCAGGGTCAGCGGATGGTCGGTGCCCAGCAGCGCCCGCAGCTGCTCCAGCGTCCGTCCGCCCAGCTCTCTGGCGGTGTGCGTGTCGCCCTGGGCGGCCAGGTCGCTGGCCAGGTTGATGGCGCAGGTGAGCGAGTAGTGGTGCTCCCTGCCGAGTCTCACGTCGAAGCCCGCCAGTGATCTGCGGTCGAGTTCCGCGGCCTCGTCGACGTCCCCGTTGACGCGTATCAGCAGCGCGAGGTTCATGTCGCAGCCGTACTTGAAGGGATGGTCTCCGCCGTAGATGCGGGGGTAGCGGTCTGCGGTGTCCCGCAGCAGTTCGAGCGCCGCGGTGACCTCCCCCGTCGCGCGCTGCGCGTTGGCCAGGCACAGCGCCGCCGCGAGGGTGTCGGGATGGTCCCTGCCGAAGGTGCGCTCCTCGCGCTCGAAGGTCCGCTGGGCGATCTCCAGGGCCTCGTCGGTGAGCCCCGCCCTGCGTTTGGCGATGGACAGGTCCTTGGCCGTCCGCAGGGTCCAGGGGTGGTCGCCGCCCAGTTCCTGGACGCCGAACTCGTAGGCGTCCTGACCGAGGTCGCAGGCCTCCGAGTAGTTCCCGCTGAGCCTGACGACACGGGCGAGGCCGTTCCAGGAGGCCAGCACGTTGGAGGTGCTGGCGTCCGAGTTGGCCAGGCTCTGCAATCTGTAGGCGTTCTCCTGGAGTTTGCGCGCCTCGACGTAGTTGCCCAGCAGGAGATAGTCGATGGAGAGGTTGTTCATCGCCCGCAGGGTCCGGCGGTGGCGAGGACCGAAGACGATCTCGTGCTGGCGCCAGGACTCCTCATCGTGCCTGAGCGCGGCGGCGAAGTCTCCCCGGGTCCGCAGGTCGCCGCCGTGGCTGTTGGTGAGCAGGAGAGTCTCCTCGTGCTGCTCGCCGAGGATCGTCCGCATGCGGTCCAGGGTCCTGCGGTTGAGCTCGTAGGAGGCGCGGTAGTCACCGAGCTCGCGCAGGACGATGCCGAAGTGCCGCTGCGCGGAGAGCACGTACTGGTCGTCGGGACCGCTGTCGGCCCGCCACCTCTCGATGAGACGGCCGACCAGGTCACTGGCCGACTGGTAGCTCCCCGAGGAGTAGAGGTAGCGCACCATGTCGAGGGCGAACCCACGGATGCCGGGCTTGCTGCTGCTCTCCACGTCCGCGGGCGTCACGTGCCCCAGCAGCTGGGAGTATCCCTGCCACAGGGCGTTGTCGTCGGGAAGACCCGGCGCCGCCGCCGCCAGAAGCAGGTGCGCCTCGTCGCGGTAGGCGGGATGCTCTCGGGGGTCGAGGCCGTCGCGCAGCAGCGCCTGGACCAGCCGGTGGACCTGGATGGTCCGCGCGTCCGAGTCGATGCGCGCCAGGGCGTAGCGGCCGAGTTCCCTGATCGCCTTGCTCAGCAGGATCGGGTTGGCCAGGAGCGCGCCGAGCTTGGAGTCGGAGGCGAGGTCCTCGGGCAGTCCCTTGAACACGTCCCTGGGGATGGGCTCGGGACCGAAGAAGGCGCAGCATCGCAGCAGTTCGACCGCCTCGGGCAGCTTCGCCTGGAGCTGCGAGACCGACAGCGACCACGCCGCCGTCATGGACAGCGGGTAGTCCGAGGGTTTGTTGGCGTCGAGCAACTGGGTCGTCTGCTCACGCAGCAGCCGGAAGTACTCCTCGACCGACATCCCGGTCTCCGCCTGCAACGCCCCCGCCTGTTCGAGGGCCAGCGGCAGATCTCCCAGTTCCTCGGCCAACCGCTCCGTCTCCTCGGCGCCGACCTTCCCCGGCAGCCGCTTGCCGAGGAACTCGACGCTCTCCTGCCTGCTGAACACGTCGACGGGCAGGGTCTCGACCACGCTCCCCCACGAGTGGTTGCGCGAGGTGATCAGCACGTGCCCCGGCCCTCGGGGCACGATCTCGTTGATCTCCTCCGGCTGCTCGGCGTTGTCGAAGATGAGCAGCCACTTGGAGTACGGCCTGCCCCTGCGCAGCGCGTCGAGCACGGCGGTGAACGCGTCCTCGATCCCGGTCGTGGTCAGGGACGGCAGGCCGAGGTGCGGCGCGAGACCGGCCAGTGAGGAGCGCACCAGTATGGGTTGGTCCGCCGGAATCCACCAGACCACGTCGTACTCGTGGCGGAAGCGCCAGGCGTACTCGATGGCCACGTGTGTCTTGCCCACTCCGCCGAAGCCGTGCAGGGCGTGGGGGACGACCGCGGTGACGTCGGACGTGACCGACTCGTGCAGTCTTTCGAGCAGGCTCTCCCGGCCGGTGAAGTTCTTGTTCTGCTGCGGCACCTTGCCCCAGACCTGGGGCTGGCGTCCCGGTGTCCGGGAACCCTCCGACGATTGTGCAACGGACACGCGACCGCCTCCACTCGCCCGATCCGAGATGAGTTTAGACTTCCGAACACGGCGCGCACCCATACAAAGAGGCCAGACTCCCGTTTCAATGCCACTAAATATGTTTTAGGGAGCAAATCGCCCGACTTCTTTGGTGAGCGCGGGTCGCCGGTCCCCCGATGTTAGGAGCCCCCGGCCGGACATGGAAGGATGACCGGGTAAGCCGAGCGGGCGGAAAACGGCACGGACGCCGGCCTCGCCTCCAAGCGCCAGGAGTCCAGATGAGCGAAAAGGCCACAGATTTCAGCAACGGCCTGATTGACGTCACCTCTTTGAACCTCGCCGACCTCGACCGGGTCGACGACTCTCGCCTCAGCCAGGCCTTGCGGCGCCTGCTCGACACCGAGGAAACCGGTCCGGTCGCCGGTTTCCAGTCGGCCATATAACACCGTTCCATCCGGCCGGGAAACGCGCCCGGCGGCCGTGGGGCCGGGTTTTCCGAACCCGGCCGACGGCGATCGCCCCTCCCTCCGGCGAAGGAGACCCGAACCGATCCCCCCGGCGACTGGCCCGCCCTTCTTCTCCGCCTTATCGTGCGAAAAGCCGCTCCATCCCGAACGACCGTACGGCTCGATCTTCCTGGCCACCGCGCCGGAGCTCCCCAACGGCCCCGGCGGAGACAAGAACGGACGGGCGCCATGACGGACCCGGCGCAGGTGAGAGGTGAACCCGTCCAGCCCTACGTGGGGCTGCGTCCCTATCTGCGGGCCGACCACGCGCGTTTCTTCGCACGCGAACGGGAGACCCGTGAGGTCGCGACCATCTGGCAGGCCGCCGGGCTGACCGTGCTGTTCGGAGCGTCGGGGGTCGGCAAGACCTCCCTGCTGCACGCCGGGGTGCTGTCCCGCATCGAGACCGAGCGGGCGGACGTGCTGCCCATCGCCCGGGTCTCCCCGCGCGGGTTCTCCACCAGGGGAACGGCCAACCCGTACGTCCTGGCGCTGCTGTCGGCGTGGGCGCCGGACGAACCGTTGTCGGTGCTCGCCGGGCTGACGGTCTCCGAGTTCCTCGCCGGGCGCCCCGAGCGGACCGACCGGTACGGTGACCCCGTGCCGACCCTGGCGGCCGTCGACCAGGCCGAAGAGCTGTTCGGCGGCTCGCTTCGCGGGGAGGAGGACCGCGGCGCCCTGCTCGCCCAGCTGGTCCAGGCCGTGGACGAGCATCCGGGACTCCACCTGCTGCTGTCGCTGCGCGAGGAGCACCTGGCCGCCGTGCTTCCGTACGAACGCCCGCTGGGCCGGGGGTCGCGGGCGCGTTTCCACCTGTTGCCCTTCACCCCCGCCGCGGCCCTGGACGCCGTGACCAAGCCGATCGAGGGCACGGGGCGGTTCTTCGCCAGGGGCGCGGCCGAACTGCTGGTCAACGACCTCCAGACGACCGTGATCGCCAACGACGAGGGGGACCGGACCATACTGACCCTGAAGTCCATAGAGCCGGTCCAGCTTCAGGTCGTCTGCTCGGCGCTGTGGGAGTCCCTGCCCCCCTCCCTGCGCGAGATCACCTCCGAGCACGTGAACCTGCACGTGAACGTCGACCGGTTCCTCACCGGGTTCTGCAGGACGGCTCTCGACGCCGTCGCCGCCGAGCACGACGTGCCCCCCGCGGAGCTCGGATACTGGCTGCGCAACGCCTTCGTCACCGAGCACGGCACCCGCAACACGGTCTACGAGGGTCTTCAGGAGACCGCGGGCATGCCCAACGCCGTCGCCAGGGCCCTGGAGGACCGTCATGTCCTGAAGGCCGAGCACCGGCTGGGAATCCGCTGGTACGAGCTGCAGCACGATCGTCTCATCAGCTCCGTCCGCGGGCCGGAACGCCCCGCCTCCTACCTCAGGGACGCACGGGAGCTGCTGGCCAGGCAGAGCTGGGAGAGCGCGGGAAGGCTCGCCGAGGAGGCGGCTCGTGTCGCGGAGTTCGACGAGGTGTGGGTGCGGGCGGAGGTGAAGGCCATCCTGGGGGAGGTCGCCGCCGCCCGGGGCGAGGTGGAGACCGCCCGCGCGCACCTCAGGGAGGCCGCTGAGACGTTCGCGGTGCTCCAGCGCTTCGACGGGGTGGCGCGGGCGCTGACCGCCGACGGGCGGCTCAGACTGGCGCAGGGTGAGTACGCCGAGGCCGTCGACGTGCTCAAGTCCGCCCTGTCGTGGGCCCCGAACGACATGTTCGTCCAGTCGGCGCTGGGGCAGGCCCTGTGGTGGCTCGGGCAGCCGCTCGCCGCCCTCGCGATGCTCAACGGAGCGGTGAACCTCGCCGGGGAGCCGCCGGTCGAGGCGCTGGCGTTGCGCGGTGAGATCCTCGCCGATCTGGGCAGGTCCGATGAGGCGTTGCGTGACCTGAACCGGGTGCGGCACCACCAGCGGGCCGGCACGGTCGCGGCCAGGGCGCTGGCCCTCGCCCAGGCGCAGCGGCTCGACGCCGCCGAGCAGGAGATCCTGGACGCCACGGGCGCGGAACCGGGCAACGGGCCGGTGCTGCTTCGGGCCGCACGGGTCAACGCGCTGCTCGGCAGGACGGGGGTCTCGGCGGATCTGGCCGCCCGCGCGCTGGAGGCGGGCGATCCCGGGCTGCCGCCGCACCTGCGCGGGCAGGCGGGACAGCTCCTGCTCAGGTCCGCCTGACGCCCGGCGCCGGGTTCTGCAGGGTTCGCTCCCCGGCCTCCGCCGCGTCGGCGGGGAGAACGGGGACCGGGGGGACGTCGTGCCGGGCGGCGTTCCAGATGTGGTCGAACTGCTCGACCCAGTATCCGTACCAGCGCTCGTCGCGCCCGCGGGTCAGTTCCAGGTGCATGCGGGAGGAGGTCGAGAGGTTGTGGAAGCCGTGGATCTCCACGATCACCCGGCCCGCCGGGGTGTCCGGGTCGAGGAGCACGAGGCTGAAGCCGGGGCTGTAGGACAGCAGGCGGTAGTCGAAGGCGCCCGGGGTCTTCCAGCGGCTCATCAGCCGCAGCCGTTCCATCGTGGTCTCCAGCGCGGCGGGCAGCCGCTGGACGGGGAACTCGACCGACTCGTCGAGCTGCCTTGACGCCTGTCTGACCGACGCCTCCTCGCGGGGGTCGAGGATGACGATCCTGACCCTGCCGTTCTCGCGCCGCAGCACGCTGTTGCGCAGGATCTCGCAGGTCTGCGCCGACAGCAGGTTGACGGCCGAGGGGGCGAAGACCCGGACGTCGCGCACCCCGGCGAACAACGACGCCGCCGGGACCGTGTCGTAGACCGACCGGTCGTACAGGACGCCCTCGGCCATCTCGGGGGTCTCATCGGGAAGCGAGCGGTAGATCAGCAGGCCGAGCCCCGACAGCAGCACCGCCCATCTGAAGTCGTCGTCCAGCCTGTCGCTGAAGAGCGAAACCAGGGCGTAGAGGACTGCGACGACGGTCAGGGCGTGGGCGTCGATGTTCCGCCGCTTCCTGAGGTCGCCGGCGACCCGCCGCAGCCATCCCACTTCGCCCCCCGGCTCCTTGGTCGTCCCCGGTCGTGGTGCCGATTGTCGCCCGCACCGGACCGGCGATCCATGGAGCCGGAGGTGACATCCAGGTTCGGCGGGCCGTCAGGAGACGCCGGCCGTACGGCGCCGCTGCCAGAGGTCGTCGAGGGCGAGAGCGCCACCACCGCTGAAGGCGATGGCGAGCAGGGCGCAGATCAGGGCCAGGACGAACTCGTAGCCCCCCTTGGCCGCGTCGAAGCCGTTGGCGCCGTGGACGAAGACGATCGCCCCGAGCATGTCCAGGACGAGCAGGATCGCGGCGATCGGCAGGGCGGCGCCGAGAATGAGCGCGATGCCGCCGACCAGCTCGATCACGGCGACCGCCGGTGCCGCCAGGCCCGGCAGCGGTACGCCGATCTGCTCGAAGAAGGCCGTCGTGCCGCTCAGGCCCATGGTGGCGAACTTCTGCCAGCCGTGGACGACGAAGATCACTCCGACGCCGATCCGTGCCAGCAGCAGCGCGATCGGCCTCGCACGCTCAAGCCAAAACATGAGGACTCCCCATGGTCGTTCGAATTTGAACCACCACCTTAACTCCCTGGTTCAAATTCGAACAACCCATACACTGGAAAAGTGGCGGACACGAGATGGTTGAGTGAAGGTGAACTGGATGCCTGGATGGCCTACCTCAGGGCGACGCACCTGCTGGAGCGGCGCATCGAGGAGCAACTGAAGGCCGACTCTGGACTTACCCATCCCCACTACGAGATTCTCGCCAAGCTCTCGATCGCGCCGCAGCGGCGGCTGCGCATGAGCGACCTCGCCCGCAGGCTGGTCGTCTCGAAGAGCGGGCTGACCTACCAGATAGGGCAGCTTGAGAAACGAGGGCTGGTCGAGCGGATGGACTGCCCCTCCGACGAACGGGGCGTGCTCGCGGTGCTCACCGACGAGGGAGTGCGCTGCCTTGAGAAGACCGCGCCCGGCCATGTGGCCGTCGTCCGCGCCTTCCTGATCGACCAGCTGACCCCCGAGGAGTTGGCGACCATGGCGCGCATCATGTCGAAGGCCGCCGCGGCGATGTCCCCGAACGGCTCGCACGGTTCACCGCCCGGCTCCCCAGGCGAGTCGCAGGGCGGCTCCCCGAACGGAGACCGGCCGAGCCCGTCACAGGCCGGCCCCACCTGAGGGACCTCACCCCCGCCTCGCACGCCGTACGGCGAGGGCGATCAGCCGCATCTGCACGGGCGGCGGCGGGGTCAGCGGCGCCGCGACAAGAAGGGCCTCCAGCATGCCCGCAGACCCCCCACACTCCATGGACCCCCGGTACACCGGCCGGGTGCAGGAGCCGTGGTCGAGGAGCCAGGCGAGCAGCGTCCGGTCGGCGAGGGCGGTCACCGGCGGTGCCGCGACCGCGACCAGGACGGCGCACCTCTCCCTGTCACGGGCCGTGTCCGTCCTGACCGCAACCGGCTGAAGACGCCTGGGAACCTCCATGAGGTCAGCCCGGCACGGAAACGTGCGGATTCCGTGCGGGAAACGTGGAGATCACGCACCAACCCCGGCGCCGCCGTCCTGGCGGCGCCGGGGACGGGGTCTCACAGGCTGGACAGGCCCAGCTCACGGGCGATGAGCATGCGCTGCACCTCGCTGGTGCCCTCGCCGATCTCCAGGATCTTGGCGTCGCGGTAGAAACGGCCCACCGGGTACTCGTTCATGAAGCCGTAGCCGCCGAAGATCTGGGTGGCGTCGCGGGCGTTGTCCATGGCCGCGTTGCTGGAGACCAGCTTGGCGATGGCCGCCTCCTTCTTGAACGGCTCGCCCGCCAGCATCCGCTCCGCCGCGTGGTGGTAGGCCAGGCGGGCGGTGTGGGTGCGGACCTCCATGTCCGCGATCTTGAACTGGATGGCCTGGTAGTGGCCGATCGGGTGGCCGAAGGCCCGGCGCTCGTGGACATAGCGCAGGCACTCGTCGACACAGCCCTGGGCCAGGCCGACGGACAGGGCCGCGATCGCGATGCGGCCCTCGTCGAGGGTCTGCAGGAACTGCGCGTAGCCCCGCCCCCGCTGGCCGAGGAGGTTGGCCGCCGGGACCCGGCAGTCGGTGAAGGACAGCTCACGGGTGTCGGAGCAGTTCCAGCCGACCTTGGAGTACTTCTTCGAGACGGTGAACCCGGGCGTCCCCGAGGGGACCAGGATGGTCGAGATCTCCTTCTTGCCGTTCTCCCGCTCCCCGGTGATGGCGGCCACGCCGACGACGCCGGTGATGTCGGTGCCGGAGTTGGTGATGAACGCCTTGGAGCCGTTGATCACCCACTCGTCCCCGTCGAGCACGGCCGTGGTCCGCATGCCGCCGGGCACGTCCGAACCGCCGCCGGGCTCGGTCAGGCCGAAGGCGCCTAGAATCTGGCCCGAGGCCAGGCGGGGAAGCCACGTGGCGCGCTGCTCGTCCGTACCGAAGCGGTAGATCGGCATGGCGCCCAGCGAGACCGCGGCCTCAAGGGTGATGGAGACGCTGGAGTCGACCCTGGCCAGCTCCTCAAGGGCCAGGCAGAGCGCGAAGTAGTCGCCGCCCATACCGCCGTGCTCCTCCGGGATCGGCAGGCCGAACAGGCCCATCGCGCCCATCTGCCGCACGATGTCGTAGGGGAACTCCTCGCGTTCGTACAGGTCCCCGATCACCGGGGCCACCACGTCGCGGGCGAACTCCTCGACGGTCTTTCGCAGGTCCTCGTATTCCTCAGCGAGCTTGGGCATCGTCACTCCTTGACGTCCGGGGCCGTTCCCAGGGCCTGTACGACCCGGGAGGGGCTGGGGCGGCCGAGCCGCTCAGCCAGCCAGGTGCTGGTCTGCACCAGCGAGGGCAGGTCGAGCCCGGTCTCCACGCCGAGACCGTGCAGCATCCACACCAGGTCCTCGGTCGCGAGGTTGCCGGTCGCGCTCTCGGCGTACGGGCAGCCCCCGATGCCGCCGGTCGAGGCGTCGACCACGGTCACGCCCTCGCGCAGGGCGGTGAGGGTGTTGGCCAGGGCCTGGCCGTAGGTGTCGTGGAAGTGCACCGCGAGCCGCTCCGGCCCGCCGAGGTCCCCGGCCAGGGCCCCGATGAGGGCGGCCACGTGCCCGGGGGTGCCCACTCCCACGGTGTCGCCCAGCGAGAGCTCGTAGCAGCCGAGGTCCAGGAGCCTGCGCCCGACGGAGACCACCTGGGCCACGGGGGTCGGCCCCTCCCACGGGTCGCCGAAGCACATCGAGACGTACGCCCTGACGCGCAGGCCGTTGCCGAGCGCCCGCGCGACCACCGGCTCGAACATCTCGAACTGCGACTCAAGCGTCCGGTTCAGGTTCCTGTTCGCGAACGTCTCGGTGGCGCTGGCGAAGATCGCGATCTCCTCGACGCCGTGTTCGAGCGCCCGGTCGAGCCCCCGCTCGTTGGGCACGAGCACCGGGTAGCGCACACCGGGCACCCGTTCCACCCGTTCCAGCAGTTCGGCGGCGTCGGCGAGCTGGGGAACCCACTTCGGGTGCACGAAGCTGGTCGTCTCGATCACCCGGTGGCCCGCGGCGGCGAGCCTGGCGACGAACTCCGCCTTGACCTCGACCGGGACCGTGACCGCCTCGTTCTGCAGCCCGTCGCGCGGGCCGACCTCGTAGACGGTGACCCGCTCGGGCAGCCCCCGTGCCTCGATCCTGTACGGCTCACGCATCATGCCCGGTCCTCCCCGCCCTCGCCGGAAGCCTCCGCGACGTCGACGACCGCGAGCACGGCGTCCATGTCGACCGCCTGTCCGGCCCTGACCCGCAGCTCCGTGACCGTCCCCGCGGCCGGGGCGGTCACGGTGTGCTCCATCTTCATGGCCTCGACGACGAGCAGCGGCTGGTCCCGCTCGACCCGCTCCCCGACCACGGCCTTGACCAGCAGTACCGTTCCCGGCATGGGGCTGCGGACGACTCCGTCGCCTCCCGAGCCGGCTCCCGCCCGGTCTCCCGGGTCGCCCAGGTGGTGGCGGGTCAGCGCCCAGGCGTCCCCGTCACGCCCCAGCCAGAGCGTGTCCTCGGCCCCCTGGGCCCAGCCGTAGCGCCTGCCGACCCCGTCCAGCGTGACCAGCAGGTCGCCCCCGTTCAGGGAGAGGCTCGCCCGCGCGGTCCTCCCGCCGGGCAACCGGACCTCGGCGCCGCGCGCGGGCAGCCCGCGCACCCCGACCTCGACGACCTCGCCCCGGTTCTCCAGCCGCCAGACGGTCCAGGCGGCTCCGCCGAGACGCCAGCCGTCCGGCACCTCCCAGGGGTCGGCGACCGCCGGTACGGCGGGCGTCCGCCCGTGGTGCAGCAGCAGCGCCGCGGCGACCGGCACGTCCTCGGGCAGGCCCTCCTCGGGCAGGAGGTCGTCCAGGTTGCGTTCGACCAGGCCGGTGTCGAGGTCTCCGGCGACCACCTCGGGGTGGGTGACCAGCGCCCGCAGGAACGCGACGTTGGTCGGCACACCGAGCACCGCGGTGGCGGCGAGCGCCCCGTCGAGGCGCCGCAGCGCGCTGTCCCTGTCCGGTCCCCAGGCGACGATCTTCGACAGCATCGGGTCGTAGCCGCTGCCGACGACCCCGCCCTCGGCCAGGCCCGAGTCGACCCTGACCCCCTCGACGACTCCCTCGGGCTCGCGCAGCGCCAGCACCCGGCCTCCGGTCGGCAGGAAGCCCCTGGAGGGGTCCTCCGCGTAGACGCGGGCCTCGACGGCGTGGCCGCGCAGCCGTACCTGGTCCTGGGTGAGCGGCAGAGGCTCGCCCGCCGCCACCCTGAGCTGCAGTTCGACCAGGTCGAGGCCGGTGACCAGCTCGGTGACGGGGTGCTCGACCTGGAGCCTGGTGTTCATCTCCATGAAGTAGTAGTCGCCGGTCGTGCCCTGCACGATGAACTCGACCGTCCCGGCGCCGGTGTAGCCGACGGCCCTGGCCGCCTCGACGGCCGCCGCGCCCATCCGCGCCCTGGACTCCTCGTCGAGCAGCGGGGAGGGCGCCTCCTCGATGATCTTCTGGTGGCGGCGCTGGAGGCTGCACTCGCGCTCGCCCAGGTGGACGACGTTGCCGTGGGCGTCGGCCATCACCTGGATCTCGATGTGCCGCGGCCCCTCGACGAACCGTTCGATCAGCAGGGTCGCGTCGCCGAACGCCGCCGCGGCCGTACGGCGGGCCGACTCCAGGGCCTCGGGCAGTTCGGCGGCCGAGCGCACCAGCACCATGCCCTTGCCGCCGCCACCCGCCGAGGGCTTGATCAGCGCCGGGAAGCCGACGCGGCCCGCGGCCTCGGCGAGGTCGTCGTCCGGTTCTGCGCCGCCGGGCACGACGGGCACGCCCGCCGCGGAGACGGTCGCCTTGGCGCGGATCTTGTCGCCCATGGCCTCGATGGCCTCCGGCGGCGGCCCGACGAACACCAGGCCCGCCCGCGCGCACTCGCGGGCGAAGGCGGGGTTCTCGGCCAGGAAGCCGTATCCGGGGTGCACGGCCTGGGCTCCGGTCGCCGCGGCGGCGGCCAGGATCCCGTCGATGTCGAGGTAGCCGCCGCCGAGCCGTACCGCGACGTCGGCCTCCCTGACGTGGCGGGCGTCGGCGTCGGCGTCGCTGAAGACCGCGACGGAGCGGACGCCGAGCCTGGAGAGGGTGCGGATGACGCGCAGGGCGATCTCACCGCGGTTGGCGACCAGGACGGTGCCGAACATGCCGCGCGGGGCGGGTGCCTGGGTCACAGGTGTCATGAGGTGATCACATCCGGAAGACGCCGTAGCCGACGGGGTCGAGGGGGGCGTTGGCCGCGGCCGACAGGGCCAGGCCGAGGACCGTTCTGGTGTCGAGGGGGTCGATGACGCCGTCGTCCCACAGGCGGGCGGTCGAGTAGTAGGGGTTGCCCTGCTCCTCGTACTGCCTGCGGATGGCCTCGGGGTCGGCGCCGCCGACCGTGGAGAGCACGTTGGCGGCCTGCTCACCGCCCATGACCGAGATGCGGGCGTTCGGCCACATCCACAGGAACCTGGGCGAGTAGGCGCGGCCCGCCATCGCGTAGTTGCCCGCCCCGAAGGAGCCGCCGACGACCACGGTGAACTTCGGCACCCTGGCGCAGGCGACGGCGGTGACCATCTTCGCGCCGTGCTTGGCGATGCCGCCCGCCTCGTAGGCCCTGCCGACCATGAAGCCGCTGATGTTCTGCAGGAAGACCAGTGGGACGCCCCTGCGGTCGCACAGCTCGATGAAGTGGGCGCCCTTGAGCGCGGACTCGGCGAACAGGATGCCGTTGTTGGCGACGATGCCGACGGGGTGGCCGTGGATGTGGGCGAAACCGGTGACGAGCGTGGAACCGTACTCGGCCTTGAACTCCAGGAAGCGGCTGCCGTCCACGACGCGGGCGATGATCTCCCGCACGTCGTACGGCGTGCGGGTGTCGGCCGGGACGATGCCGTACAGGTCGCGGGGGTCGTGCGCGGGTTCCTCGACGGGGACGCGCTCCCAGGGGGCGGGGGACCGTGGGCCCAGGGTGGCCACGATGTCGCGGACGATCCGCAGCGCGTGCGCGTCGTCCTCGGCCAGGTGGTCGGTGACGCCGCTGACCCTGGCGTGCAGGTCGCCGCCGCCGAGTTCCTCCGCGGTGACCTCCTCCCCCGTGGCGGCCTTGACCAGCGGCGGGCCGCCCAGGAAGATCGTGCCCTGGTTGCGGACGATCACCGCCTCGTCGCTCATCGCCGGGACGTAGGCGCCGCCTGCCGTGCAGGAGCCGAGGACCGCGGCGATCTGCGGGATGCCGCGCGCCGACATGGTCGCCTGGTTGTAGAAGATGCGGCCGAAGTGCTCCCGGTCGGGGAAGACCTCGTCCTGTTTGGGGAGGAACGCGCCTCCCGAGTCGACGAGGTACAGGCACGGCAGGTTGTTGTGGAGGGCGACCTCCTGGGCCCGCAGGTGCTTCTTGACCGTCACGGGGTAGTAGGTGCCGCCCTTGACGGTGGCGTCGTTGGCGACGACCACGCACTCGCGCCCGGAGACCCGGCCGACGCCGGTGATGATCCCGGCCGCGGGGGCCTCGTCACCGTACATTCCGGTCGCGGCGAGCTGGGAGAGCTCAAGGAAGCGCGAGCCCGGGTCGAGCAGGGTGCCGACGCGGTCGCGGGGCAGCAGCTTGCCCCGGGCGACGTGCCTGGCGCGTGAACGCTCAGGACCGCCCTCCCCCGCGGCGGCGACGCGCTCGGCCAGGTCGGCGACGAGCCGCTCGTTGGTCTCCGCGTTGCCCTTGAACCCCTCACCGCCAGGATCGCAGGCGCTTCGCAGCACCGGCCAGCCACTCATGCGAGCCCCCTTGTCCGGGCCGTCCCCGACTCCGTCGTCGCGGGTTAACGGTCGCTAACGTCACCGCCGATGTTAGTCACCATTAACGTCAGCGTCTACCATGCGAGATGTGACAACCGCTCGGACCCCTGCCCGCAACCGAGGGACGCGACGCGTGGAGATCCTGGACGCCGCGGCCCAGCTGTTCGCGGCGCGGGGCTTCCACGGTGTCTCCATCGAGGACATCGGCGGCGCGGTCGGCGTCTCCGGCCCCGCCCTCTACCGGCACTTCAGCGGCAAGGAGGCGCTTCTCGCCGAGATGCTGCTCGACGTGAGCGAGCGCCTGCACGCCTCGGCCGCGGACCGGGTGACGACCGCCCCCGGCCCGGAGGCCGCGCTGGACGCCCTGCTCAGCGGCCAGATCGAGTTCGCCCTCAGCCATCCTTCGCTGATCACCGTGCACGACCGCGAGCTGGGCAACGTCCCCGAGCCCGCCCGGCGCCAGATCCGCAGGCTCCAGCGCCTCTACGTCGAGGAGTGGGTCACGGTGCTGAGCGAGCTGCACCCCGCGTGCCCGCCCGCCCGCCTGCGCGCCGCGACGCACGCCGTCTTCGGCCTGCTCAACTCGACCCCGCACAGCGCGGGCGAGCTGCCGGGGGAGGCGATGGCGCGCCTGCTGCTCGGCATGGCCCGTACGGCCCTCGCCACGCTGAACGACGACGAAAGTTAGCGTTCGTTAACAGTGGGGCGAACGGGGCCGTACGTCCCGGACGTCCGGGAAGGAATGCGTCTTCTTTCGGCCCCTCACTCTTCCATTGATACGCCCAGCCGAAACCTAAGCATCATTAGGTCAAATAGACACACAAGTCGGTCTATTAGTTGATAAATCCGGCAGATGGTGTGAGTTTTCACCGACGACACCTCCCATCAGGCACGACGCCGCAAAACGGGCGGGGCGTGACGCCAAAGACCTCAAGGTGCCGGTGCGGCACTCTCCGATGGGGACATAATCGGGCTGTGGCGCGCGACGCAGTTGAGACCAATTTCACCGAGGCGGTGGCCGCCCTGTCCCCGGGGGCCCCGCGTGATCCCGGCCTTCCCGTGCGTGAGGGCACGAGCCTGACCGGGGCCCGTTGCCGGGAGTTGTTCGAGTTCCAGCTCGGCAGCAGGCTCCTGGACGTGGCCGCCCGCTGGCTGCGCGCCCAGGGGGAGGGCTTCTACACCATCGGCTCCTCGGGGCACGAGGGCAACGCCGCGGTCGCGGCCGCGCTGCGCGTCACCGACCCCGCGCTCCTGCACTACCGTTCTGGGGCCTTCTACCTGACCAGGTCCGCGATGGCCGGACGGCTGCCCGAGCAGGGGTTGCGCGACGTGCTGCTCGGCCTGACCGCCTCGGCGGAGGAGCCCATCGCGGGCGGCCGCCACAAGGTCTTCGGCCACCCCAATCTGGCGGTGATCCCGCAGACCTCGACGGTCGCCAGTCACATGCCGCGCGCGGTCGGGGTCGCCTTCGCCGTCGAACGCGCCAGGGCGCTCGGCCTGCGCTCGGCCTGGCCGGACGACGCGATCACGGTGTGCAGCTTCGGCGACGCGTCGGTCAACCACGCCAGCGCGCTGTCGGCCCTCAACACCGCGGGCTACGTCTCCTACCAGGGGGTGGCGCTGCCCCTGCTGCTCGTCTGCGAGGACAACGGCCTGGGCATCAGCGTGCGGACACCGCAGGGCTGGGTCGAGGCGGCACGCCATCCTCGGCTGACCTACTTCGCCGCCGACGGCTGCGACCTGGCCGACGTCCACGACGTGGCCCTCGCCGCCGCCCGGCACGTCCGCGAGCGCCGCTCCCCCGCCCTGCTGCACGTCCGGACCGTCCGGCTGATGGGGCACGCGGGCTCGGACGTCGAGCTGTCCTACCGGACGAAGCGGGAGATCAACGCCGACCTGGAGCGCGACCCTCTCGTCGCCACGGCCAGGCTGCTCGTCGAGGCGGGCCTGGCCACGCCGGATGAACTGCTGCTGCACTACGAGACGACGCGTGAGCATCTGCTCAAGATGGCCCTGGAGAGTTCGCGCCGCCCGCGTCTGACCTCGGCCGCCGACGTCATGGAGCCGCTGGCGCCCCGGACCCCGCGCACCGTCGCCCCGGCCAGCGCGGTCTCCTCCGGTTCCAGGGAGAAGGCCTTCGCGGGCAGGCTGCCCGAGCAGGAGGGCCCGCTCACCCTCTCCCAGGCGATCAACCGGGCTCTGGCCGACCAGCTCGCCGCCCACCCCGACGTGCTGGTCTTCGGTGAGGACGTGGCCCGCAAGGGCGGCGTCTACGGGGTCACCCGGGGGCTGCAGAAGCGCTTCGGCGCCGGGCGGGTCTTCGACACCCTCCTCGACGAGCAGGCCGTGCTCGGCCTCGCGCTCGGCTCCGGCGTCTCCGGCCTGCTGCCGGTGCCCGAGATCCAGTACCTCGCCTACCTGCACAACGCGCTCGACCAGATCAGGGGTGAGGCGGCGACGCTGTCGTTCTTCTCCCAGGGCGCCTTCCGCAATCCGATGGTCGTGCGGGTGGCCGCCTACGCCTACCAGAAGGGCTTCGGCGGTCACTTCCACAACGACAACTCCGTGGCCGCCCTCCGCGACATCCCCGGTCTCGTGGTCGCCTCCCCCGCCAGGCCCGACGACGCCGCCTCCATGCTGCGCACCTGCGTGGCCGCCGCCAGGACCGACGGCAGTGTGTGCGTCTTCCTTGAGCCGATCGCCCTGTACAACACCCGTGACCTGTTCGAGGAGGGCGACAACGGCTGGCTCTCGCCGTATGTGCCGCCCTCGCGCTGGGCCGAGACGCACGTCCCGATCGGCAGGGCCCGCAGCTACGGCGACGGCCGCGACCTGACCATCGTGACCTTCGGCAACGGCCTGCGCATGAGCCTGCGCGCCGCGGTCAGGCTCACCGCCGAGGGGTACGGCTGCCGCGTCCTCGACCTGCGCTGGCTGTCCCCGCTGCCGGTCGAGGACCTGCTGCGCGCGGCGGAGCTGACCGGCCGGGTGCTGGTCGCCGACGAGACCCGTCGCTCGGGCGGCGTCTCGGAGAGCGTGGTGGCCGAGCTGCTCGACGCCGGGTTCACCGGCCGGATCGCCCGGGTGACCTCCTCCGACAGCTTCGTCCCGCTGGGGGAGGCGGCCAGGCACGTGCTGCTCTCCGAGGCCGAGATCGAGGACGCCGCCCGCAAACTGCTGGGCTGACCTCGCGAAACCGCCCCCGCCCCGTCGTCGACGGTGTTCAATTGGCCACGCACTGTGACGAATCCGTCGCCCGGCCCGCCGTTCGACGGAGGCTCCCCCCGATCAGGAGATAGCATGACCGACGTGGCGACGACGAGCACCTGCCGGCGAGTGGCGGCGCTCGAATCCTGGGCCTTCAGGACGGGCTCGGATCTCGCCGGCATCAAGGGGACGCTGGGCAACCTGCCCGTGATCATCCGGGAGGAGATCATGACGTACACCTCCCCCGTGCTCGAAGAGATCATGAACAGGATGGCCACCGGGGACGACCTGGTCGCGCTCACCGCGCGGGTGGACGGCCTGGAGACCGAGGTCAGGAACCTGGGCGTCCGGGTGGGCGGCCTGGAGACCAAGGTCGACCGGCTGGACGCCAAGGTGGATGGCCTGGAGAGCAGGATGACCGCCTTGGAGACCAAGGTGGACAGCCTTGAGGCCGAGGTGAGAGGCCTGGGCGGCCGGATGGACGCCATGGAGAAACGGATGGACTCCATGGACGACAAGCTCGACCTGATCCTGGCCAAGCTCGGCTGAGCGGCCCCGCTATCCCCTGTGGCCCCGGCCGTGCGCCGGGGCCCCGTCGTGTCCCCGGGCTTCACAGAAACGTCGACAAATTCATTTACCCGGCCCGGTGAGAACACCGTCCGCCCGGCGGCGGCGCCGTACGGGAAAGGCGTTTCACAGCGGGCGGAAAACACGGAGAACGCGGACGGCCGGTTCGGTCACAACCAGTCACGGCGTTTGAAGACGACGTAGAGGGTCACGCAGACGGCCGCCATCAGGAGCACCGCGAACGGGTAGCCGAACCACCAGTGGATCTCCGGCATGACCTCGAAGTTCATGCCGTAGATGGTGCCGACGAGGGTCGGGGCGAAGAGGATCGCGGCCCAGGCGGAGATCTTCTTGACCTCCTCGTTCTGGGCGTTGCTGACCTCGGTGAGGTTGGTCATGTGCTCGTTCTGGGCCTGGGCCACCATGGTCGAGTTGACCACGAGGATGTCGTGGAGCATCTGCCGGAAGCCGCTGACCCGCTCGGCCACGGTGATCGCGTGGTCGGCGACGTCGCGCAGGTGCCGTTGCACCTCCTCGTCCATCCCGTACTTGGGCGCCCCGGCGATGAGTCCCTCGACCATCCCGAGCAGCGGCTGGGTGGCGCGCTGGAACTCGATCACCTCGCGGGACAGCTCGTAGATGCGGCGGGAGACGCCCGGCTTGTTGCTGAAGACCTCGACCTCGATCTCGTCGATGTCGTTCTGCAGCCCAGCGACCACCGGCGCGTAGCCGTCGACGACCGCGTCCAGGATGGCGTAGAACACCGCCTGCGGCCCCTTGGCGAGCAGTTCGGGGTCGCTCTCCATCCTCCTGCGGACCTGGGACAGGTCCGGGGTCTCGCTGTGCCGTACGGTGATCACGAAGTTCTGGCCGACGAAGACGTGCAGTTCGCCGAAGTCGACCTCCTCGGCCTCGTCGAGGTATCTCGCGGGGCGCAGCACCACGAACAGCGTGTCGCCGTAGCGGTCGGCCTTGGGCCGCTGGTGGGCGACGATGGCGTCCTCGACGGCCAGTTCGTGCAGGTCGAACTCCTCGGCCACGTTGACGATGACCGAGTCCTCCGGCCGGTAGAAGCCGATCCAGGCCATGCTGCCCGGCGTCCTCTTCAGGAACTCGAAGGCCTCGGGCAGGGACTCGGGGGTCACGTCCCTGAGACCGTTCACGTAGATCGCGCTGTCGATGACGTGTGAGCGAGGCGGGGGCAGCTGATCGTCCGCCCGGGGGTCCATGGAACGCTCGGGAGAGTCACGCTCTCCTCCGGAACGCCCGCGTACCAGGCTCAGTATGCTGCGCATCTGCCGATCGGCCACGCCTGTCTCCTCATCCGGCTCATCCGGCCCTCATGAAGTCCTCCAGTGACCGCATCGCCCTGCCCCGGATCGTGTCCCGGAACACCGATGTCCAGCCGAACGGCAGGCCGGTCGGCTTGCCCAGCGCCATCCTGGACCAGCGCCTGAAGTCGAACTCGTCGTGGTGCCGGACGATCAGGCCGTCCTCGAACCTGAACAGGGCGTCGATCTCGTTGATCACCGGCCTGCCGGTCCTGCCGAAGACGTAGCGGGCGGTCCAGTGCGCCGCGCCGTCGTAACGCCTGGCGGTGACGTCCCTGACGGACACGGCGACGCCGCCCTCACCGCTCAGCAGCATCCGCCACATGCCCATCACCCTGCTCCTGCCTTCGAGCTCCAGGAAGACGGGGTCGCCGAAGGTGACCTCCGGGTGGTAGCACCGTTCCATGGAGTCGAGGTCTGCGCGGGCGAAGGCCGCGTAGAAGCTCTTGATGAGCCCGGCATTCTGATCGTTCACGTGATTTCCCCCGATCACGGATGTTCCGCTGACCGAGTTTAGGCGGGGACCGGGCCTGGTGACAGCCCTGAAAGTGAGATTGGGAACCCCAGGTTCGGGGGTGAAGGTGACCGCCGAGGGACACCCGGGAGTACGGCGGGCGAACCGGCCGGGACCGTCCTGTCACGGCTTTATCGCCAGCACACCGGATGTCGTGGGACGCTTTGCTCCGGCACCGCGAAAGGCCTGAGGGAGTCAGGGAACTCGAAGGGTTCGGAAGATTCTAAGGAGAGATGGTCGTTGTCGGAGGTCTGGAGGGCCCTGACCAGGGTCCAGACGGAGCCGCCCGGATGGGCCGTGCTGCTGTCCGCGCTGGTGGCCCTGGCCGTGGTGACCTGGCCCACCTCGTGGCAGCTGTCCCGTGGCCTGGTCACGATCGCGCACGAGGGCGGGCACGCGCTGATGGCGCTGCTGACCCGGCGCAAGCTGCAGGGCATCCGGTTGCACTCCGACACCTCGGGCGTGACCCTGACCCGGGGCAGGCCGACGGGGCCGGGGATGATCCTGACCGCCGCCGCCGGATACGTCGCCCCCTCCCTGCTCGGGCTCGGCGGGGCGTGGCTGGTCTCCGCGGGGCACGTGACGGCGCTGATCACGATCGTGCTGGGCCTGCTGCTGTGCATGCTGCTGCTGATCCGCAACCTCTTCGGCGTGGTGAGCCTGCTGGCGACCGGTGGGGCGATCTTCGCCCTGACGTGGTACTCCCCGCCCGCCGTCGACGCCGTCCTGGCCCAGCTCGCCGTGTGGTTCCTGCTGTTCGGCGGGGTCAGGCCGATCCTGGAGCTGCGCCGCAAGCGCCGCCACAGCCGTACTCCCGACTCCGACGCCGACCAGCTCGCCCGGCTGACCGTCCTGCCCGCCGGGTTCTGGATCTTCCTCTTCCTGCTGGTCGCGATCGTCTGCCTGGCCTTCGGCGCCTGGCTGCTGAGCCCGCTGCCTGCCTGGCCGTCGCGCTGACCCTCACGTCCCGCCGGTGAAGGCGGGGAAAAGGGCATGGCCCGCGTCGCCGTTTCACGCCGTTCCCCGCCGAATGACGTTCTCATTCATTGACAGTTAAACGGTTTTTTGCCTTTATTGCCGTATATGCACCTGCCGCACAAGGGTCGTTGATGCCGCACCAGCTGTACGCCGTCACGGCGGTCGCGGTGGGGGCCCTGCTGGTCTCGCTGGGCGTCACGATCGCCCTGGCGCTCAGGGTCGGACGGTTGCGCGCCGAGCGGGACAGAGCCGTACGGCATGCCCGGGAGGAGCTGGCCCGCGACATCCACGACCTCGCCGGGCACTGGCTCTGGCTGGCCTCGATCAAGAGCGAGCTGGCCTACCGGCACGCGGCGGACGACGAACGGCTGCGCGAGGAACTGGCCGAGACGCTCCAGGCGGTACGGCGCGCCGCGCACGCCGTACGTCACGTCTCCCGGGGGAGCCGGCGGCTGTCGCTGCGGGGGGAGAGCACCCGGGCGCAGGCCCTGCTGACGGGCTTCGGGATCGACTGCTCGGTCAGCCTCGGACGGCCGGGACTGCCGGAGGACGTCAGCGCGGTGCTGGGGACCGTGGTCCGCGAGGCGGTCACGAACATGCTCAGGCACAGCGACCCGGGCAGATGTGTGATCGAGCTGACCGGACGGGACGGCCTGCTGCGGCTGAGCGTGGCCAACGACGGGGCACCCTACGAAGCGCCGCGCAGTGCACCGCGCGGGGCGCCGGACGGGACACCACCTGGGGAGTGGCCGGGTGGGGAGGAGACCGGGGGGAACGGGCTGGGCAACCTGCGGCACCGGGTCACCGGGATCGGCGGCACGTTGCGGGCGACGGCCGGTGAGGACGGCTGGTTCCGGCTCGTCGCCGAGGTACCGGAAAAGTTTTTCTGAATAATTTTCACTTATACCCTAAATGCCCAGGTAGCACCCAATCTCGCGATTAAACCTGTGAATTTTACATATGCGACCCATGGAGTTTGTAACTAGTCATTTCTCTGGTTATCCGGAATTCTTCCTTCTGGAAGACAGCAGGGAGAATGCCGTGAATGCCCAGTATGAGGTTTACTGTCTCGCTGACCGGATCTTTTACGACACCCTCGACGGTTCCCGGGGAGAGCACACCGACTTCCCCCAGGCGACCCGGAAGGTGCCGCCGGGCTGGAGGCACCAGGCCGGCGACACCTGGATGCATTACGCGCCCGCCGACGGCAGGACGCCCGCCCAGGGGTGGAAGATCCACGTCTCGGCGTGTGTCGAGGACGCCGAGCGTGCCCTTGAGGTCGTGTGGGACTACTGCGTGCCCCGGGGTGTGGCGTTCAAGTTCCTGCGCAGCCTGCCGATCATGGCCATGCTGAACTCCAAGGCCGCCGCCCGCGGGTCGAGCGGCAAGCTCGTGACGATCTATCCCGTCGACGAGGCCCAGCTCGAACTGGTCCTGAAGGAGCTCGACGAGCTGCTGCGCGGCGTCAGGGGCCCCTACGTGCTCAGCGACCTGCGCTACGGCGACGGCCCGCTGTTCGTGCGCTACGGGGGTTTCGTGCCCAGGCACTGCGTGGCCGACAACGGCGAGCTGGTGCTGGCCGTCGAGGACGACACGGGGCGTCTCGTGCCCGACGTCCGCGGCCCCGCCTTCAGTCTGCCCTCCTGGGTACGGCTGCCCGCCTTCCTCGAATCCCACCTCGCCGCCCGCAACGCGGTCACCACCGGCGGCCTGCCGTACGAGATCGAGAGTGTGCTGCAGTTCTCCAACGGCGGGGGCGTCTACCTGGGACGGGACCGGGGCACCGGGCGACGGGTCGTGCTGAAGGAGGGGCGCCCGCACGCCGGGCTCGACGCCGCGGGACGGGACGCGGTCGCACGGCTGGCACACGAACGCGACATGCTGCGCAGGCTGGCCGGTCTCGACGCGGTGCCCGAACTGCTCGACTACTTCACACTGGGCGAGCACCACTTCCTGGTGCAGGAGTTCGTCGACGGCAACCCCCTGCAGCGGCACCTGGTGAAGCGCTACCCCCTGACCAGGGCGGTCCGCGACGAGGAGGCCGTCGCCGGCTACACCGCCTGGGCGCTGGAGATGCTTCCCAAGGTCAGGCAGGCGGTCCGGGCGCTGCACGAGCGCGGCGTCGTCTTCGGCGACCTGCACCCGAACAACATCCTCCTCACCGAGGAGGGACGCCTCGTCCTGATCGACTACGAGGTGGCGACGCTCGCCGAGGACAACGCCCGCGCCAGTCTCGGCCACCCGGCCTTCGGGGCGCCGCGCGACCGCAACGGCGTCGAGATCGACGAATACGCCCTGGCCTGTCTGTGCCTCGGGCTGTTCGCGCCGCAGCTGACCATCATGCTCCCGCTCGACCGGGCCAAGGTCCTGCACCTGGGCGAGCTGGTCACCCGGACCTTCCCGGTGCCGCCCGAGGTGGTCGAGGAGGCCGTCACGACCATCCTCGGCGCGACGGAGACGACCCCCACCCGAATACCCCGGCCGGAGAGCGACGGCTGGCCGGAGGTCAGGGAGTCACTGGCCAGGGCCATCCTGGCCAGCGCGACCCCCGAGCGGAAGGACCGTCTCTTCCCCGGCGACATCGCCCAGTTCCGTCCCGGCGGCGGTCTCGGCGTCGCCCACGGCGCGGCCGGCGTGCTCTACGCCCTGGAACGGGCGGGTTGCGGCCGTTTCCCCGAGTATGAGGAGTGGCTGCGGCGCGGGGCGCTCGACCCCGAACCGGGCACCGGCCTCGGTTTCTACGACGGCCTGCATGGGGTGGCGTACGTGCTCGACCTGCTCGGACACCGTCAGGACGCGCTCGACATCGTCGAACGGTGCATGCGGGAGAAGTGGGAGGCCCTGGACCTGGGCCTGTTCGGCGGCCTGTCCGGCATCGGGCTCACCCTCTTCCACCTGGGCGAGACGACCGGCGAGACGGGCCTGACCGAGCTGGCCCACCGGATCGCCCGTGTCTGCGCCGACCGGCTCGGCGGCCCCGGCGACGTGCCCGAGATCAGCGGCGGGAGCAACCCCCGCGCGGGACTGATGTACGGCTCAAGCGGCCCGGCCCTGCTCCTCACCCACGCCTACGAGCGCGGCGGCGGCCCCTCGATGCTCGACGGCGCGGCCGTCGCGCTCCGCCAGGACCTGCGGCGGTGCACCACGAACGAGGACGGTTCCCTCCAGGTCACCCAGGGCTGGCGCGTCCTGCCCTATCTCGACGAGGGGTCGGTGGGGATCGCCCTGGCGCTGGGCCGCTATCTGGCCCACCGCGACGACGCGGACCTCAGGACCGCCCTCGACGGCTGCGAGCGTGTCACCGGGGCCGGCTTCTACGTCCAGCCGGGCCTGTTCACCGGCCGCGCCGGCATGATCGTGGCCCTGGGCGCCGGACGGGCCAGGACCGGAGGCTCAACGGCCCTGAACGACCTCGTGTCCGCGCAGCTGAGCGGGCTCGGCTGGCACGCCCTGCCGTACGCGGGCGGCCTGGCCTTCCCCGGTGACCAGCTGATGCGGCTCTCCATGGACTTCGCGACCGGCACGGCCGGAGTCCTCTTCGCGATGAGCACCGTGCTGCGCGACGAGCCGGTGTTCCTCCCCTTTACCGGGCCGCCCGGCGGCGCAGGCTCCCTGACCAAGGCAACGCCTGCGTGAACCGCCGAGCGACCTCGACTCCCACGAACACCAAGATCGAAGGAGGTGTAGATCACATGGTACTTCTCGACCTGCAGAGCCTGGAAGCCCCCGGGGGCGGCCACGGCGGCGGTGGCGGCAGCACGCTGACCGTCCTGGGCTGCGAGTCCCACACCCCGAGCAACCTCAGCCTGTTGCTCTGCCACTGACCCCCTCACCCTTCCAGCTCACCAGAAGTGGAGTCACACCATGGTTCTTCTCGACCTGCAGACCCTGGAGACCCCCGGCGGCGGCAGCGGCGGTGGCGGCGGCAGCACGCTGACCGTTCTCGGCTGCGAGTCCCACACCCCCAGCAACCTCAGCCTGCTGCTCTGCCACTGAGCCTCCCCCGAGGTTCTTCGCGTATCCCCCGGTAAGCGCTTTTCCCCCAGAAGTGGAGTTACACCATGGTTCTTCTCGACCTGCAGACCCTGGAGACCCCCGGCGGCCACGGTGGCGGCGGCGGCAGCACGCTGACCGTCCTGGGCTGCGAGTCCCACACGCCGAGCAACCTCAGCCTGCTGCTCTGCCACTAGTCAAGCGGATGCCCGGGACGGCCGGCGACGGCAGCCGTCCCGGGCATCGCCCTTTCCAGGAAATACCAAGAAATACAAGGAAGCCCTCCACGAGAACCCGCGGCGAAGGAGGAACGGTGCGGACGGCGGATCGGCTGGTCACGCGGACGCTGAGGCACAGCGGTCCCTGGCTGTACGTGCTGGTGTTCACCTCCCTGGCGGGCGCGCTCGGCGAGCTCGCGCTCCCCTACGTCCTGGGCAGGACCGTCGACACGCTCGTGGCGACCGGGCCCGCGAGCCGTACCTGGCTGGTGACCTGCGGGTCCGTGGTGGTTCTGATCGCGGCCTGCGACGTGCTGGGCGTCTGGGCGGCCGGGGGCGGCGGCGCGCGGGCCACCCGGTGGCTGCGGCTGCGGATCCTGCGGCACGTGCTCGGGGCCGGTCCCGCGATGACCCGCCGTTTCCCCGAGGGGGACCTGGTCACCCGGATGGGCGTCAACGCCGACGAGGCCGGGCGTGCGCCCGAGTCGATCGTCACCGGGGCCGCGCTGCTCGTCCCCACCGCGGGCGGCCTGGTCGCCCTCGTCCTCATCGACGTCTGGCTCGCCCTGACCCTGGTCGCCGGTCTGGTGCTCATCGCGTTCGTCCTGCGGGCCTTCCTCAGCACGACCACCTCCCTCGCCGGTGACTACCAGCGGACGCAGGCCGACATCGCCGCGCGCCTGGTCGACGCCCTCTCCGGGGCGCGCACGATCGCCGCGGCCGGCACCGAGGAGCGGGAACGGGCCCGGGTGCTCGCCCCCCTGCCCCGGCTGCGCGCGCACGCCATGGACATGTGGCGGGCCAACGCCCAGGCGGGGGTGAGGGCGGGGGCCGTGGTGCCACTGCTCGAAGTGGCCGTGCTCGGCGTCGGCGGGCTACGGCTGGCCGGGGGCGACCTCACCGCCGGTGAGCTGTACGCCGCCGCCCGCTACGTCGTGCTCGGCGCCGGACTCGGTGCGGCGCTCGGCCACGTCGGCCGTCTGGCCAGGGCACGGGCCGCCGCGGGCCGCCTGGCGGAGCTGACCGAGGAGCCCGTGATCGCCTACGGAGGCCTGTCCCTGCCGGAGGGCCCCGGCACCCTGGAGCTGCGCGGTGTCGGCGCGGGCGTGCTCAGCGGGATCGACCTGGTCGTCCCCGGCGGCTCCTCGGTCGCCGTCGTCGGCAGGTCCGGCTCGGGCAAGTCCCACCTCGCCGCCCTCTCGGGACGGCTGGCCGACCCGGAGACCGGGCAGGTCCGCCTGGACGGCGTGCCGCTGCCCGACCTGTCCGCAGAGGCGCTCGGCGCGGCCGTCGGCTACGCCTTCGAGCGCCCGGTCCTGGCCGGTGGGACGATCTCCGGCGCCGTCGGCCTCGGCGTCGCCGGGACGGACGGCCGTGAGGCGGCCGTGCACGCCGCCGCCCGTGCCGCGTGCGCCGACGGCTTCGTACGCAGGCTCCCCCTCGGGTACGGCACGCCGCTGCGCGAGGCCCCCATGTCCGGCGGGGAACGGCAGCGGCTCGGCCTGGCCAGGGCCTTCGCGCACGGCCGTCGCCTGCTCGTCCTCGACGACGCCACCTCCAGCCTGGACACCGTCACCGAGCGTCAGGTCAGCCGGGCGCTGGCGGGCGAGCTGGGGGGCCGTACCCGGATGATCGTGGCGCACCGGGCCACGACCGCCGCCTCCGCCGACCTGGTGGTCTGGCTGGAGGAGGGGCGGGTGCGCGCCTGCGACACGCACGCCAGGCTGTGGCGGGACCCCGCCTACCGGGCCGTCTTCCAGCCTCTACCGAGCCCTCCGGTCACCGGGGCGGGTGCGTCGTGAGGGCGGCCGTACCGGGTGGTCCCGTCCGCCGGGCGTTGCTGCGCGAACCCCGCCTGCTGCTGAGGCTGGGCGCCTGGTCGGTCGCCGAGACCGCGCCCGCCCTCGTGGTCGGCCTGGCCGTGGCCAGGGCCATCGACGACGGTTTCACCGCGGGCCGGGCCGGGATCGGCTTCGCCTGGCTCGCCGTGCTGGGCGGCGCCTGGCTGGTGGCGGCGGTGGGCGCGCGCCAGGTCGTGCTGACCGTCGGCGCCGTGGTCGAGCCCTTCCGCGAGGAACTGCTCGACCACGTCGTCGGCGGCGCGCTGCGCCGTTCGGCCACGGCGGGGAACGGCCCAGGAACCGCCTCCGTCGCCCGGGCCAACCTCCAGGTCGAGCTGGCCAGGGACGCCCTGGCCTCGGTCATCACGGTCGTCAGGTCCTTCGCCTTCACCGTGGTGAGCGTCGTGCTCGGTCTGGGCGCCCTCGCTCCCGGTGTGCTCGTGCTGGTCCTGCCGCCGTTCGCCGCGGGCCTGTGCCTGTTCCTGCTCTCGCTGCCCGCGCTCGCCCGGCGGCAGCGGGAGTTCATCCTCGCCGACGAGCGCACCGCCGAGTCGCTCGCCGACATGGCGGGCGCGCTGCGTGACATCACCGCCTGCCGCGCCGGGTCGCGGGTGGCCGACGACCTCGGCCGTCAGGTGCGGCTGCAGGAACGGGCCGGGCGCGCCCTGGCCGGGGTGACCGCGCTGCGCACCGCCTCACTCGCCGTCGGGGGCTGGCTTCCGGTGCTGCTGATCCTGGCCGGCACCCCCTGGCTGGTACGCGGCGGGGCCGGGGCCGGGGTGATCCTCGGCGCCCTGGTCTACGTCACCCAGTCGCTCGCCCCCGCGCTGGGCAACCTCGTGCAGGGCCTCGGGATGAGCGGTGTCCGGCTGCGGGTCTCGCTCGAACGCGTCCTGCGCCACGGCGCCCCGCCCCGCCCCGAGGTGGAACGGCGCGCCCCCGGGGACGCCGGGGTACGGCTGCGCGACGTGTGGTTCGCCTACGGCCCGCACGCCGAGCCGGTGATCTCCGGCCTCGGCCTGTCGATCCCGGACGGCGACCACGTCGCGGTCGTCGGCCCCAGTGGCATCGGCAAGTCGACGCTGGCCGCGCTCGTCACCGGGGTGCTGCCGCCGGACACGGGGGAGGTCCTGGTCGGTGGCGTTCCCGCGGGCCTGCTCGATCCGGCGAGCCGGGTGCTGATCCCCCAGGAGGCCTACGTCTTCCGGGGAACGCTGCTGGAGAACCTGACCTACCTGGCCGCCGCGGGAACGCCGGTCGAGGCCGTCGAGGAGGCGGTGGACGCGGTCGGGCTGACCGCCCTGGTCGCCAGGCTCGGCGGCCACTCGGCCGAGGTCGATCCGGGCCTGCTCTCCCCCGCCGAACGTCAGCTCGTCGCCCTGGCCCGCGCCTACCTGAGCCCCGCCCGCCTGGTGGTCCTCGACGAGGCGACCTGCCACCTGGACCCGGTCGCCGAGGCCGTCGCGGAGGAGGCCTTCGCCCGCAGGGGCGGCACGCTGCTGGTCGTCGCCCACCGGCTGACCTCCGCGAGAAGGGCCCGGCGGATCCTCGTCATGGACGGCGTCGACGTCCGGCTGGGGACCCACGACGAACTGCTCGCCTCGTGCCCGCCGTACGCGGAACTGGCCGGGCACTGGAACCCCGCCGAGAACCAGGAGCTTGTCCCATGATCTATCCGCCCGCCGAGCGGGAACCGGTCGTCGACCTTCTGGGCGGGCGGGCCGTACCCGATCCGTACCGGTGGCTTGAGGACGGGGACGACCCGAGGACGCGTGACTGGCTCGCCGCCCAGGACGAGCTGTGGCGTGCCCACGCCGCCACGCTGCCCGGCCGTGACGGGTGGCACGCCAGGGTGGCCGCGCTCACCGAGGCGGGGACCGCGGGAACGCCGATGTGGCGGGGCGGGCGTCGCTTCTTCCTGCGCCGTACGGCCGGGCAGGAGCACGCCGTGCTGTACACCGCCGCAGCGGGGGAGAACGTCAGGGCGCTCGTCGATCCGGGGGTGCTCGACCCCGGCGGCCTGGTCACGCTCGACCACTGGCAGCCGGACGCCGAGGGCCGTCTGCTGGCCTTCCAGCTGTCCAGGAGCGGGGACGAGCACTCGCGTCTGTACGTCGCGGACGTCATGACCGGCGAGGTCGTGGACGGGCCGGTCGACCGTTGCCGCTACTCGCCGGTCGCGTGGCTGCCCGGCGGGAAGGCCTTCTTCTACGTGCGGGGGCGCAGGGTCTGCCTGCACCGGCTCGGCACCCCCGCCGACGACGACGTCGTGGTCCGCGCCGAGGAACGCTCCTACGGCCTGGGGATCAGCGGGGACGGACGCTGGCTCACGGTCTCCGCGGGCCGTCCCGGCGGCAACGACCTGTGGCTGGCCGACCTGGTCGCCTCCTCCCCCGAACGGCCCGCGCTGCGGACGGTCCAGGAGGGGACGGACGCGGTGACGGTCGCCGCCGTCGGTCCCGACGGCCGCCTGTACCTGCTGACCACCCGGGACGCGCCCCGAGGCCGGCTGTGCGTCGCCGACCCGGAGCACCCCTCACCCGAGGGCTGGAGCGAACTGGTCGGCCCCGACCCGGAGGCCGTGATCGGGGACTTCGCGATCGCGGAGGGAACCGGGGGACCGGTGCTGCTGGTCGGCCGGACCCGGCACGCGACCGGCGAGATCGGCGTCCACGACCCGGTGACCGGGGAACGGCTCGGCCTGGTCCCCCTGCCCGGCCTCGGCTCCGTCGGGCACATGTCCACCCGTCCTGAGGGGGGACACGAGGTCTGGTTCACCTACACCGACGGCGTCACCCCGGTCGGTGTCCACCGCTACGACGCGCGCACCGGGCGGACAACGCTCTGGGAGGCGGCGCCCGGCGCCGTCGAGGTGCCCGAGGTCGAGTCGCACCGGTTCGTCTGCGTCTCGGCCGACGGCACCCCGGTGCGGGTGGTCGTCCTGGCCCGCCCGGGCGCGGGTCCCCGGCCCGCCGTCCTGTACGGCTACGGCGGATTCGGGCGCCCGCTGGCCCCGTCGTACTCCGGCTACGTGCTGCCCTGGGTCGAGGCGGGCGGGATCTTCGCGTTCGCCCAGGTGCGGGGCGGCGGCGAGGAGGGGGCCGACTGGCACAGGGCGGGCACACTCGGCCGCAAGCAGAACACCTTCGACGACTTCGTCGCGGTGGCCGAACACCTCGTCGCGGAGGGCTGGACCACCCCGGACCGGCTGGGCGTGTGCGGCGAGTCGAACGGCGGCCTGCTGGCGGGCGCGGTGCTGACGCAGCGTCCCGATCTGTTCGCCGCCGTGGTCTGCTCGGCCCCGCTGCTCGACATGGTCCGCTACGAGCGCTCCGGCCTCGGCCCCTCCTGGCGGGGTGAGTACGGCTCGGCCGACGACCCCGAGCAGTTGGGCTGGCTGCTCGGCTACTCCCCCTACCACCGGGTCGAGAAGGGCACGGACTATCCGGCGACGCTGCTGACCACCTTCGGCGGCGACTCCCGGGTCGACCCCCTCCACGCCCGCAAGATGTGCGCGGCCCTGCAGTGGGCGACCTCGGGAGACAGGCCCGTCGTGCTGCGCCACGAGGACGGCGTGGGACACGGGGCCAGGTCGGTCAGCCGGTCGGTCGGCCTGGCCGCGGACATGCTGGCCTTCCTCGCCCGGCACACCGGTCTCGAACCGGGAGCGCCTGGATCAGGCCCGTGAGCGGTAGCGGATCAGGCCGATCCGCCTGACGTCCTCGGGCCACAGCCAGCCCGACTCCTGGGCGATGGTGACCGCCTCGACCCTGGTCCTGGCCCCCATCTTGGCGAGGATCCGCGACAGGTAGTTTCGGACCGTTCCGCCGGAGAGGAAGAGCCGTTTGGCGATCTCGTTGACCGGCTCCCCCTCGGCCGCGACCTGGAGCACCTCAAGCTCGCGGGCGGTGAGCGGGTTCTCCCGCGCGTGGAGGGCGGCGACGGCCAGCTCCGCGTCGATGACCCGCTCGCCCGCGGCGACCCTGCGCACGCACTCGGCGAGTTCTCCCGCCGGGGCGTCCTTGACGACGAAGCCTCGCGCCCCGGCGTCGAGCGCGCGCCGCAGCGCGGCTGGGGTGGCCAGGCCCGTCAGCATGACGTTCTTACAGGAGGGCAGCACCCTGGCCAGTTCGCAGGCCGCCGACAGGCCGTCGGTGCCGGGCAGTCCGATGTCGAGGAGGGCGACGTCCGGCCTGGCCCGCAGGCAGGAGGGCACCACGTCGTCGCCGTGACCGACCTCCTCGACCACCTTGATGTCATGCTCGACGGAGAGCAACGCGGCCATCGCTCCGCGAACGAGGTGCATGTCCTCGGCGATCAGGACGCTTATCACGGGTCGTGTCCCCTTTTCGGCGGGAAGCTTATGTGTTAATTGCTCCGGATGTCACCCGCGGAAATCATTGTGCTACCCGCCGGAACCGTTCGCCACCCGGATAGGCCAGACGAGTACCCACCCCCCGCGAATTACGCCTCCCCAGGGGCGCGAATCCGAACAATCGGATATCCGGAACGGCTCTTCCGCCCCCAGACCAGGTGAAATCCATCCTGCCCCCGCCTGCGTCCACGGTCCAGTCCACGACCACCCCCGCCCTGCCCACGATCGCAAAATGGACCTCCAACGCAAACATTCAAGGACTGCCACAATTCGTTAAACACGGCAGGTATCAGGAAATATCACGCATGATCGGGAATTCGCCCTGATCCATTATCCTTTGTGAGCCAGCCGGAACCCCCGTCCCCTTTCCCGCCGATCATCTTCGTGCGCCTCACGTGCCGTACGGCCCCACCGCGGGCGCGGTGCCGTACGGCGTCAGGGCCGTGATTGTCGGGCCCAAGCCTTACGGTAGGGCGCGTGCCAGAGACGAACCACGAGATCACGCTCGACTCGGCCCTCTCCGAGGAGGCCGTGCTCGCCACCTACCGCCGCATGTTCGCCGCGCTCGCGCGCGACAGCGGCGCCGTGGTCGACGACCCCGTGCTGGTCGACATCGCCGAGACGCTGTTCGCGGCGTTCGCCGAGGCGGGCGAGGAGTGGCTGACCCACGAGCAGATGCGGCACGTCTGCCGGGCCTACCCCCTTGAGCTGTTCGAGAACCGTCTGCGGGTGCTCAGGGGTCTCGGCGCGATCCGTGAGGTCTTCCCCAAACCGAACCAGCTCCGCTACCGGGCGTCGTTCACCAGCGTGGTCGGGCTGATGTTCGTCCGGCGGATGATGGACGACGGCGGTCAGTCGGAGATGCACCGGCTGCTCGCCCTGGAGGACCTCAACGTCGCCGACCCCCGCACGACCATGGAGGAGGCGCGGCTCAGCGCGCAGAACCTGTCGCGGGCCTTCAGGCTGTGGGCGCTTGAGCTGATCACGCTGACCGGCGGCACCATCGAGGAGCTGCGTGAGCAGGCGCCCAAGCTCTGGGGCACCGAGGAGATCGCCCGCAGGGCGCAGAGCCTGCACGCCACGATCCTCACCCGCTGGCCCGACCTGGACCGCACCTGCACCGAGCTGCGCGCCTCGATCTACTCCTACAGCGACGCCTCCCGCCGGGCCGCGGGCCGTCTGGCCGACTCCGCGGGCACGACCAGGAACCTCACCCTGCTGCCCGCCGAGACCTGGCGGACGTTCGCCCAGACCGCGCCCAGGGAGCGGCTCGCCGCCGTGCTCGACGGGTTCGTCTTCGACGTCCCCGCGCCGTGGCACGATCCTGCGGCGATCGTCAGGGCCGTTGACGAGAGTCCCCGGCCCGCCCCCGCGCAGCCGACGCCGCCACGTTCCGCGCTGCCCGATCCCGGCCCCGCCGACTCCCACGAGCCCGGTGGCGGCGGGCTCGACCACCTCACCGCCGTCGCCGAGGCGGCCCTCGCCGGGCGGCCGAGCGCCCGGCTTGAGGAGCTTCTCACCGCGGACGGCGAGTGGGTCTCCGCGCGCAGACTGCTGGCCGACCTCGTCTCGGCCGACCTTCGTCCCGAGTCCCCCTACCGGCTGCGCTGGTCGGACGCCCTCACCGCGGACCCGGACGGGGAGCCGTCATGGCTCTCGCACGGGCTCCTGGAGAGGACGGGCCATGACGCCTGAGCTGGCGCACGCGCGGGCCAGGGCGGCCGGCCCCCTCACGCTCGGCGCGGGTGAGCCCGCTCCCCCGGGGATGACCCGGCTCGGCAACCCCGACGGGACCGGTACGGCGCTGCCCGCCTGGCCCGACGGGGCGACGCCGTCCCTCCTCGACGAGTACCAGGTCGCGCCGGTGAACGTGGAGCGGGCCGGAGAGACGAGACGGGTGCTGGCCGCGGCGCTGAAGTGCTGCTGGAACGACCTGTCCGCCGATCCGTGGCCCGGCTCCCCCGCGCCGGTCGAGGACGTGCTGTCCGCCTACCGGGCGCTGATCGGCCGCGGTGACGACCTCATGCGCAACTGGGCGATCGGCGCGCTGCGCCGCCTGCACGACTCGGCCTGGCTTGAGGTCGACGCCGGTCTCGTACGGCTCGGCCCCCGCTGCGCCGGCTGGCCCGCCGCCTCCCACGCCCAGCTCAGGGAGTTGCTGCGGCGTCTCCCCTCGGGAGAGGACGGCTCCACCGGACTCGACGTCCTGCCCGCCCCTGACAGGACACAGGACAGGCCACAGGACAGGACCGGGCGGCAGGCCGCCGAGGAGACCGGGGCGGGCGCGACCGCGAGCGTCTCCGAGCCCGACGGGGTCGACGAGGACCTGCTCGCCCCCTTCGACGAGCGGCGCAGGGCCGAGATCGTGGCCGCCTTCATGGCGGTCGAGCACGCGGCCGAGCCGGTCGGCGAGGCGCGTTTCCCCGCGCTGCGCGATCCGGCGCCACGCCGTACGGTCGCGGAGATGCTGCGGCGGCGGGGCCGCGTCCTGGTCCAGGACCGTGAGCGGTGGACCTCCGGCTACGAGGACGGGACGGCCGCGCTGGCCGGGTCCTCCCTCGGGGAGGCCGAGCGCGCGGTGCTGGTGCTGGTGCTGGTCCACTCGGTGGCCATCCCCCGCGCCGACGGGCTGTTGCCCGCCGACAGCTGGCTGTCTCCGTTCCCCGCCCAGGTCGACGAGCTGCGCAGGCACACCAGGCTGCCGGTCGGCGAGCTGGACGCGGCGCTGCGGACGTTGCGCCACGCGGGCCTGGTCACGCAGGTCAAGGCGGGAGAGGAGGCCGGAGGATACGTCCCCGGGCCGCAGTTCCACCGGTTGACCCCGCAGGCCAGGCGCCGTCTGCAGGAAGAGCTGATCCTCGCCGCGGGGCCGCACACCCCGCTGGCCGCGGCCGTGAGGGCCAACCGCCGATGAGACAGAAGAAGGGAACGACAGGGGTGACCGAGCAGCCGGACCCGTCAGCCGGGGACTCGCCGGACAACGCAGGCGGGCGAGCGGGGCAGGCCAGTCTGGTGCCCGTCGAGGCCAGGGTGGCGGCGCCGGGTGAGAACGTGGTCGGCGACCGGGTGCTGATCGCCGTGCAGGCGGTCAACATCTCCCGGCTGTCCACCCACCCGGTGCCGACGGTGCCGGGGACGCTGATCGTGGTCGCCGGGGCGGGCCCGAAGGACTCCAACGGCGCGGGCAAGTCCTCGTTCATCGCGATGATCACCGCGTTGCTCGGCGACGAGCAGTGGCGCTTCGCCTCCGGGGCGAAGGCGGTCTCCGAGCTGCTGTTCAACGCCGAGCTCGCCGCGGGCGGGGGCGGAAGGACCTGGGCGAGCGCCGACCACGGCTACATCGTGGGCGTCTTCGCGAACGCCGGCGACGGGCGGGCGGGCACCGGCGGGCTGGACGACGCGCTGACGGTGTGGCTGCGGGTCAACCAGGAGGCCCCGCACCTGGAGATCCGCTGGACCCCCGGGGTGTGCGTGGCCACGGCCTCCTCGGAGGCCGAGCGGGTGACGCGGGCCGACCACCTGTGGGCGACGCTGCCTCGCTCGGCGGGCCGCAGGGACGTCGTCGCCCGTGACCTGACCAGGTTCCTGTACGGCGACCGGGTCAGGTGCGTGTCGTTCCTGTCCACCTCGGTGCGCAGCAAGGTCGCGACGAACCTGCTGTCCCAGCCGCTCAACGAGATCTCCCCCGAGCGGGTCTTCGAGGCCATCGCCGCGCTGACCGGCCTGGACACCGAGCTGGACCAGGAACGCGACGCCCGGCGCGACGAGCACGCCAAACGGGTGCGGGCGGCGCGGGCCGCCGAGTTGCTCAGGGAGTTCGAGGACGAGTCGCGGGCGCTGCTTGAGACCTTCGACCGGCGCGACCGGGCCAGGATACGGCTGGCCGAGGGGATGCGCGGCTGGCGTGGGCGGCTGGCGCGCAGGCTGGCCGACACCGCGCGGCGGGACGAGGCTCTCGCCGCCGACCTGGAGCGGGCGACTGCGGAGGGTGAGCGGGCGGCCGAGGCCGTCGCCGAGGTCCGGGCGGAGATCGCGACCCTGAAGGACGACACGCTCGACCGCGGCCTGGCCGAGGCCCGCAGGGAGCTGACCGCCCTGCAGGCGCGGACGGCCAAGCTGGACGCCGACCGCGCGGTCGCGGAGAACGCGGTCGACGAGCTGCGCGGGCAGATCCCCGGCCTTGAGGAACAGCGGCGGCTGGCCGACGGCCGTGACGTGCGGACCGCCGAGGACGAACTCGGACAGGCCAGGCTCAGGCTCAACGAGGCGCTGAAGGCCCTGGGTGTCGCCGACCGCGAGGCCGAGGGGGCCAAGGCCGCGCTCGACGACGCCGAGGGCGGCCCGGCCGCGGCACAGCTCAACGCGCTCGCCGCGGCGGGGGTCGAGGCGAGCGGCCTGCTCGACGCGCTCGACGTCGCCGAGCACGCCAGGGACGACACGGGCGGCCTTGCGGGGCGGGCGGTCGCCGCGGCTCTCGGCGCCCGTGGCTGGCCGAGGGAGCACGCCGTGGTCGTGGACGCCGCCGACCTGGCGTCCGCGGCGCGGGCGCTGGCCGCGCTGCCCGGCTCCGTGCTGGTCAGCGCGGCGGGCGTCACCGTCGTCGGGGCGTTCGAGGCGGTCACGACCGGCAGGGAGGCCCGCATCAAGGCCGCCGAGCTGCGGCTGCACCGGGCGCGTGACGCGCAGGAGGTGGCCGCGGAGACGGTGCGCGCCGCCGAGGACGGCGTCGCAGAGGCCGGGCGGCGGCTGGAGGGGGCCAGGGCCGCCGTACGGCTCGCCGACGTCGAGCGGCGGCTGGCCGAACGGCGGGCCGCGCTCACCGGTCTCACCGAGGCGCTGGCCGAGGCCGGGCCGAAGGTGGGTGAGGCTGAGCGACGGGCAGGCGCCCTCGACTTCCGTGCCAGGACCAGGAACATGGAGATCGAGCGCCTTGAGGGGCGCAGGGCCGGGCACGAGGCGGAGCGCGACCGGGCGGCCGAGCGGGCGGCCGCGATCACGGCGGAGCGGCAGGCACTCGGCATCGAGGCGCTGGCCGCCGAGTGGGGCGGCACCGCGCAGAGCGCCCGCGAGTGGCTGGAGGCGCTGGGCGAGCAGGAGTCCCCGCTGACGGCCGAGGAGTGGTGGCGGACCGCGGAACGCCGCCTCGACGAGGCGCTGCGCGACACCTTCCCCGGCGAGGACGACGAGATGCCCGAGGAGCTCGCCTTCCTGGTACGGCGGCGCACCGAGCCCGGCGCCGGGCGCACCGCGCGTGAGCAGACGACCTTCCCCGGCGTCTGCGCCGCCCTGGCGTCCTACCTGCGCGGCCAGGAGGAGTACGAACGTCACCAGCGCCGTCAGATCGAGTCCCAGCTCGCCACCAGGCAGCGTGACCTCGCCGCCGCGGCGAAGGGCGCCGAGGAGGCCGCGCAGTCGACCGCCGTGCACCGGGCGGCGTTGAGCGCGGCGATCAAGGCGCGCCTCACCCGGGTCGCCGAGGAGTTCGACCGGCTGGACACCTCCTACGGCGGCTACGGCGCGACGCTGGAGTTTCCCGTGCCGCCCGCGCCCGCCGACCCCGAGCAGCGCTGGGCGTGGCGGGTCACCCCCAGGTGGCGCAGGGGCGAGGGTCAGGGCTTCGTGCCGTACAACCGGCGGGCCAACACGGCGTTGATGGACGAGAAGGCGGTCAAGCTGGTCTGCGCCGCGGCGATCGCCTCCTCCGGCGGCGGCCACCTGTGCCTCGTCCTCGACGAGCTGGGCCGCAACCTGGGCAAGGAGCACCGCAGGGAGGCCGTGGCGCTGTTCCGCAAGATCGGCGAGACCTACGGCATCACCGTGATCGGCGCGCTCCAGGACGACATGGAGCCCTACGCGGTCGACGCCTGCGGGCAGTACATCAAGCTGCGCCGCTCCTCCGACGCCATGCCGTACAACGAGCCGCCGGTGATCGTCGGTCATGACGCCCACGCGGAGCGGGTGCGGGCGCTGGCCGCCGCGGTGGGCAGGCGGACACCGGAGACGGACGGTGCGGAACAGGTGATGAGGGACGAACGGTGAGAGACGGGCGGCGAACCAGATAATCTCGCATGAGGTACGGCCGGTGACGGCCGGGAGGGTCAGGGAGGATCGGTGTCGGCGTCGCCGCTGGATCGGACACCCCAGAAACACGACCTCTACCGGGCGATGGCGCTGGCGCTGCGGGTCGGTGAGCTGCTGCTCGGCAGCGGCGAGAGCACCGAGACGGTCTCCGGCGCCATGCGCAGGATCACCAACGCCTACGGCGTGCCGCACTGCGAGGCGGACGTCAACCTGTCGGCCATCACGCTCTCGCACGTCCCCTCCGACGGGAGCGTCCCGGTCACCGCGGAACGCCGGGTACGGCGCCGCCTGCCCGACTACGACCGGTTGATCGCGGTCCACGAGATGATCAGGGAGACCGCGGGCGGATCCATGCCGCTTGAGGAGGCCGAGTCCCGGCTGCGGAAGGTCACCCGCCGGGTCCGGGTCTACCCCGACTGGTTCCTGGTCACGGCGCTCGCGCTGATCGCGGCCTCGGCGAGCATCCTGGTCGGCGGCGGCGCGCTGGTCGCGACGGCGGCGTTCGCGGCGACCGTGCTCGGCGACCGGGCGAGCGCCTGGCTGGCCAGACGCGGGGTCGCGGAGTTCTTCCAGCTCACGGTCGCGGCGATGCTCGGCTCGCTGGTCGCGGTGCTGATGCTCGCGATCGGCGCGCCGGTGCGGGCGGAGGCCGTCGTGGTCGGCGCGGTCGTCGCGCTGCTGCCCGGACGGCCGATGGTCGCCTGCGTGCAGGACGGCATCGCGGGCGAGTACGTCACGGCGACCGGGCGGCTGTTCGAGATCTTCTTCATCCTGACCGCGATCGTGTCGGGCATCGGCATCACGCTGTACGCCGCCGTCCGTCTCGGGGTGCCGCTGACGGTGGAGAACGTGCCGTCCGCGCCGCTGCTGATCAGGCCTGAGCAGCTGCTCGGGGCCGTGGGGGTGACGCTGTCGTTCGCGGTTGCGCTGCTCGTACCGCCCCGCCATCTGTTCGCGGCGGCGCTCGGCGGCGCGATGGTCTGGGTGGTCTTCGTGCAGCTGCACGTCTGGCAGGTGCCGGTCGTCCTGGCCACCGCCGTCGCCGCGGCGGTCGTCGGGCTGTTCGGCGGCGCCTACGCCCTGCGTGCCCGGGTCCCCTCCATGGTGATCACGATCCCGGCGATCGGCTCGCTGCTGCCGGGGACCGCGCTCTACCGGGGCATGCTCGAGGTCAACCTGGGCCACGGGGGCGCGGGGCAGGAGAGCCTGCTCCAGGCCCTGTCGACCGCGCTCGCCCTGGGCGCGGGCGTCATCCTCGGCGGGGAGGTCGTGCGCGCGGTCACCGGTTCCGACCTGACCAGGAGGGTCAGGCGACGGGGTGGCCGTACCCGCGCGTTCATCAGCCGTCCCGCCGCCCGCCGTACGCGGGGCTACTGAGCCCGAAGGCCGTCCATCACCAGGCCGAGGAGGCGTTCCGAGGTGTCGTCGCCGCAGTGCTCACCGATCCAGGCGACCGCGTTGACGAGACGCATCAGGTCGGTCCCGGTGACGTCGTCGCGTACGGTGCCGGTCCGCTGGGCGGCGGCCAGCAGCGCCGACCCGCCCGCGCGGGTCTGCTGGCAGGCGCCGTACAGCTCGGAGGCCGGGTCGTTGAGGCTGCTCATCAGTGTCGCGGCCAGTCCCCGGTAGACGGTGGCGTGGGCCATCAGGTGGCGCGTCCACTCAAGGAGCGCCTCCTGCGGGGAGTCCGAACCGAGCAGTTCGCGGGCCTGTGTGTCGAGGGTGACCAGACCGTCGTGGAGCACGGCCTCCAGCAGCGCCCTGCGGGTGGGGAAGTGCCGGTAGAGGGTGCCGATGCCGACCCCGGCGGCCCTCGCGATCTCCTCCAGGGACGCCTCGGTGCCCTGCTCGGCGAAGGCCACCCGCGCGGCGGCCAGCAGTCGTTCGTAGTTGCGCCGCGCGTCGGCCCGCATGGGGCGCTGGGTGGTCGCCACCTTGACTCCTCACTTTCCCGGCGTTCTCCGCACATCTACTCGGAGACCGCCTCCGCATACCCTACCGCCCGGCCCGTGCCGCCGGTCAGGGCCGTCAGGGCTCGTCAGGGCACGGTGACCTCGACGGTCGAGCCCTTGCGGCCCTTGCTGACGCGTAGCTGCGCCGGGACGCGGGAGCGCAGTTCGGTGACGTGGCTGACGATGCCGACGGCCCTGCCGCCGTCGCGCAGGCCGTCGAGGATGTCCAGCACCCCGTCGAGGGTCTCCTCGTCGAGGGTGCCGAACCCCTCGTCGATGAACAGCGCCCCGATCTCGACTCCCCCGGCCTCGGCGCTGACCACGTCGGCCAGGCCGAGGGCGAGCGCCAGCGAGGTGATGAAGCTCTCACCGCCGGACAGGGTCGCCGGGTCGCGGTCCCTGCCGGTCCAGCCGTCCACGATCCGCAGGCCGAGCCCGCCTCCCGACCTGCTGCGGTCGCCCGCCGTACGGCCGAGGCCGTGTTCGAGGAGATAACGGCCGCCCGACATGCGGTCGAGGCGCTCGTTGGCCGAGTCGACCACCTGCCGCAGGCGCTCGCCGAGCACGAAGGCGGAAAGGCGCATCTTCCAGCGGTTGTCGCCCGAGGTCCCGCCGGTCAGGGCCGCCAGCCCCTCGGCGACGTGGTGGCGCCGCCGCGCGGGACCCCAGCGGTCCAGGCATCCCGCCAGCTCGGCGCCGAGCGTGACGAGCCTGGCGAGCCGGGCCCGCGCCTGGTTCGCCGCGGACAGCAGCCTCGCCTGGGCGGCCTCCGCGGCGTCACGCGCGGCCCGCAGCCCGTCGAGGTCGGGTTCGGGCTCCGCGGCGGCGGCGACCAGTTCGGGGTCGGCCAGCAGGGCGGTGACCGCGACGCGTTCCCTTTCGAGCTCGCGCAGCCGTTCGGCCTTCTCCTCCCGCTCGGCCGGCGGACGGAAGGCCGCGAGCGCGTCCTCGACACCGGAGAAGCCCGCCTCGACGGCCGCGGCCGTGGCCGTGACACGGGCCGCCGCCAGCTCCGCCGTGGCCGTCCGCTCCAGCCGGGTCGCCTCGACGGCCTCCGTGAGCAGCTCCGCCTCCTCCGCCAGCCGGTCCAGCCTGGCGGCCAGTGTCGGGTCGTCGCCCCGTGCCTCGTCCAGGCGCGCGGTCAGCCGCTCGATGTCCGCGTCCAGCCTCTCCCGCCGCGTACGGCGGGCGGCCAGCGTGACCGCGAGTTCGCGCGAGAGCTCCTCAAGCCTGACCTGTTCGTCCGCGGTCCGCGCGGCCTCCTCGGCCAGCGCGGGTTCGGCCCGCGCCGACTCGGTGAGCCCGGCCAGCGCCTCCTGCGCCCGCGCGAGTTCCCGCGCGGCCTGCTCGGCCGGGACGTCCGTCTCCTCGGACGCCTCCCGGTGCTCCGCCGCCAGTTCCGCGGCGCGACCGGCCGCCTCCGCCGCCGCGGCGAACAGGGCCGCCTCCCGCGTCAGGCGCTCCCTGCGGGCCTGGACGGTCGGGTCGGCGCCGCGTGCCTCGTCGAGCCGGGCGGTCAGCCTGTCCTGTTCCGCCCGCCACTCCTCCTGGCGGGTACGGCCTCCGGCGAGCAGCCGCGCGGCGTCGGCCGCCCCGGTCCGCGCCTCGTCGAGTTCGGCCGTCAGACGCTCCGCCTTCTCGGCGAGGGCGCTCTCTGTCTCCGCGACCGCCGTCAGGGCGGCCAGCGCGCGCCGTACCTCGTCGAGGGCCTCCCGCGCCTGCTCCACGGGCGTGTCCCCGGCCACGGCGAGGGCCTCTTCGAGGCGTGAGGTGAGGGCGGCGACCGCGGTCTCGGCGTTCCTGCGCCGTTCCACGGCGGCGTCGTGGTCGGCCTGGGCGGCGCGCTCGTCCTCGGGGGTCGGGGCCCGCCCCGACCTGGCCGCCGGGTGAGGGTGTTCGGGAGAGCCGCAGACGGCGCAGGGTTCGCCGGGAACGAGTTCGGCCGCCAGTTCCGCGGCCATGCCGTCGATCCTGGCCTGCCGGAGGTCCTGGAGGCGGTCGCGAAGCCGCTGGGCGAGGTCGACGGCCTCGGCCTGGAGCGTCCTGGCGGCGTCGAGTTCGGCGCGCAGGCCGTCGCGGCGTCCGGCCGCGTCGAGTCCGGCCGCGGCGGCGGCGGCACGTGCTCGCGTCTCGGGGATCTCCGCCGCCCTGGCCCTGACCTCGGTGAGCTCCGCGGTGACCTCGGCGAGCGCGGCCGGGAGTTCCGCGCACCGCGCGCCAAGGGCCGTCTCCCGCTCCTGCGCCTCGGCGAGTTCGGCGTCGAGCACGGCCAGCGGCCCGGCCAGTTCGGCGAGTCTGGCCTCGTCGCCGCGCAACCCCTCAAGCCCGGCGAGCAGCCGCCCGTGCTCCCGTTCCCGTACGGCCAGCAGCTCGCGGGTGCGCGCCTCGTCCCCCGGACGGTGCTCCACCGGATCGGGCAGCCTGCCCAGCACCGTGGCCAGGTGTCCTCGCGCCTCCTCCAGGGCGACGGCCAGGCCGTCCCGCCGCTCTATGGCCTTCAACCGGGCCAGCGCGGCGTCACGCGCCGACTCCGCGGCCGGGACCCGCGCGGCGTCCAGGCGGGCGGCGGAAAGCCTTGCCTCCGCCTCGCGTCTGAGGCCGGGCAGAACCCCAAGACGGCTGTCGGTCTCCTTCTGGCGGGCTTCCAGCTCCGCGATCTCCTGGGTGAGCGTCGCACGCTCCAGGAGGTCCTTCGACAGCAGCGGTTCCTGCGTGCGCAGTTCCTCCAGCCTGGTGATCTCCTCCCGCCGGTCGAGCGCCATCGCGGCCAGCCGTTCGACGCCGGCCGCGTTCTCGCCCGCTGCCCCGGCTGCCGGCCCGATCAGGGGCAGGGCTCGGGCGACGGCGTCGGCGGCCATCCGGTGCGCCTTGGTCGCGGTCTCCTCCCGCTGCTCGGCGGCCCGGATCATGGGCAGCACCCGGTCGGCCCTGGCCGCCTCGTCGAGCACGTCCTCCAGATCGGCCCGTTCCTGCGCGCTCTCCCCGAGGGCGCGTTCGCGCGCCACCGCCTCGGCGTGGCGGCGGCGCCGGTCGGCGAGCGCGTTTCCCTGCTCAAGGGCGGCCCGCGCCAGCCGTACGGTCTCCAGGACACCGTCGTTGTCGCGGCCCGCGCCGGCCTCGGCGTCGGCGGCGAGCGCCTCGATCGCGGCGGCCCAGGCGAGCGGGTCCTCCTCGCTGGAGGAGTCCCCGGCGTTCTCGGCGAGGAGGGCGAGCAGTTCGGGGCCCGCCGCCTCCTCGATGCGTTTGACGGCGAAGTCGACCTCGGTGCGCAGGCTCTGCTGCTCGCGGAAGGCCTCGGTGCGCCGGTCGGCGAGCCACGCCTCGGCGCCGGCGTAGACCCTCACGGAGAACAGCCGTTCGAGCACCCTGCGGCGGTCCTCGCCGTCGGCGCGCAGGAACCTGGCGAAGTCCCCCTGCGGGAGCATCGCCACCTGGAAGAACTGGTCGGCGTTCATGCCCAGCAGGGTGCCGATCAGCTCGCCCGCCTCGTCGACCCGCGTGGTCAGCCCGGTCCACTCACCCGAGGGGGTGAACTCCTGGACGAGTGCCTTCTCCTTCTCCCCGGTCATGCCCTCTCCCCTGAGCTTGGGGCGCTGCCAGGCCGGGGAACGGGTGATCTTCAGCCGCCGCCCCCTGAGGGTGACCTCCAGGGCGACCGAGGGCCCCCTGCCGGGTGGGGCGTGGTCGCAGCGCAGGCTCTTGGCGTTGTCGCGCCTGCCGGGCACCCTGCCGTACAGGGCGTAGCAGAGCGCGTCCAGCACGGTGGTCTTGCCCGCGCCGGTCGGGCCGTGGATCAGGAACAGCCCCGCCTCGGCGAGGGCGTCGAAGTCGATCTCCTCCTCACCCGGGAAGGAGCCGAACGCGGTGATCCACAGACGGTGCGGGCGCATCTACGCCATCGCCTCCCTGATTCGGCAGTTCTCAATGGCCTCGCGGAGCAGCGTGGTCTCCTCGGGGTCGGCCTCCTCGCCCCGGACCTCACGGACGAAGTCGAGCGCCACCTCGATCTCCGGTTTTCCGGCGAGCCTCGGCCGTACCGCGCCCTGCTGGGTGCCGCCCTCGGGCTCGAAGGAGAGGCTGAGGGTGTGCGGGAAGCGGGTCCTGAGGCGTTCCATGGCCTCCTTCGGCCTGACCGGGTCGGTCAGCGTGACCTGGAGCCAGTGGTCCTCGTAACCCGCGTGGTCCGCCGAGGTCAGCAGGTCGTCGAGACGTCCCCTGCGCGTGGCGATCGGCCGGGGGACGGGGGCCTCGGCGAACTCCGCGCTCACCCGCCCCCGCGCGTCGACCTCCACCAGCCACGAGCCCTTCACCTGGCGCTCCTCGGAGAAGGAGTAGGCGATCGGGGAGCCCGAGTACCGTACGGTCTCGCTCATCCGCTGGCGGCCGTGCAGGTGGCCGAGCGCCACGTAGTCGACGCCGTCGAAGACGGAGAGCGGGACGTGCTCGACCCCGCCGACGCTGATGTCGCGCTCGCTGTCACTGGCCCGCCCGCCGGTGACGAAGGCGTGGGCGAGCACGACCGAGCGGGTCCCCCTGCGGGCCAGGTCCGCGCGGACCAGGGACATGGCGTGCCCGAGCGCCGCGGTGTGGGTGCGTTCGGGCAGTTCCCACGGTTCGCGCACCAGCTCGGGTTCCAGGTAGGGGATGCCGTAGAAGGCCACCTGCCCGTCGCCCGAGGGGTCCTCGACGAGGACCGGCTCGCCCGCCCGCGCGGGGTCGGTGCGCAGGTGGACGCCCGCCGCGTCGATCAGGTCCGCGCCGAAGCCGAGCCTGCGCGCGGAGTCGTGGTTGCCGCTGATCAGCACGGTGCGCACCCGTTCGCCGACCAACCGCCGCAGGGCCTGGTTGCACAGGTCGACCGCGTCGACCGAGGGCAGCGCCCTGTCGTAGACGTCGCCGGAGACGACGACCACGTCGATCCGTTCGCTCCTGATCGTCTCGATCAGGTGGTCGACGAAGGCGCCCTGGGCGTTCAGGAGGCTCTCGCGGTGGAAGGAGCGGCCCAGGTGCCAGTCGGAGGTGTGGAGCACGCGCATGTCACGTGAAGCTAACAGGCCTCGAACGCACACGAGACCACTGTGACCACTCTGCTCCCATTCGTCCTGTCGGGTGTGACCGGCCGTGGGTACGCTGAAGATCGTACGTTTCTCCCGGAGGCGAACAACGACCAGGGAGCGATCGGCATGCGAGCTGGCCGAGGCGTGGTGAGCGTGGCCGCGGGTGTGGTCCTGCTGGCCCTGGCGACGGTCGGCTACACCCTGCCGCCTCCCTTCGATCCGCCGCCGCTGAACGTGGACCCGATCTTCCAGAACCTCCCCGCCCAGCCCGTCGCGGAGACCAGGCCGGTCTCGGCGAACGGGCGTTTCTCCGTTGAGGACATCACCGTCGACGCCGGGGACACGACGCTCGACGCGACGATCCGCGCGCCGCTGTCCCCCGGCAGGCATCCCGCCCTGGTCTTCGTCCAGGGGGCGGGTCCCGGGGTGCGTGACGAGTTCACCGACCAGGCCGAGTGGCTGGCCGGGGCGGGGATCGTCACGCTCGTCTACGACAAGCGGACCGTCCGCTACGACTTCCGCAACCGCGACTTCGAGCTGCTGGCCGAGGACGCCCTGCGCCTGCTGGCCAGGCTGCGGCTGCGCGCCGACGTCGACCTCGCCAGGACCGGCCTGTGGGGGGTGAGCGAGGGCAGCTGGGTGGCGCCGATCGCCGCGGCCAGGAGCCGGGACGTCGGGTTCACCGTGCTGGTCTCCGCGCCGAACGTCTCACCGTTACGCCAGGTCACCTGGGCGCTCGGCGAGCAGCTCGACCGGCTGCACGCCCCCGCGGGGACCAGGGAGCTGCTGGTCAGGGCGATGAGCGCAGTGCACATGAACTTCCTGCGCCACGACGGCATGCCCGCGCTGCGCAGGGTGCGCGCCCCCGTCCTGGCCCTGTACGGCACGAGCGACCCGTCGATCCCGTTCGTCGAGAGCAGCAAGGCCCTGACCGGCGCGCTCGCCGAGGGAGGCAACCCCGACTACACGATCCGCTACCTGAAGGGCGCCGACCACGGCATGCGCCTGCACGGCGGCCCCTTCGCGCCCGGGTATCTGGAGACGCTGGCCAACTGGGTCACGGGACTGCCGGGAACCGCCAGACCCGCCGCGCACATCGCGGGCGCGACACCCGTACAGCGCTACGAGGCCAGCGAGGTCCCCGCGGCGCCGTGGTACGCGGGCGGGGCGGTTCTGGGGATGACGCTGTGCCTGACCGCGGTCGGCTACGTGGTCGGACCGGTGACCGAGATGGTGCTACGGCTGCGCGGGCGGCCGTCCGGCGAGACCGGTGCCAGAGTCTGGCCCCCGGTCAGGCGCAGGTTCCGGCGGATGGCGTGGACCGGCGCCGGGCTGCTGGTCTCGGTGGTCGCGCTCATCACCCTGCTGGTGCTGTTCTCGGTCAACCAGGCGGGGGCCTGGCCCGCGGTGCTCGCCGGGTGGCTGGTCATCAGGATGCTGGCCGTACTCATGCTGTTGCAGGAGGTCACGGCCGGCGCGGCGGTCGTCTCCGGGCTGCGGGAGGGCTGGCGGCCGAGCCGCCCGCAGTGGGCCGCGATCATCGGGGTGCTCGGCGGGACCGGCCTGCTGCTGGTCGCCGCGGCCTACTACGACCTGTTCTCCTTCCCCTGGTAGAGGTTCCCCTGGTAGAGGCCCTCCGGAAAGGTCTGGTTCGCCGGAGCGCATGGTCACCTCCGGACCGGGTTTCGGCCAAGAAAGTCACAGCCTTAGGAAATATGTCAGGATAAAGGCGGATTTCTTTTCCAAGGTGTTCATCCGTACGTCGCCCCTCAGCCTCGGCGCCCGCCCTACCATCTCCCCTGCGGCGCTCAAGCGCGTGGGGAGATCGGGGAAGCGGGTGCAGGACGGATCAAGGCGACCGGGACCACGGGGGCCGCGAAGGCTCGGCGCGGTCGTCGGCTGGACGGCCCTGTCGGCGATACTGCCCGGCGCGGGGCACCTACGGGCGGGATGGCGCAGGACCGGGATCGCCCTGCTGTCGGTCTACGCCCTGCTGCTGCTCGGCGTGCTGTGGGTGCTGCTCACCACCGACCTCGGAGACCTGGCCGGGCTGCTGGTCACCTCGACCTGGCTGTCCGCCATCACGATCGGCGCCCCGGTCCTCGGCCTGGCCTGGTTCGTCCTGGTCGTGCACTCCTTCACGGTGCTTCGGCCCGGCATGCTCCGCGGCCCCGCACAGGCGGTCGCGGGGGTGATCGCGGGTCTGCTCGCCATCACGGTCGTGCTGCCGTTCGGCCTGGCCGGGCAGTACGCCACGGTCTCGCAGTCGGCGCTCGACCGGATCTTCAGCGCCCCGCCGGCCACCCCCGCCCCCCGGGCCAGTTCCTCCCAGGAGAGCGATCCGTGGGAGGGCCGGACCCGGGTGAACATCCTGCTGCTCGGCGGTGACGCCGACACCCACCGGGTCGGCGTACGGACCGACAGCATCAACCTGGCCAGCATCGACGTCAGAACCGGCAACACCGTACTGCTCGGCCTGCCGCGCAACCTGGAGAACATCCGGTTCGTCCCCGGCTCCCCGATGGCCAAGCGCTTTCCCAACGGCTTCCGGCTGCCCGCCAACCCGGACGGCTCCCGCGAGGACCTGCTGTTCTCGGTCTGGGAGTACGCCGACTCCCACCCGGAGCTCTTCGGCGGACGCAAGAACCAGGGCGCCAGGACCCTCATGGAGACGGTCGGATACACATTCGGCCTGCGGGTCGACTGGTACGCCCTGGTGAACATGTGGGGCCTGGCCCGGTTGATCGACGCCATCGGCGGCCTGCGGCTGACCGTGCCGCAGGACATCGTCTTCGGCAAGTACAACGAGGGCCTGGTCAAGGCGGGGACCCGCAGGCTCGGGGGGGCGGACACCATGTGGTTCGCCCGCTCGCGCACCTTCAGCGACGACTACACCCGGATGGGCCGCCAGCGCTGCGTGCTGAGCGCCCTGCTCCAGCAGGCCGACCCGGCGACCGTGCTCTCCCGGTTCAACCGGATCGCGCTGGCCACCAGGGAACTCCTCCAGACCGACATCCCACGGCCGATGCTGGAGCACCTGGTGCCGCTGGCCCTGAAGGTGAAGAGCGCCGAGGTGACCAGCGTCCAGTTCGTCCCGCCGCTGATCAGCACCGGCTACCCCGACTGGGCCAAGATCCGCTCCCTCACCGCCAAGGCCGTCCACACCTCGTCCACCGCTTCGGCGTCCCGGGAACGACTCGCCGCCCCCGCGACTCCCACCTCAGGCACCACCGCCACGCCAGGGGTCACCTCTTCTCCGAGCGCCACCGCCTCTTCGGGCGCCACTGCTTCTCCGAGCGCTACTGCTTCTTCGGGTGCCACCGCCGGCCCGAGCGGCGCGCGGGGCACAGGAACCACCTCCAAGTCGGGCAAGCCGACGGAACCGGCCCCGGTCAAGGAGATCAACGAAGGCTGCGCCTGACCTCGGAGCACGGCTGAGTACGGCGCACGCCCAGCGCGCCCTCCCACACGCTGGAGCATCGGCGCCCAACCTCTGAACACGGCTGTGTACGGCGCACGCCTCGCCCCTCCCGTCCACGCCGGTCGACACCGTCGCGCTCGGCGAGGGGTTCCTGGCAGGGCCGTGGGGTGCTCGCGGGCGATCTCGGTGAGGAGGCTCCCGGCTGGGGTTGTGGGGGCCTCGGCGAGGATTTCAGGGGGGCGGCAGACGACCCTCAGTGGGGAGGCTCCCAGGTGACCTCTGTGGGGTTCGCGGGCGACCTCGGTGAGGAAGAACGGCGCACAACCTCACCCCCTTGGTCGAGGCCTTCTTCAACAACGGCCTGTCCCGTCCGGAAGGCTCTTTCTCAGGGAAGCGGTCGGCGACCTCAAGGGAGGCGACCAGCGATGGAGGATGGCGTCACCCGTCGCCGATCCAATCCCGGCGGTCGGCTTCTCCCGACCGCCCGGACCACGTCACTGGTCAAACACACCGTTCTTCACCCCGTCGACGAAGGCGTTCCATTCGGCGGGAGCGAAAAGAAGTTTGGGACCGTCCGGGTCTTTGCTGTCACGAACGGCGACCACCCCGGGAAGGTTCACGGCCACCTCCACACACTGACCGCCGTTGTCTCCGGAACGTGACGACTTTCGCCATGCAGCGGCGCTCAAGTCCATGCCCCCTCGCTTTCTCCGATCGCCCGAACCAGGTCAGCGGTCGAACTCACCGGTCTTGACTTCACCAACGAAGGACCTCCACGCATGAGGGGCAAAGAACAGCTTGGGACCGTCCGAGTCCTTGCTGTCACGAACGATGACCATCTCGGGAAGGTTCACGGCTACCTCCACACACTGACCGCCGTTCCCTGAAGACAGCGATGATTTCCGCCACACGGCGGCGCTCAGGTCCACTCGCGTCTCGCTTTCTCGATCATCTTGAGGGATGCGCGTTCAGGATAAGCCCACAGACGTATCGCCTCATATCGCTCCTGAATCAGGGTCACGAGTTCGCAGTCAGCCGTGACATGCCCCTGGGCTGGTGAGTCCGCATGGACGGTGACCGGGTTCCCATCAGGAAGCTCGGCAATCATAAAGGCCCCCGCCAAACCTGGAAGACAGTCCGGGTCGACAACCTGAATGGAGACCGCAGGACGCTCAACGATCTTCAGAAGACAGTCCAATTGCTCACGCATCACCTTGGCATCGCCGACCTTGCGATGCAGTACACCGGCGTCGACGAGCACGAGGACAAGTGGAGGGCTGTCACGATCGAGGATTCGCTGTCGCCGCATTCGCGCTCCGACCTGATTCTGAACCACTTCGGCAGTGGCCCTGGGCTCCAAGCTGAAAAGGTGCCGGGCATAGGCCTCCGTCTGGAGGAGTCCAGGAATCAGGAGGGGGTCCCAGGATCGTAGGACGCGGGCGGTGGGCTCGATCTCCTCGGCCCAGCTCCGAAACCAGACCGGGCCACCGGGTTGGGCGGTGATGCGCTCGTAGAGTCGGACGAAGGAGACGCCGCTCTCGGCGCCGAAGAGCCGGTCCAGCCGATCGGCGTCGGACTTCGACGGACTGCGGACGGCCTTCTCCAGACGGCTCACCTGGGTCTGGGTGCACCCGAGCCGGGAGGCCACGGCGGCCTGCGACAGCTGGGCGCCCTCCCGCAGGCGGCGCAGCTCGACGCCGAACCGCACACGCGGGGACGCGGGGACGAGAGCCGGCACCACTTCCATCACATTCCCTCCCGAATTATAAAAAACAGACCTATTGCCCGGCCGGTGATACCGAATTCAGTCCCGGACAGACCAACGGCTGTCATCATCCACCCTGCTCTGGACTGCGGAACAGATACCCGACCAGGCATCAGGGGAGCATCATAAACGCACTCCCCTATCGCCGGGAGGAGCGAAGAAGAAAGCAACCAATCACCTCTGCACCGGGAAGGAAGCAACCCTCCAATGAATACGCCGATGAAATTCGGTCTCCCGGCCGGGCACGCCGGAAAGCATTCCGGAGCCCGGCCGTGACGCCAGGCGAGCAGCACGAGAGATTCGACCATCTGGCTCGGCTCGGCCGGTCGCTGAACGCCCTCGGTGTGGGTGTCGTCCTGATTCTCCCCACGGCCGGGGAGCCGGTTCTGGAGATCCGTTCGGCGTCCGGCACCCTGCTGCGCGTCATCGTCATATGGCGTTCCGGCTGGGCCTTCACCTGGCGGCCCTGGTGGGCGCGAATGTGGCCGGGAGACAAATGGGTGGAGGCCCACGCGGACAACGCCGCCGACGTCATCATGGCGGAGGTGGGCACATGAGGGTCAACGGTCCGATCGGCCATTACGGCGACACCCGGCCGAAGGCGCCTCACGATACCTGGCAGCGGAACTTCCCGGGAAAGGAGATATCTATTCCCATCGCCCGAAAATGGGCACGCGATCTCCTGACTGGGCAAATCGCCGGTCCGGTTCTCGACGATGTGTTACTCCTGCTGAGTGAGGTGGCCACCAATGCGGTCACCCACTCGAACTCGGGACGCACGCCGGGCGGGCAGGTGACCGTACGAATGACGCACGCTCCCGGCGACGTCCACGTGCAGGTGACCGACGACGACTCGTCCACCAGTGCGCCAATCGTCCGGACACCCGGTCTCGACGAGGACGGCAGACGCGGCCTTTGGCTGGTGAATCTGCTCGCGACCACATGGGGGACGCACCGCGGTGAGACCACCCGATCGGTCTGGTTCCGAATCTCCGGCTTCTGACACCGAATACGGTCAAGAACATGGCGGAGGCGATCCGACTAGGCGAAGATCGGTATGTCTCAGCATCAACCGCACTTTCGGAGGTAAGGCATGCGCGTCGCCCGGTCACTGGCCATCGGCTTGACGCTGATAATCGCGGCCTCGGGATGCACCACCTCCGAACCCTCCCTGAAGGAAGCCACCGCAGAACTCCAGAAGGACACCCACCTCCTGGAAACCGACGACGTCTTCAAGAACCCCCTCAAGAAACTGCACATCATCCAGCGCCCGGACAAGGACATCCCCTGCGCCAAGGACAAGTTCCGTCGCGTACTACGGGCAACGGCGGACTACGAGCGCGTCGACGAACCGCTGGAGAATCATCTCGACCTTGCGGAAACCCTCATGGAGAACACACTCGCTCAGAAGTTGAAATACAAACTGGATTTTGATCTCAGCCAGACGGACGCCGAAGATGGACGATTCATTTATGGAGCGAAAGAGAATCCCGAGATCAGAGTGACCGTCTACGTAGGCTCAGAAGCCCCTACCTGGCGGCTTCATGCAATGACGGCCTGCCTCCCTCGATAGGGAAATAACCTAGCCCCAGATCCCTATTTCCTCCTTAGGCCTCTCGCTTGCCTGGAAGGCAGCGGAATCTTCAACTTTGGTGTCGAACCTTCCATTACCATCCATCCAATACTCGTAAGGCTTCAACTTATTTTTCAACACTACTTCCCATTTTTTACCCTCGCCAGCCTCCCGCTTCGCCTCCATCAAAAGCTCATCGTAAGTCTTAAGCGATCCAGTATCTTTACTGATGAGCTCGGCAGGCGGGTCGCTTGCAGGATAACCTGACTCGTAAAGTAGATGCGCCATGTCATACTTCTGCCGAAGCACGAAGTCCGCCCGCGCCCCGGTAGCCTCTTCGACGCGATTATAGAACCCTTCAGCCCATCCATCGAGAAGCTTACTTACACCGTAAGTTTTGGCGAGATCCCACCCTTCCTTAAGAATCGTATTCTTGAGGGGAATCCGATCAATCGCCAGCGAGGCTGTGTCTTTAATAAAACCGCGAACCATTTCGTCAGTGGCGTCCCTCTCACCCCGCACGTCTATTGTTGCCTTGAATTCCAAGCCGGCCAGATTGCCAAACATTTTCGCCACATTCTCAAAATGTCTGGTCCGCCCCTGCGAATCCTTCGCACCCGCCGCTATCAATGTTTCGTAACGGAACTGCGCCGCAGTCTCATCGAAGCGATCGGTGAGCTCCTCGACTCCGACAAAGGTCTTCATGAAGCGATAGGTGTCTCCAGGGCTGAGATAGAACGCCGGGGTCACACCAGGAAGAGGAACCCAGTTGTCTGGAACTTGGAATCCAGAGGTTCGATCCACAGCCTTGTCGAAGCGGGCACCCGAGGCGAGTTCATGGATATAGGACGCGCCGATGGCGGCCATGGAGTCTCGAGCAGCAGTTGGAAGACCATCGCCAAAGGGACTCATGACCTTGATCACATCGAAGGCGAAGACAGACGCCGCTGGACTATGTGCTCCCGCCTTCTCGTCCGTAGCCCCAGCACCTGCTTCCAGAGCTCGGCCGAGGGCGTCAAAAACATCGTCTTCGGAGCCCGCGTGGTCGGCGTAGTCGAGGAAGCGCTTCATCTTCTCGACCTGGCTGAGCTTGACGTCCGGCCCGCCCATCGTGGCGAACGCCTCCCGTGCCGCCACCCCGTCCCCGGCGAGGACCTCCAGTCCCAGCGCGACCAGGTCGGTGGGCAGGCCGTACGTCCTCGCCTCGACGGATCCGGCACGCCAGTCCTGTTTGGGGTTCTTCATGAAGTCGTCCAGCACCAGCGCGCGGGCCGCCGCACTACGCACCTTGGCGGGGGCATTCGCCCCCTTGAGCAGCGCGAGACGGTTCCACGCGACGATCTTGCTACCGGCCGGCTTCGTCAGGTCCTCTCCGACCTTGGCGAAGGCGGGAACCAAAACAGGGGCGTTCAGGGCCGCACCCAGAGCCTTGCCGAAGGCGGCCAGGTCTGCCTTGGCGGTCTTGCTGCCGGTGGCCGCGATGATGTTGGGCAGACTGTCACGAGCCTTCGCCGGCAACAGGGCGAAGAAGGCGGCAGCGGCCTGCGGATTGTCGGCCAGTTGAGCGATCTCGTCGGCGTGCTCATGAATGAGCGTGGCCTGGACCTCACCGCCGTAGTTGACGAGGATGTCGTTTCCGTACATCCTGGCCAGCCCCTGGGCGCGTTCCATCGACTCCAGGTCGTCGGGCAGGTGAACAAGCCCCTGACCGCCCGTCGTCGCGACGGCACCCCCCAGTTCGGGGGCGCCGTCACCCAGGTTTCTGATCAGATCGGCCCGTCCCAAGAGCATGGAGCACTGGCTCTTGCCCCACTCGGCGATGGTGGTGATCTCCCGCAACGCGGGAACATCGACTTTCTCCTGCTGGAGCCTCACCTCAAGCTCATGGCAGAACCTGGTCAGCCGCGCGGCGGCGCCGTCCAGGGAGACGGCCAACCGTCCCATCTCATCAGGGTCGATACCGCAGAACTCACCGGTGGACGCCATGGGACGCTCTCCTTCGCGGTCGCAACGGTCATGAGTACTCGGAGAAGTCCCAGCGTCGGCTCTCGCCTGTCGCCTCGGACTCGGTCACCAGCGGAGGCTGCCTGCGCAGTTCCTCCTCGATCGCCTCCACGACCCGCCGGGCGAGCTGTCCCAGTCGCTGGTGCCGCGCCTCAAGCTCGGCGCCCCACTTGACGGCCGTCGGCCCCGTCCAGACCTTTCCCGACTGCATCGCTCCAACGGCGCGCTGATAGGCCTGCCGAACCTCCTGGGAACCGTACTCGGCCTCTCTCAGGAGTTGTTTCAGCCGTTCGTGCCGAGGGTTGGGCACCATCCGCTCGGTCACGCCACCCCGTCTCCCCCAGCTCACCGTGGATGGAAAAGCTGGATATCACACTAAACGCCGGATATTTACGGCGGCAGGGTCGACCCCCGTCAGTGCCGCGCCGCCGCCGTTTCGATTGCTTCGCCTGTTTCAGATAGTGCGATTACGAGGGGAAGATAGACGTGCCCGGCATTCACGTCAAGTTCTCGGTCAATCCAGGATCGATGGACACCCGAAAAGCGGCCGACGCCGCTGGGCGGCTCGAAGAGATTCTCAGGCGACATCCCGGCGAGAGCGGCGTCCGGTTCACCGCCGACCCAGGTGACGAAAATCCGCTGGTTCTCCCACGCGAGGCCCTCCTCCTGCTCGCCCACGTTCTGACGCAGGTCGCACGAGGCCGGGGCGTTTCGGTCATCCCCTCGGGGGCCGAACTGACCACCCAGCAGGCGGCGGACGTGCTGCGCGTGTCGCGCCCCTACCTGATCAGCCTGCTGGAGGCCGGCCTGATCCCTTACCGGCCCGTCGCGTCGTCACCGAGGATCTCATGGAGTACGCGCACGGGCTGTGGCCGGAAGGCAATCGCCCATCACCCGGAAACGGCACAGAAAGACCGTAGTCCATCCCCGGGAACTCCACCCGCCGTCAAAACCGTTCCCATCCCGCCGCGACCCCGCGAACCCGCGAACCCGAAAGCAGGCCACTCCCCCACGAGGAGAGCGTTAACGAATGTCGTTCTTCGACAGAAACATCGACGCGATAGACAACGCCGCAAAAATCGTATTCTTCGGAAGTCTCGCGATTCTCGCCCTGATATTCGTCACCGGCCCGGTCGGCCTGTTCACCCTCGTCGTGCTGGCCACGCTCATCGGCTCCGGGCTCGTCCTGAACGAGGTCGCGGACGCCCAGGCGCGCATGGACCAGGAGGCCGCCGAACGGGGGACACAGTGGCACGAGCGGCTGCGTGCGAACCGTGAGCGTGAGCTGCACCGCGAGATCCAGAGGCTACGACGGGAACGCGAACGTTGACCGTCCCGGCTCGTGAGTCGTGCCCGACCGACCGAGCGCGCCGTGGCGCGGTGACCATGAACTGAGCCACCGCTCAGACGGCGTAGGTCTCCTTGGCCAGGCGGCGGACACGATTGACGTCGACCGTGTGGCCCAGGCCCGGCTGGGTGAGCGGTACGGCGATCACGCCGTCCGAGGCACCCACCGGCGGTGTGACGATCTGCGCGCTGCGCGGGGGTTCGGCCACGTCGCAGGGCAGCCCGCAGCCGGGCAGGCTGGCCGCGGCGACCGTCGCCGCCCTGGCCAGGCCGGTGCCCTGGCCTCCCGAGCAGGCGATCTCCCATCCGGCCGCGGCGGCGATGTCGTGCATCCGCCGTACCTCACGCAGGGAGCCGATGGCCGAGGGGCGCAGCAGCAGCGCCCGGCCCGCGCGCGTGACCACCGCCTCGTCGAGCTCGGCGGCCGAGGAGACCTCGGCCAGCACCGGGGCGGCGACGCGTTCCTGCAGGTCGGCGTGGCCCGCGAGGCCGGTGAAGGGGCGCTCGATGGACGAGAGCGTGTAGGCGTCCATCGCCTCGAGGGCCTTGGCGTCGGTGTAGCCCCCACGCGCGTCGACGCCGATGCCGAGGGCGGGGTAGGCCTGACGCACCGCGCGCAGCGGCTCGACATCCCAGCCGGGGTGGACGTCCAGGGTGACGTGGGCGTATCCGGCGCAGACGTGCCGGTTGACCCGTGCGACCAGGCTTTCCAGGTTGCGTTCCGCGCCGATCCTGACGGTGGCCATCAGCGAGGTACGGCTACCGCCGAGCGCGTGGGAGAGCGGCACGCCGCGCATCCTCGCCCACAGGTCCCAGCAGGCCATGTCGGCGGCCGGTCCGCCGGGAACGTCGCCCAGTTCGTCGGGATGTTCCCAGTCGAGGCCGATCAGCGCGCCGCTCAGCTCTTCCTGCAGGAGCCTCCAGGTCTTGGGGCCCGGGTCGACGATCTCCCCCCACCCGGTCATGCCCCCATAGTCGGTGAGCCGGACGAGGACCGCCTCGGGACGCCTGCCGTAGGGCAGAACCAGCCGGAACACCTCAAGCTCACGTACGCGCGGCATGGACCCCCTCGATTCCGTACAGATCGGGAAAACGCCTTGGGAGACGTCTCGGAAACACAAGGAGTCCCGCTCTGGGGCGGGACTCCTTCTCCCAACACGAAAGGCGCTCGGCGTCTTCCCCATGGTGTCACGGCCACGGACCTCCCCGTCCGGCCGCGCCTCACGCTCAGGGCCCCGACCTCCCCCGAACCGACCCCGGTCCAGGCCCCGCCCCGACCACGCCCCACGCTCAAACCCCGAACCGCTCCCGCCCCGAACCGGCCGGGCCTGCACCCCCGGCGCGACCTGCGCCCGGCTTCCGAACCGCCCCTCGACCGTGTCCCGACCGTGTCCCGCCCAGCCCTCAAACCGCCCCCGGCCGGATCTCGCGCTCAAACTCCGAACCGGCCCGGACCTCCACCCCACCGCGTCCCGCTCAGCCCTCAAACCGTCCCGGCCATGGTCCACGCTCAGGTCCTGAAGCGGCCCCCGGCGAAGGTGCCCGTGGCGGCCACGAGCGCCGTCAGCGCGAAGCAGGCCAGGTACACCGGCCCGGACGCGCCGAAGGCCGCGACGATCGCCCCGACGACCGCGACCAGGACGACCGTGAAGACCGACTCGCCGATGCCCATCGAGGCGCTGTTCTCCCCCTCCTCCCCAGGCTTCGACAGTTCCAGGACGAGCACGGACAACGTGGGGTAGACGCTTCCGATGCCGAGTCCCACGATCGTCTCTCCGGCGACGGCCAGCGCGACCGGGACCTCGGGGAAGATCGTCAGAGCCATCAGCGCGATGCCCAGGGCGATCATGACAGGTCCCGCCCGCAGGATCAGCACCCTGCCGATCCAGCCCCGTCCGACGACCCACGAGGCGAACGCCCAGGCCAGCGCGCCCGCGGTGAGCACCATCCCGGCCGCGGCCGGTGACAGTCCCCGTTCCCCGGTGAGCATGAGCGGCAGGAAGACCTCAGCGCCGAGGGCGGTGCCGGCGACGACGCCGCGCAGCGCGATCACCGACGGCAGGCCCCGCGCGGCCCTGAGGGTGCCCGGCGGCAGCAGCCTGGGCAGTGACAGGGCCAGTACGGCCAGCCCGGCGGCCAGCAGGACGAGCCCGACGCCGCGGGCCGCTCCGCCGTACTGCATGAGGGCCGCGCCGACGGCCGTCAGCGCGGCCCAGCCGAGACGCCTGGCGATGGGGGTGCGCCTGCCCGTCTCCTCTTCACGTTCCCCTTCGGGGACGACGGCCAGGCCCCGCCAGAGCAGCAGCGCGGCGGGCAGGACGAACATCGGCACGCCGAGGAAGACCCAGCGCCAGCCGAGATGTTCGACCACGACGCCCGCGACCAGCGGCCCGGCCATGGACGGCACGACCCAGCCCGCGGCCAGGGCCGAGAACACCCTGGGGTGCATCTGTGCCGGATAGACCCGGGAGACCAGCACGTACAGCGCCACCTGGAAGATCCCGCCGCCGAATCCCTGGATGAACCGGCCGAGGACGAACACGTCCATGGTCGGCGCGATCCCGGCCACGACCAGTCCGGCGGCGAAGGCCCCGATTCCGGTCCAGAGCGGGGCCACCGGCCCGCGCAGGTCTCCCCAGCGCCCGCCGAGCACGGTCGCGACCATCCCGGCGGCCAGCGCCCCGCTGAAGGCCAGCGCGTAGAGCGCGATCCCGTCGAGTTCGCGGCCCACGACCGGCATCGCGGTGGCGACCGCGAGCGCCTCGAAGGCGACCAGAACGATCAATGCGACCATACCGACCGTCAGTGCGCGATAACGTTCGGCGAACATCCCCTCCTGGGGGGCTTCGACCACGGTGGAAGTCATGCACTGGACGGTACGGTCGCCGCCCCGCCCCGGCATCGGTCCCGTGAGTCGGCCCTTGGTCGTAGGACCACGCGCCGTAGAACCACGCCCCGCGAACCGTGCGCCGCGGACCGTGCGTGAAAATATGTGCGACCGATCGGTCATATTGTTTGCTAGGGTGGGCGCGTGATCGACGGACGGCTTCTGCGTGGCGAGCGAACTCGCGGGACGGTGCTCGACGCCGCCGTCCGCCTGGCCTCGGTCGAGGGTCTCGAAGGCCTCTCGCTCGCCCGGCTCGCCCAGACGCTCGGCGTCAGCAAGTCCGGGCTCTTCGCGCACTGGCCCGACAAGCGGTCCCTGCAGCTCGCGATCGTGGAGCACGCCCGGCGGCAGTGGATCGAGCAGATCGTCGAGCCCGCCCTGGGCGCGCCACGGGGGCTGCCCAGGTTGCTGGCCCTGCACGAGCTCCGCCTGGACTTCTACGCCTCGGAGCGGCTGCCCGGCGGCTGCTTCTTCCAGGCCGTCGGCAGTGAGTTCGACGACCGGCCCGGGCCGGTGCGTGACGCCGTCGCCGCCGCGATCGACGACTGGATGGATCTGCTGGCCGGGCTCGCCGGGCGGGCCGTCGCCCTGGGTCAGCTCCGGCCCGAGACCGACCCCCGGCAGCTGGCCTTCGAGATCGAGGCACTCGGCGCGGTGGTGGTCGTCCACACCCGCCTGCTCCAGCACGAACGGAGCCGTGAGCACGCCCGCCGGGCCGTGCTCGACCGGCTCCGCACCCTGGCGACCGACCCCAGCATCCTCCCGGAGGCCTGACATGACGACCGCCCTGCTACCCGGGCACGTCCACCCCGTCCAGATCCACTTCGAGGACCTCGACGCCATGGGCGTCGTGCACAACGCCCGGTATGTCCTGCTGCTCGAACGGGCCCTCTCGGGCTACTGGGCCGCGCGGGGCTGGGCCTTCGACCCCTCGGAGCCGCACTTCGCCGACCTGTTCTTCGTGGTGCGCGAGTTCTCCGTCACCTACCACGCCCCCATCTCCAAGGTGGGCGAGGCGTCCGTGCACTTCTGGGTCGAGCACCTCGGCACGACCAGCCTCGTGTACGGCTTCCGCGTGCTGTCGGCCGACATGTCGGTCGTGCACGCCGAAGGCCGCCGGGTCCAGGTGAAGCTCGACCCGGCGACCCTCCGTCCCTCCCCCATCTCCCCCGATCTGCGTGAGGCCGTCGGCCCCCTGCTCTGCCCCGTGCCCTGATCGTTCCCGTCGCCCTTCGGCGGGGCCGGGCCTCCGTACCGCCCCCGCCGGGACCGGGTCAGGTGGCCGCGACCCCCAGCTCCCGCTCGGCCCACACCCCGACGTCACGGCGCTCGATGGCCGCGGCCATGAGGCCGGGGAAGGCGTCGGGGGTGCAGGCGAAGGCGGGCACGCCGAGAGCGGCGAGGGCCGCGGCGTTCTCGTGGTCGTAGAAGGGCGCGCCCTCGTCGGACAACGCCAGCAGCACGATCACCTGGACGCCCGCCGCGGTCATCTGGGCCACCCTGCGGAGCATCTCCTGCCTGACGCCTCCCTCGTAGAGGTCGCTGATCAGGACGAAGATCGAGTCGGTGGGCCGGGTGATGAGCCCCTGGCAGTAGGCGATGGCCCGGTTGATGTCGGTGCCGCCGCCGAGCTGTGTGCCGAACAGCAGCTCGACCGGGTCGTGGAGCTGCTCGGTCAGGTCGACGATCGAGGTGTCGAAGACCACCAGCGAGGTCTTCAGCGAGCGCATCGAGGCGAGGACCGCTCCGAACACGCTCGAATAGACGACCGAGGCCGCCATGGACCCGCTCTGGTCGATGCAGAGCACGACCTCCCGCTGGACCGCGCGCTGGCGCCTGCCGTACCCGACGAGCCTTGAGGGCACGACGGTGCCGCGTTCGGGCAGGTAGTTGTGCAGGTTGGCCCTGATCGTGCGGTCCCAGTCGATGTCGGCGACCCGGCGGGGCCGGTTGGTCTTGGCGGCGCGGTCGAGCGCCCCCGTCACCGCCGCCTTCGTCTTCTGGGTGAGCCGGCGCTCCAGGTCGGCCACCACCTTCGCGACCAGTGCCCTGGCCGACTCGCGTGCCTTCTCCGGCATCACCCGGTTGAGGGACAGCAGGGTGCCGACCAGATGGACGTCCGGTTCCACCGCCTCGAGCATCTCCGGTTCGAGCAGCAGCCGGGTGAGGTTCAGCCGTTCGACCGCGTCCTTCTGCATGACCTGCACGACGGTCGAGGGGAAGTAGGAGCGGATGTCCCCCAGCCAGCGCGCCACCCTGGGCGCGGAGCCGCCGAGGCCCGCGCTCCGCTCACCGCCCTCCCTGCCGCCTTCCCCACCGCCGTAGAGCGCCGCCAGGGCACCGTCCATCTGCGCGTCCACCCCGCCGAGCGCGCATCCGGTGCCGTCCGCGTCGCCGCCGAGCACGAGCCGCCAACGGCGCAGCCTCTCGTCCGTCACGCGATCTCCGTCCTTCCCAGAAGTGCCAGCACGGTGCGTGTGGCCGCCGCCGCGCGTTCCTCGTCGATCTCCTCGGCGTCCCCGGTCGTGGCGGGGCCCTCCCCGGTGCCCAGTGACCTGACCCGGGAGCCGATCGAGCGCCGCTCGGGTGCGGCGAAGGCGCCGAACGTACGGCGCAGCAGCGGCAGCACGTCGACGAACGTCTCCGGCGCCAGCCCGGTCAGCCATTCGTCGATCAGCGCCAGCAGCCGGGAGTCGTGGACCAGCAGCAGGCCGCCCCCGGACAGGAAGCCCTCGACCCAGGCGGCGGCGCGGGCCGGGGGGTGCCCGGCGGACATGGCCCTGGCCATGACGGCGCCCACCTGGTCCGCTTCGAGATCCCCGGCGTCCAGCAGGAGCCTGGTGAGACGTCCTTCGATCACCCCGGGCAGGCCGGAACGTCCCGAGACCCCGCGCAGCGCGCCCAGCCAGCGCGCCGCCGGTGACTCCTCCCCCTCGGGCACCGGGGCGTCCTGGAGCAGGGTCACGGCCGCGTGCACCGCGTCGACGTGTTTCAGCAGGTCGCGGGCGGCGTCCTCGTCGAGCCCGGCGGCGGCGCCGCCGAACCCGAGGCAGATCCTGGTGAGCATGGCGTCGGCGACGGCCGCCAGCCCCTCCGCGGGGGTCGCGCGCACGTCGCCGTAGCGCTGGGCGCGCACCATCGCGGGGAAGGCGGCCATCAGGTGCGTGACGTCGCCGTCCAGGGCGGCCTGTTCGGACAGGACCTCGATCACGTACGGCAGCGCGTCCGGCAGGTCGGCCAGCAGGCACTGCTCGACCAGGCCGGTGAGGACGGCCAGCGGGACCTCCCGCTTCTCCTGCCCGCCGCGTGCCAGGTCATGGACCCGGGCGACGGCGGCCGCGGGGACGGTCGTGCCCCACACGCCCGCCTCGATCAGGTCGATGTCGAACTCGGGCCGCCAGGCGAGTGTCCACGACTCACGGAAGGTGCCCTTGCCCCGGCTCTCCTTCGGCGTCCCCCAGCCGACGCCGAGCAGGCGCAGCCGGTGCAGCAGTCTGCTGCGCTCCAGGTCGAGGGGTTTGCGCAGGTCGAGGTCGTGCTCGCGGTCCAGGGCCTCCGGCTTGAGCCGTACCCGGCGCTGCTCCTGACGCAGGTGGCGCTGCAGCGGGACCATCGGGGTCGAGTCGGGGACCGTGCCCAGCCGCTCTCCCACGACCATGCGCCGCTGGACCAGTTCGACCGGCAGGTCGTCACCCTCGCAGAGCACCGCCCTGACCGCCTCGGTCGCCTCGGCGAGCCCGGCCAGCGGTCTTCCCCTGAGCGTGGCCAGGCTCCTGGCGAGCCGTACCGCCTCGATGACGTGGGCGGATGAGACGGGCAGGTCCTCGGCGCGCAGTGTGCCCGCCGCCTCGGTCAGCCAGCGCTCGACCGGACGGTCGGGCGCGGTGAACAGGTGGTGGTACCAGCCGGGCGAGGTCACCCCGGCGCCGTATCCGCTCCAGGCGGCCAGCCGCCCGTACGTCCACGGCACCCACGTCGTCTCGACCTTGACCTTCGGCAGGCCGCGCAGCAGCGCGTCGTCGGCCTTGGCCGTCGGCAGCCCGGCCCCCCAGGCACCGCCGGGCGACCCGGCGTCCGGCGGCCCGGCCAGCGCGGGCACGTGCCAGGCGCCGCAGACGACGACGATCCGCTCGTGGCCGTCCCTGATCGCCGTACGGATCGCACGCCGCATGAAGGCCTCCCGCCGGGCCTCCTCCTCGCCGGGAACGTGCCCCTCCCGGACCGCGGCCATCGCCTCGGCGATCACCTGGAACGGTGTGTCCCCCCGGTGCTCGACCGCGTCCTCCCACCAGCGTTCCGGGTCGTCGTATCCGGCGGCGTGGGCGAGCGCGCCGATCGGATCGGCCCGTACGGCGGGCGCCCGGTCGTCCTCCTCGTTCCCTTCCTCGTCCCGCTCCTCGGAGGCCGGGGCGAGGCTGTGCGCGGCGGGCATGTCGCAGAAACGGACCGGGACGTCCGCCTCGACCGCGTGCCGGATCGCCTGCCACTCGGGGGAGAACACCGCGAACGGCCAGAACGCGGCCTTGGACGACTCACCGGGGACGTGGGCCAGCAGCGCGACCGGGGGTTGAAGCTCGGGATCCTTGGCCAGCCCGACCAGGTCGTCGGCCTCCGGCGGCCCCTCGATGAGCACGATGTCGGGCTTGAGGCGCGTCAGCTCCTCCCGCAGGGAGCGCGCCGAGCCGGGACCGTGGTGCCGGACCCCCAGCACGGAGACGCTCACCGGCGCCTCCCGACGGTCGGCTCCCGCGTGCCGGCGGGCACCGCCCCGGCCCGAGCCGTCTCAGCCCGCGCTCCAGCGGTCCGCGCCCCGGCGGCCCGTGCCACAGCGCCCCGCACCCCGGCGGTCCGCGTCACGGTGGTCCTCTCAGCCCGCGTCACGGCAGGCCCGGTAGAAGTCGCGCCAGTCCTGGCGTTCACGGACGACGGTCTCCAGGTATTCGCGCCAGACCACCCGGTCGGAGACCGGGTCCTGCACCACGGCGCCGACGATCCCGGCGGCCACGTCGGCGGGGCGCAGCACACCGTCGCCGAAGTGGGCGGCCAGCGCGATGCCGTTGGTGAGGACCGAGATGGCCTCGGCGGTGCTGAGCGTGCCGCTGGGGGACTTGACCTTGGCGCGGCCGTCCTCGGTGACCCCCGAGCGCAGCTCACGGAAGACCGTGACGACGCGGCGGATCTCCTCAAGGCCGGTCAGCGCGGGCGGCAGCTCCAGTGAACGGCCGAGCTGCTCGACGCGGCGGGAGACGATGTCCACCTCCTCCTCCGCGGTCGCCGGGACCGGCAGCACGACCGTGTTGAACCTGCGGCGCAGCGCGCTGGACAGCTCGTTGACGCCCCGGTCGCGGTCGTTGGCGGTGGCGATGACGTTGAACCCCCGGGTGGCCTGCACCTCCTCGTTCAGCTCGGGGATGGGCAGGGTCTTCTCCGACAGCACGGTGATCAGCGCGTCCTGGACGTCGGAGGGCATGCGGGTCAGCTCCTCGACCCTGGCGACGCGCCCCTCGGACATGGCGCGCATCACCGGGCTCGGGGTGAGCGCCTGCCGTGACGGCCCCTCGGCGAGCAGCCTGGCGTAGTTCCAGCCGTAGCGGACGGCCTCCTCAGCCGTGCCTGCGGTGCCCTGGACGAGCAGGGTCGAGTCACCGCTGACCGCCGCCGCCAGGTGCTCCGACAGCCAGGTCTTCGCGGTGCCGGGGACGCCGAGCAGCAGCAGCGCCCGGTCGGTGGCCAGGGTCGCGACCGCCACCTCGACGATGCGCCTCGGACCGATGTACTTGGGGGTGATCCGGTCGCCGTCGCCCAGGATGTAGGTGGTCACCGCCCAGGGGGACAGCTTCCAGCCCGGAGGGCGGGGCCGGTCGTCGTCCTTGGCCAGGATCGCCAGTTCGTCGGCGTACTGGTCTTCGGCGTGGGCCCGCAGGACCGTCGTCACTGAAGCTCCTTCAACATGTCGTCACGGAAACGCAGGAGGGCGGCGACCTCCTGGATGGGGGGTTCGGGTGAGAGGCGTTCGGCCATGCCGTACAGGGCGGGGTCGATGCGCTCGCCCGCGAGCCTGCTCAGCTCGCTGAGGTTCCACGGCTGGGTGCCGGAGACCTGGAGGATCTTCTCCAGCACCGCCAGCGCGAGGTCGGGGCCCCAGGGCGCCGCGGCGCCACCGAGAACCATGATCAATTGTCCGTCGAGGCCGTGTCTGCGGACGAACCCGGCCGCCACGTCCTCCCGGTCCTTCCTGGGCAGCACGGCCAGCAGGTCGGCGAGTGGGTCCCAGGCGAACAGGACGCGGGCCCACTCGGGGTCGCCCTGGAGCACGGTCGCCCTGACCCAGCCCGCCATGACCTCGCGCCCCCAGTCGGGGATCTTCATCCGGACCAGCTCTCCGGGCGGGCGGCCGAACAGCCTGGGCCAGATCTCAAGGGGTGCCCTGGCCACGATCTGCTGGAGCCACCAGCTTCGCTCGCCGGTTCCCCTGGGGGGTTTGGCCCTGACGCCGTCACGCTCCATCGCGGCGTCGCAGGCCAGGGGCGGGGCGATGTGGAGCTCACCGTTCTCCGTGTGCAGGCAGGCGGCGGCCCGCTCGGCCATGCGCAGCGCGAGGCGGGAACCGGGCAACCGGGTGAGCAGGTCGGCCGCCTCGTGACGGACCTCCCGGCGACGGTCGTCGAGCGCGTTCTCCAGGAACGGCTCGTCGTCGAGGGACAGCCCGTCGGCCAGGATCTCAAGGAAGGCGGCGCGGTCCTGCGGGGTCTCCTTCTCCCAGGTCTCCTCAAGCAGGTGCCTGGCCCGTGCGGGGTCGGCCGCCCGCACCGCGCCGAGGTGGGCCTTACGGTCACCCGAGGTGCCCAGCTCCCACGTCTCGTGCGCGGCTCCCGGCGCGGTGACCTCTTCGAGCAGGAAGCCCCAGGCGGGGTTGAGCCCGGCCAGCCAGCGGCCCCTGGCTCCCGCGAGGACGCCCAGGTGGGGACGGATCGACCGGTCCCTGGCCGCCTGGTCGAGCAGCTCGGGCAGCAGGTGCGGGCTGAGCCGGTGACCGCGCACGGCGGCGGCCTGCAGCCACTCGGTGAGCAGTCTCGGCCGTTCACCGCCCAGGATGCGGGCGAGCCTGTCACCGGCCGCCCGTGAGACCTCCGGCTGCCGTTCCTGCGGGGCGGCCTCAAGCGGGCGGCCCTCGCGCGGCGTCTGACCGGCGCGCGCCCTGACGGTCAGCAGCGCGGCGTGGTCGAGCAGCTCGGCCTCCGGGGTGGCCGCCCCCGAGGGGAGGGGACGGCGGTCGGTGCCGACGAGCGCGGCCGAGACGAGGTCCTCCCAGCCGTGCGTGGGGTTCCACGAGGAGTTCACAGCACGATCACCCTTCCCTGGTCGTCCCAGGTCGTCAGGGGAAGCAGCCCCCGCGGGGTCCACTCCGCAGCGACGGTCAGCGGGCGCCCGCCGGAGACCGCGACGAGCCGCCACGGTGTGCCCGCCGACGGGTGCAGCGGCAGGCCACGGTTCAGACCAGCGCCCGGACCGCCTTTCGGATCACTGTCCGGGCCACCGTCCGGGCCACTGTCCGGGCCGCCGAGCAGCCAGGACCCGGTCTTCCCCTGAGCCGTCATGGGGGTCACCTCCCTCAGCACGACGGGCCATGAGTCGAGCCAGGGATCTCCCGCCAGCGCGCGGGCCACCTCCTCCAGCGCCTCCCCCGGGGTGCGTCCCGCAGGAGGGAGCACGGGAACGGCGCCGTCGTGACGGGCCGCGACCAGGGCGCGCAGCGGCGCGGAGCCGGGGTAGAAGGCCAGCTCGGCGTCGAGGGAGACACCGGTGACCAGGGAGGCGTCGAGCGCCTGTCCCACGGGGGCGTGGGAGAGCACGAGGGCGGCCCGGCCCGTGTTCCTGCCGCGCAGCCAGACCCGGCGGGTGATCAACCTGTCCTGTTCGGAGTCGCGGCGCCCCAGCACGTCCCACACGTCGCGGACCGTGGGCTCGGCGAGCACCTCCTCCTTCGCGACGGGGAAGCCGATCCGGTCACGGACCGTGCGGACCAGCCCTCCGCCGTCGCCCTCCCCACCACCGTGGCCGGCGCCGTACGGCTGCGTGGCGGCCATGCGGCGGTGCGCCACCGAGAGCAGGTGCAGCAGGGAGTATTCGCCGAGGAGACGGGCGGGCCAGTCCTCCCCCGCCAGCACGTCACCGAGGCGGGAGACGGTACCCGCGACACCGGGGGCCTGGGCGTCGACGAGACGTTTGACGAGGTCGTCCCAGTGGTCGTGCCGCCGTGACCCGGCGATGCCCTGCCTGACCTGGTCGGCGAGCCAGAGTTCGAGCTCGGCCAGGCCCGCGCTCACGCGCTGCTCACGCTGCTCGGCCCTGCGGGGGTCGGGGGTGGCCTTCCCCTTACCGCCCTCGGCGGCCGAGGTGGCGGCGGTCGCGGCCTTCTCCGCCCGCGTCCGGCGCTGGTCGAGCCACTCGCCCACCCAGTCGGCGGGCTCCTCGGCGGCGGGGACGGCGTCGGCCGACCACAGCAGCAACAGGCCCAGGGCGTGCTTGCAGGGGAACTTCCTGCTGGGGCAACTGCACCGGTAGGCGGGCTCCGACAGGTCGACGCACGCGCGGTACGGCTTGGAGCCGCTGCCCGCGCACTCGCCCCACACCGCCTCGGCCGTGGCGCCCGCACCCGACCACTTGCCGGGTGAGGAGACCCCCTGGGCCGCCTTTCTCGACGGGGCGTCAGGCGCGAGCGCGAGCACCTGATCCCGGTTCCACCGTTCGATCACACGCCGAACGCTAGCCAACGTCGCCGACAAAAAGAGCGGCCTAGGATCGGTGCAATGACGACAACGCGTCCCGCGCTCGCCGAAGCCCTGGATCTGCTGCCCCACCCCGAGGGAGGCTGGTACCGGGAGACCTGGAGAACCTCCGTCGCTCTCACCCCGGCCGGCTACGACGGCCCTCGCGCCACGGCGACCGGCATCTACTTCCTGCTCGAACCGGGGCAGGAGTCCCGTCCGCACGTGGTCCGCTCGGACGAGGTGTGGCTCTGGCACAGGGGCGGCCCGCTGGCCCTGACCCTCGGCGGCCACGAGGGTCAGCCCGCCGAGACGATCGTGCTCGGCCCGCTGGTCGAGCAGGGCCAGGTTCCGCAGGCGCTGGTTCCCGCGGGAACCTGGCAGGCCGCCCGGCCCACGGGGGAGGAGGGCGTGCTGGTGAGCTGCGTGGTCTCCCCCGGCTTCGACTTCGCCGACTTCCGTATGGTCTGACGCGGGTCGCGTGGGCGTGACGGCCCCGTTCCCCGGGGGAAGAATTGCGATCACAACGATACGAGGAGGTCAACGGTGACCGATGAGATCATCTCCGTCATCGGGGGGAAGCAGACGTCAGGAACGCCCGGCGACGTCTACGAGTCGGTCAATCCCGCCCATCTGGACGAGGTGGTCGCACGGGTCGGACTCGCGGACGCGGAGACGTTCGCCGCCGCCTGCCGTACGGCCGCCGCCGCGCAGACCGAGTGGGCCGCGGTCCCCGCGCCCGTCAGGGGCAGGGTGATCGCCTCGATCGGACGGCTGGTCGAGGCGAACGCCGAGACTCTCGCCCGGCTCGTCACCCGGGAGATCGGCAAGCCGTACGCGGAGGCACTGGGCGAGGTCCGCGAGATCGTCGACACGTGCGACTTCTTCCTCGGCGAGGGAAGGCGGCTCTACGGGCAGACCGTCCCCTCGGAGATGTCCGACAAGAGCCTGTTCACCTTCCGGGTCCCGGTCGGGGTCGCCGCGGTGATCACGGCGGGCAACTTCCCGGTCGCGGTGCCCTCGTGGTACCTGGTCCCGGCGCTGCTGGCGGGCAACGCCGTCGTGTGGAAGCCCGCCGAGTACGCCGCCGCCTCGGCGCACGCGCTCCACCGGCTGTTCACGGCGGCCGGGCTGCCCGACGGTGTGCTGAACCTGGTCCTCACCGACGGGGCCACCGCCTACCGGGGGCTGGAGACCGCGCTGGGCGAGGGCACCGTGCACAAGGTCGGCTTCACCGGCTCGACCGAGGTCGGCCGCAGGATCGGCGAACTGTGCGGACGGCACCTGCAGTCGCCCTGCCTCGAACTCGGCGGCAAGAACCCGATGGTGGTCATGCCCGACGCCGACCTGGACCTGGCGGTCGAGGGAGCCCTGTTCGCCGGATTCGGCACGGCCGGGCAGCGGTGCACCTCGCTCGGCACCGTGATCGTCCACGAGAGCGTCCGCGAGGAGTTCCTCACCCGTTACACGCGCGCCGTCGCCGACGCCGTGATCGGCGACCCCTCGGGGGACGTGCTGTGCGGACCGCTGCTCGACGAGAGGTTCGCCGCCCGTTTCGAGGAGTATCTCGGCTGGATCGGACCGCACCACAGCGTCGTCTCCGGGCCGGTCGGCAGGATCACCCCGGACAACCCCCGGAGGAACTTCACCGGCGAGGGCGGCCTGTACTACCACCCCGTCGTCGTGGACGGCGTGCGGCCCGACGACCGGCTGTTCCTTGAGGAGACGTTCGGCCCGATCGTGGGCGTGACCGGCTTCACCACCCTGGAGGAGGCGATCGGACTCGCCAACCGGCCCGGCTACGGGCTCTCCTCCTCCATCTACACCACCGACCCGAAGGCCGCCTTCCGGTTCCGCTCGGGCATCGGCGCGGGCATGGTCAGCGTCAACAACTCCACCTCGGGCGCCGAGGCGCACCTGCCCTTCGGCGGAAACGGCAAGTCCGGCAACGGCAGCCGCCAGTCGGGAGTGTGGGTGCTCGACCAGTTCACCCGCTGGCAGGCCCTGAACTGGGACTACTCCGGCAGGCTGCAGAAGGCCCAGATGGACGTCGCCGAAATCATCCCCGATCTGGACTTCAGGCTCTGACTTTGCCCATCCGGGAGGTTCTCCCCATCATGATCGCGGGATGTCTTCCGGTGAGACGGGCGGACGCCCCCGGCGGCCTGCGGGTCCCGGCAGGCGAGCGGCCTCCCCGCGTGGCCCCGCCACGCGGGTGACGGCGCCGGCCCGTCCCCCATGCGGCGGCGTGCCCGCCGTACCGGAACTCTCCGGTACGGCGGGGCACGACGTCACCCGCCTGGAAGGGCCGCAGCCCTGCCGGGGGCACACGAGGGGCCGCGTGCTGCGGCGCGGCCCCTGTGTCTCTTTGCGGTGCCTTCGGCACCGCGGGGGCTTGGACGCTCCAGGTCGGTGCCTTCGGCGTCGCGGGCTGTGTTTCTTTGCGACGCCTTCGGCGTCGCGGGCTTGGGCGCTTTCGAGTCGGTGTCTTCCCTCGTCGTTCGTCCGCTGCGCTCCCTCACTCCTCAGTCCAGACACCGACGCGCCCAAGCCGAAACCCCTCACGCTTGGGGCCGGGAAAACACAAACCGACACCCCTCACGCTTGGGGCTGGGGAAGCACAAGGCCACACCTTCCCCGGATGGTGAGATCGGGGTCCCCGTGTCGGGCCTGCTAAGTCGCGGCCGGTCGGGTCACCGGTTGCGGGGATCAGTGGTGGATCGCCACTCGTTCCACCAGTTCGAAGCCTGTGACCAGGAGGAACGCGATCCCCAGCAGGGCGTACAGCAGTGCGGGCTGCCGGGTCAGGCCGGGGACGCGGATGCCTCCCCGCCGTCGGCCGCCCGTGCGGCCGTGCGCCGGGGCGGGGAGCGGAGCCGGGGCGGGTTCCACGGTGACAGGCTGGACGGCCACGGCGGCGGGTTCCGCCACCGGGATCGGGCGGCTTCCCGGCGGGAAGGCCGCCACGCGGCTGTGCCCGCAGCCGGGACAGCTCGTTCCCGACCAGGGCGGCTGGACCGGCGTTCCCCCGCGCAGCCACACGACGACGTCGTGGCCGTGCGCGTCGGTCAGATGACGGACGACGTACTTCTCCTGCCAGACGTGCCAGCAACGCAGGCACTCCATCGGCCAGGTCTCACTTGTGCTGAACTCCTCGGTCACGAGGACCACCCCCACGGCGACACCGGTACCGGAACGCCGGTACCGGACCCGAGTGTGAGCGCGCCCCACTGTGACAGCAAGTGTCCGAATGATGCGAAATCCGTAACGGCCATATATTGAGACAATCTCTCTTGGAATATGAGATAGGTGCTACGGTTCGGGTAGATCGACCGAAGGAGTGATCCGCCATGACGTTCAAGAACGCCGTCTACACCCACGGGCACCACGAGTCGGTGCTGCGCTCGCATCGCTGGCGCACGGTGGAGAACTCCGCTGCCTACCTCCTGCCGCACCTGCGCCCCGGGATGTCCCTGCTGGACGTGGGATGCGGGCCGGGGACCATCACCGCGGAGCTGGCCGCCCTGGTCGCGCCGGGGACGGTCACCGCGGTCGAGGTCACCGAGGACGCGCTGGCCCTGGCCAGGGCCGAGGCCGAGCGCCGAGGGCTGTCCAACGTCGAGTTCGCCGTCGCCGACGTGCACGCCCTCGACCTGCCCGACGACGCCTTCGACGTCGTCCACGCCCACCAGGTGCTGCAGCACGTGGGCGACCCCGTCCAGGCGCTGCGGGAGATGCGCCGGGTCTGCGCGCCCGGTGGGGTCGTCGCCGTCCGCGACAGCGACTACGCCGCATTCACCTGGTTCCCCAGGCCCCCGGAGCTCGACGAGTGGCTGAGCCTCTACCAGCGGGTGGCCAGGGCCAACGGCGGCGAGCCGGACGCGGGACGGCGGCTGCTCTCCTGGGCGCACCAGGCAGGGTTCTCCGACGTCACCGCCTCCGCCTCCGCCTGGTGCTTCGCGACACCCGAGGACCGCGACTGGTGGGGCGGCATGTGGGCCGAACGCATCCTGAAGTCCGACATGGCCGGCCAGGCCCTCGCCTCGGGCGTCGCGACCGAGGACGACCTGCGCCGCATCTCCCGTGGCTGGCTGGCCTGGGCCGCCGAGCGGGACGGCTGGCTGTCCATCCTCCACGGCGAGCTGATCTGCCGCCCCTGATCCCGCCCCGCCGTACGGCCCGCGTCAGGTCTGCCGGGCGCCGCAGTACCGGGACTGTTTGCCGATGATCCGGTAGACGCAGTCGGCGTACTCCAGCAGGCGGAGCACGGCCTCCCTGTTGCGGGTCGTCTGCGGGCGGATCTGCTCGTCGGGCGGGTAGAAGCCCGGCGGGGAGTCGGCCGGATACATCTCGAAGGTGTAGCTGAAGATCTTGTAGGTGCCCCACAGCCAGTCGTCGATCGCTCCGTCGACGATGTAGAGGTCGCTGGACTGCATGGCCTCGTAGCCGTTGGTCGAGGCCATGTTCGCGCCGAGGGTGGCGAGGGCGTCGTGTTCGTCCCGCGTCATGCCGGGGGCGATCTCGTCGTAGGTGAAGCCGTACGGCCACAGGACCAGTTCGCTGTAGCTGTGCCAGTCGATGTTCGCCTTGATCTGCTGCACGCCGCCGACGACCCTGCCGCGCACCCAGTCGGCGACCGCCCTGACCTCGGGCGCGGACTCGGGTGCCGGGCCCCGGTAGGACTCGCTCGACGGTGAACGCGACGAGCCGCCGCAGCAGCCCCACCGGTAGGCCCAGTTGCGGTTCAGGTCGGTCCCCACGTACGACGAGCCCGCGTTGGGCTGGCGGTTCTTACGCCAGAGCCGGTAGGAGCCGCTGGAGATGTCGTACTCGCCGCCGTCCGGGTTGAGGTCCGGCATGACCCAGATCTCCCGTGAGTTCACCAGGGAGGTGATCCTGGAGTCGGCGCCGTAGCCGTCGGTGAGCAGGTGGAGGATGTACAGCGCCATCTCCACGGTCAGGTGCTCCCTGGCGTGCTGGTGGTGGGTGAACAGCACCTCGGGTTCGTTCTCGTCCGTTCCCGCGTTGTCACTGATCTTCACCGCGATCAGGTCGCGTCCCTGGACGGAGGTGCCGTAGCTGCTTCTGCGCGCGATCGAGGGGTGGGCGGCGACGATCCGGTCGATCTCGGCGGTCATCTCGGCGTAGTTGTGGTAGCCGGAGTCCGCGGCGGGAAAGTCGAACGGCCTCGCCTCGCGGGAGGGGGGTCCCTGAATCCTCGTGACCGTGTAGCCCAGCCTTCTGATCGCCTCGACCTCGGCGTCCCCCGCGGTGATCACGACCGAGGACTCCTCGACGTGGTCGATCACCGCTCCGGTGGCCGCGACGGCGCTGCGCCGGTGCGGATCATCGGGTCCCTGGACGCGGTACCGGCCGCTCGGCGGCGGGTCTCCGGACGCGCCCGCGGTGGTGACGCCCAGACACGACAGCGCCAGGACCACGAGCACCATGATCGAACGGTGTCTCACCTGATCTCCTCTCCCGGCGCGCCTTGGAATCCACGCACCTCAACCGAGAGTCAGGCATCGACTCCGAAGAGTAAAGCACCCCGGTCAGAAGCCGATCTCGAACCAGACCGTCCGCCGCCCGCCCCGGCGGTCGTCCTTGACGCCCCACCGGTTCGCGAGCAGGTCGACGAGGAACATCCCCCGCCCGTTCTCGGCCTGCGGGTCGTTGCGCACGTGCGGCGCGGACGCGCCCGATCCGGCGTCGGACACCTCGACCAGCACGCTCTGCGCGCCGAGTTCGACGGTCATCGCGACCTGCCCGCCCGTGCCGGAGGCGGAGTGGACCACCGAGTTCGTCACCACCTCGCTGACCAGGAGGACGACGTCCTCCGACACGGGGTGTCCCTCACCGAGAAAGCCCCTGACCCGGTCCCTCGCCTCGGAGACGGCCTCCGGCACGCCCCGCAGGAACATCGTTGACCGCAGCGGCTGGACCCGTTGCACGACCGCCATGATTGGCCTCGCTCCCCGACACACACATTCCCATGCGCGTCGCGCTCTGAGATGGCACACTCACTCACGGTGAACTGTTCTATCAGGGACTTCAATAGCTCATATTGAGATTCCTCAGTTTCGTTGTCATTGGAACGGAGGTATGCACCATGGCTCCCCGGCGTAGTCCAACGGCGCGGCACCGCCGTCTGATGGCTGAACTGAGCCGTCTGCGAGAGAACAGTGGACTGACGCGGGTGGAGGTGGCTGAACGGATCGGCTCCACCGACACCACTCTCTGGAGATACGAGACGGGTTTGACCCGTCCGAAACCCTCAGACGTGTCGGTCCTCACCGATGTGTACGGCGTGACCGGGGAGGCCCGCGCCTCCCTGATCCAGATGGCCAGGGAGGCCCGCCAGCGGGGTTGGTGGCACCGGCACCGGCAGGCGCTGAAACCCGGCTTCGACTCCTACATCGGGCTTGAGGCGGAGGCGTCGGTGGTGCGCACCTACGAACCGCTCGTCGTGCCCGGCCTGATGCAGACCGAGCCGTACGCACGAGCCGTCATCGAGGCGACCGCCATGACCCAGGCTCCCTCCGAGGTCGATGAGAAGGTCTCCGTGCGCATCTCGCGGCAGCAGTTGCTGCACGGCCCCGGTGACCCGATCCAGCTCGTCGCTTTACTCGACGAGGCAGTACTCCGGCGTCAGATCGGCGGGCGCGCGGTGATGCGCGAGCAGCTTGAACACCTCGTCGAGCTCGGCAGGCTGCCGAACGTGGAGATCAGGGTCATCCCCTTCTCCTCGGGGGCGCACGCCGCGATGGACGGCAAGTTCTGCCTGCTCAGCTTCCCCGAGCCCGAAGACCCCGATCTGGTCTACCTAGAGCAGGCCACGAGCGGGCTCATGCCCGAGGACCCGGAGGAGGTGCGCCGTTACACCCTCATGTTCGGCAGCCTGTCGGCACTGGCTCTCGGCGCGGAGGCGTCGGCCACCTTCATCGCCCAGATGGCGAGGCGATGTTCCAGTCCATAGAAAGAGAGTGCGAGGACCATCGATGGATCTGTCCAGCGTCGTATGGCGCAAGAGCAGCCGCAGCACCAACGGAGGAGACTGCGTGGAGGTCGCGGTCGTCCCCGGTGACCCGGCCCTGGCGGCGCACAAGGCCGACGCCGACGCGCTCTACCTCGTCCGTGACTCCAAGGACCCCGGCGGCCCGGCGCTGGCCTTCACTCAGGGTGAGTGGGACGCCTTCGTCGGCGGCGTGAAGGACGGCGAGTTCGGCTGAGTCACCCTCGGGGGAACCGGGCATCCGGTTCCCCCGGAAAGCACCCCGGCGGCGCCCCGATCACACGGCCCCCCTGCGTTTCCCACTGTGCCTCCCACTGCGCCTCCCATTGTGCCCTCCTCCGCATCTCCCGCCATGCCCCGGCCATGCGTCGGCAGGGGAGGGGAAAACATCTCCCCGCCATCGCCATAGCCGCGAAGGAGCGGGCGGACTCCCGGCTAACTTCTCCAGCACGTCCGTGATCCGTCGGGGAGGGACACCGGACGGGCCCGTCGGTGAAAGGCACCCGGTGCGGGACGCCGGGTGGTTTACGGCCGGACACGTCACCGTCCCGGACCGGCACGAGAACGGCACCTGCGAGGGGGCCGGGGAACGTGTCCGTCGTGCGCACGGCCGCCGAGCTAGCGAGAGGTGACTGACCGTGAAGATCGTTGCGACCGGCGCAACCGGGGCCGCCCGTGCGAAGCCGTATGTGAGACCGCGGCGTTGTGGTGCCTCCGTGGGGAACGTGCCCCGCGGGACGATCCGCCGGGTGCCGGGCGCCGGGAGCGCCCGGTGATCTCCGCGGTGGTCTCCGGGGAGTCCCTCACCGTCATCGCGTCGGCGGGCGCGGCGGCGTTCGTCCTGGTGGCCGTGTTCACCGAGTTCACCCGGCGGTTCGCCCTGCGGCTGAAGATCGTCGATCGTCCCGGGGCGTACCGGCCGCACCGGCGCCCGACGCCCAGGCTCGGCGGACCGGCCGTCGCGGCGGGAACGTTGCTGCCCACGACGGCACTGGCCGGCGAGTGGAACCTCCAGCTCATCATGATCATGATGAGCGGTGTCCTCGTCGCCCTGCTCGGGGTGATCCACGACTGCAGGCGGCTGCGGCCCGCGTGGCGGCTGGCCGTCGAGAGCGTCGCCGCGACCCTGGTCGTGGCATCCGGGGTGCGCGTCGAGATCTTCGGCGCCTGGATCGACATGGCGGGCACGCTGCTGTGGATCGTGTTCGTCGCCAACGCGTTCGCCATGATCGACAACACCGACGGCGTGCTCGGAGGCGTCGGAGCCGTGGGCGCGGGCATCCTGGCCGTCACCGCGCTCGCCTCGGGCCAGCCCGCCTTCGCCCTGCTCCTGTTCTCGCTGGCCTGTGGTTGCGTGGGCTTCGCCGCCCACGGCTGGAGCCCCGCCCGCATTCGCATGGGCAAGGCGGGCCCGCTGTTCGTCGGCTTCACCCTGGCGGCGAGCGCGGTCGCGGTCTCCGGCCAGGCGGAGCCGGTCACGGTCGTCCCGGCGCTGCTGCTCTTCGCCTTCGTCCCGGTGCTCGACACCTGCCTGGCGGTCGCCGCCCGTCAGCGGGCCGGCCGCCCCTGGCTGCTGGCGGGCCCGGACCACCTGGCGCACCGCTGCGTCGCCGCGGGTCTCACCGCACGGCAGGTCGCCCTGGTCATGAGCGCCGCGGCCACCGCGGCGGGCCTGCTCGGCATGTACGTGATGCTCGGCCGGGTGCCGGGGGCCGTCGCGCTCCCCGGCGTCGTCTGCGCCGGTGCCGGGCTTCTGGCGTTCCTGGTGCGGATGCCGGGACGCTACCCCGTCGCCCCGCTCCGGGCCCGCCGCCTGGGAAGGGTCACGGCTTCCGCGGAGGGGAGAGGGTGAACCCGCCGGGCTGCTGCCTGCCGGAGCGCTTCCTCAGGTAGGCGGCGAACTTCCTGGAGAGCTTGCGGTCGGCGAAGTGGCGGCCGGTGAACTCGCGTTCCGCGAGGTTCTGGCCGTCGTCGCCCAGCCGGGGCGACGGCTGGGCGTGCGCGGTCGGTTCGGGGACGGGTTCCGCGCCCGCCCCGGTCGCCGTGAACATCGGCCCGGCCGCGACCAGGGCCATGCCGAGAAGGATGGGCGTCACACGTCTTGCGGTCATCTCGAACTCCCCCGCCGGTGGTGAACTTCAGGGGAGACACGGGTGGGGCCTCCCCGCAGTCCGTGGTACCGGCCGCGGCCGGGGGCGGCCCGCGCGACCCGCGAGATGCTTGCCGAAGGATCGCGGACTGTTCTCCGGGCGTTGACGCCGGTCAGCCGGTCGCCGCCTCGATCCGGTAGAGGGGGCCGGACAGGCTCAGGGCGTACAGCTCGCCGTCGTGGTCCTCACCGAAGGAGGACAGCTGTTCGATCCTGCCCACCTCCTCACCGGCCCCGGGCCGGTCGGCGGGGGTCGTCCTGACCCAGCCCGCGCAGAAGTCGCCGTAGAGGAAGCGCCCGGACAGGGCGGGGACGCGCGTTCCCCGGTAGACGTGCCCGGCGATGACCGAGCAGTTCCCGCCCTCGTGCAGGGGGTACTCGATGACCGGTTCGGCCGTTCCCGTGGCCTGGCCGCCTCGGAAGTCGTGTTTGCCCTCCCTGCGGTTCCAGCCGTAGTTCACGCCGCCCTTGCCCTTCGGGGCGAAGTCGACCTCCTCCCAGGAGTCCTGGCCGACGTCCCCGATCCACATGTCGCCCGTCTTCCTGTCGAAGGAGAACCGCCAGGGGTTCCGCAGGCCGTACGCCCATATTTCGGGTTTCGCTCCCTGGGTGGCCGTGAAGGGGTTGTCCTCCGGCACCCGGTACGGCGTGCCACGCGGGTCGATCCTGAGGATCTTGCCCAGCCAGGTCCCGGTGTTCTGGCCGTTTCCCTGCGGGTCTCCCCCGCTGCCCCCGTCGCCGAGGGCGATGTAGAGGTAGCCGTCCGGCCCGAAGGCGAGCTGCCCCCCGTTGTGGTTGGCGTACGGCTGCCGCTGGAAGAGCACGTCCCTGCGGTTCGTGGCCCTGACGCCGTCGAAGGCCCACTCGGTGACGTGGGTGTGCCCCTCGGCGTCGGTCCAGTCGAGGTAGAGGTGACCGCCGTCCGGATGGAAGGCGACGCCCAGCAGGCCCTGCTCGTTTCCTCCGCTCACCTCGGCGGAGAGGTCCACGACGGGTTCCGGCGCGACCTTGCCGTCCTTCACCGCGCGCAGCCGCCCGGTCTGCTCGGCGACGTAGAGCGTCTGGTCGCCCTTGCGTACGGCCATCGCCAGCGGCATGTCGAGCCGCGCCAGCTCGGTGAACCGTACGGGCGAGGCGGCGGCCGGGGCCGCGGCGGGGGTGGGGGTGGAGCAGGCCGAGACGGAGACCAACAGGGCCACGCATAACGCGGCCGCTCCCGGCCCGGTCCCACGGGAGATCGACACATTCCTCATGTCCCAATCATGCGTCGTGGGCCCGCGAGCGTTTCCGATCACAGGAACTAGACTGCGGACATGCCTTCAGCACTGATCACGGGCGCGACGGCCGGCATCGGTGCCGCCTTCGCGCGACGGCTCGCCGCCGACGGGTTCTCCCTCGTCCTGGTCGCCCGCGACGAGGAACGGCTGAGCGCCGCCGCCGAGTCCCTGCGCCTGCGGTACGGGGTCGAGGCCGAGGTGCTCGCCGCCGACCTGGCGACCGACGAGGGGTTGGAGCGGGTCGAGGCGCGGCTGCGCCAGGGGGTCGACCTGCTGGTCAACAACGCGGGCTTCGGCCATCCCGGCTCGTTCCTCGACGTCCCGGTCCCCGACGAGCTGCGGATGCTGAAGGTGCACTGCGAGGCGGTGCTGCGGCTGACGATGGCCGCGCTGCCCGGCATGCGCAAGCGGAACCGGGGCGCGGTGATCAACGTGGCGTCGGTCGCGGCCTTCCTCAACCGCGGCACCTACAGCGCCTCCAAGGCCTGGGTCGTCAACTACAGCGAGTCGATGGCCGCCGAGCTGGTGGGGACGCGCGTGCGGGTGATGGCGCTGTGCCCGGGGTTCGTCAGGACCGAGTTCCACGAGCGTGCCTCGATGGACACCTCGGGCATCCCCGGTTTCCTGTGGCTGTCGGCCGACGACGTGGTGAACGAGTCCATGCGCGACCTGGCGCTCGGCAAGCGGGTGAGCGTGCCCGACCTGCGCTACAAGGTCATCGTCGGGGTGAGCAGGCTGGTGCCCCGCGGTCTCGCGGCCGGTGTCTCCCGGCGTCTCGGCCGGAGATGACCGGAGACAGCCGGGAGGAACGGAAACGGAGAAGGAAGGGCCCGCGCGGCAGGAGGGGGTTGCGGCGCGGGCCCTTCCGGTACTCGGATCGGTCAGACGTGCAGGTTGGCCGGGTGGCCGATCGACAGACCGGAGACCGGGTCGAAGAAGTGCAGGTTGTGGGTGTCGACGACCAGCTCGACGTTCTGGCCGGGACGGACGTGGCTGCGGGAGTTGACGCGGGCGGTCCACAGCGACTTGTCGCCGACCAGCGGCAGCGTCGTCTCCTCGTCCTCACCGGCGTCCGCGGCGGCGACGGTGTCCTGGTGCTGGACCGGCGGGGCGTCGATCAGGAACAGGACGTTGATCTCGGAGCCGAGCTCCTCGGTGACCTCGGCGCGCACCTGCAGGCGGCTCCAGTGGCCCGGAGCGCCGCTGGCGGCGGCCGCGTCGTCGAAGTCGGAGGGCCGGACGCCCAGGATGACCTTCTTGCCGAGCCACTGGTCGAGACCGGGCTTGTCGGTGAAGCTCTGGTTGGGCACCGGGAGCTTGATGCCGGCGAACGAGACGAAGGCGCCGCCGTCACCGCGGACGAGCTCGGCGTTGACGAGGTTCATCGACGGTGAGCCCATGAAGCCCGCGACGAAGAGGTTGACCGGGCTGTCGAAGAGGTTCTGCGGGGTGTCGACCTGCTGGAGCAGACCGTCGCGCAGCACGCAGACCCGGTCGCCGAGGGTCATGGCCTCGACCTGGTCGTGGGTGACGTAGACGGTGGTGACGCCGAGGCGGTCGTGCAGCGTGTTGAGGGAGGCGCGCATGGAGACACGGAGCTTGGCGTCCAGGTTGGACAGCGGCTCGTCCATGAGGAAGGCCTGCGGCTCACGCACGATGGCGCGGCCCATCGCGACACGCTGACGCTGACCACCGGACAGGGCGGCGGGCTTGCGCTTGAGGTACTGCTCAAGGCCGAGCATCTTGGCGGCCTCGTTGACCCTCTTGGAGATCTCCGCCTTGGGCATCTTGCGGAGCTTGAGGCCGAAGGCGAGGTTCTCCTCGACCGTCATGTGCGGGTAGAGCGCGTAGTTCTGGAAGACCATGGCGATGTCGCGGTCCTTCGGCGGCAGGTGGTTGACCACCCGGCCCCCGATGGAGATCTCGCCGCCGCTGATGTCCTCAAGGCCGGCGATCATACGCAGAGCGGTGGACTTGCCGCAGCCGGACGGGCCGACCAGCACCATGAACTCGCCGTCCTTGATCTCAAGGTCAAGGCCGTTCACGGCTTTGACACCGCCTGCGTAGATCTTGTCGACTTTGCTGAGAACGATGGATGCCATGGAAGTCCTTAGCGCCTCGGGCCAAACCCGCGTTCACCCGATGTGGATACGTTTTCATGCATCTCACCGGAAACGAAGATCCCTGTCAACCCCTCAGCCGGTACTACCTTGTCAGCGGCGCTTCCGTTATCTCTCCGCGCTGGATCGAATACTGAAAACATGATGGAATCGTTTCCATGAGCATGCGTCGTACGACCATCAAGGACGTCGCGGAGGCGGCGGGGGTCGGGGTGGCAACGGTCTCGCGGGTTCTGTCCGGGGGGTCGGCCAGCCCCGAGACCAGGGAGCGGGTGCTGACCGTCGCGGCCCAGCTCGACTACCGGCCGAGCGCGCTCGGCCGTAACCTGCGCCAGCAGCGCTCGGGCGGGATCGGGCTGCTGTTGCCCGACATCACCGACACCTTCTACGGCCGGCTGGCCGACGGCGTGCTCGCCTGCGCCCGTTCGGCGGGCGAGCCGGTGATCCTGGGCGCCACGGGCGACGACGAGGAGCGCGAGGGCGAGCTGATCGGCATGCTGGTCGAACAGGGCGTCGACCGGGTGATCGCGGTGCCCTCGGGCGAGGGCGAGATCTGGGCTCCGACGCTGCGGGCCGGGCTCACCACGGTGTTCGCGCACCGGAGCGCGGGCGGGCGCGACGAGGTGCCCTCGGTGCTGGCCGACGACCGCGCGGGCGTGCGGACCGCGATCGACTATCTGACGGGCCTGGGCCATCGACGCATCGCCTACCTCGGCGGCCCCGGGCAGTCCCAGCGCCTGACCGCCTTCCGCCAGGCGCTGGGCCCCCTGGTCGACGAGGAGCTGATCGTGCTGGCGCGCGGCACCAGGGACTCCGCCTACGCCGCGGCGGCCGGGCTGTTCCAGCACCGGCCCGACCTGACCGCCGTGCTCGCCGGGGGCAACCTGCTGGGCGAGGCCGCCGTGCTCGCCGCGAGGGAGCTGGACGTACGGGTGCCCAGGGACCTGTCACTGATCATGTTCGACGACGTTCCCTGGGCCGAGCTGTGCTCTCCCCCGCTGACGGTGATCGCCCAGCCCGCGCGGGACATCGGCTACCGGGCGGCCGAGCTGGTGCTCCGCGCGGGCGGCAGGCGCCCGCGCGGTGTGCTTCTGCCGACCGAGCTGATCGTGAGGGGAAGCTGCGGACCTAGAGGGTCTTCTCGATCGCCGCGATGACGGCCGGGTCGCCGGGCTCGACGCCCGGCCGGAACCTGGCCAGCACCTCGCCCTCACGCGAGACCAGGAACTTCTCGAAGTTCCACTGGACGTCCCCGGCCGTCCCCTCGGCGTCCGGGGTCTCGGTGAGCGAGGCGTACAGCGGGTGCCGCCCCTCACCGTTGACATCGGTCTTGGCCAGCAGCGGGAAGTCCACGCCGTAGGTGGTCGAGCAGAACTCCTGGATCTCCTCGGGGCTGCCGGGCTCCTGCCCCATGAACTGGTTGCAGGGGACCCCGACGACGGTGAGACCCGCCCCGCCGTAGGTCCGCTGGAGTTCGACGAGCCCGGAGTACTGCGGGGTGAGGCCGCAGCGGGAGGCGACGTTCACGACGAGGGCGGCGCCGTCCCCGGCCAGCTCGGCGAGGGTCGTCGGCGCGTCGGCGAGAGTGCGCAGAGGAATATCACGAATGCTCATGATCTGCACCCTAAACCCGCTGTCACATCCAAGAGTTATGACACCCGGGAAAGGAAATGTGACGGACGCCACAGGTGATTCGACGGCCCCCTGAGCAGGCACTTGATCCTTTTCTAACCGATCTTTGACAGAAGGCTTGACAAAGCCTGTCGGCTGGCCCGCTGGAAATCACTGGGGCATCGTGACGGCGTCCCCCGAAACCGGCGAAAGGCCACTTTCCTATGCCGACGCCACGCCGTACCAGCCTGTCGCTGGGCCTCATGGCGCTCGCCGTCAGCACCACCGCCACGGTCGTCGACGTCTCCCCCGCGGCCGCCTCGTCGTCCGCGTTGCGGGGCAACCAGGCCCTCGCGGCGCCCATGGTGGCCGCCAGGGGCTGGAGCCGCGCCAACTTCGACTGTCTCCGGCGACTCTGGACAAGGGAGAGCAACTGGAACCACAGGGCGCACAACCGCTCCTCCGGCGCGTACGGAATCCCCCAGGCACTGCCCGGGAAGAAGATGGCCGACGCGGGCCGGGACTGGCGGACCAACCCCAGAACACAGATCAGATGGGGCCTCGGCTACATCCGGCAACGCTACGGCTCGCCGTGCGGGGCATGGGCGCACTTCCGCTCCCACGGCTGGTACTAGATCCAAACCCCAAGGCGGGGTGATTTTCGTCTCCCGCCGGTCTCCAGGCAGATCACCGCCGGTCAGGTGATCACCGCCGAACCACCCGCATGCCGCGAAGATCGGGCAAACACCTTCCCCGCACGTGTCCCAGGCGCCCGTCGCCGCTCCTCCGGCGTACTAGAAAGCCGCCTAGGAAACACGTCGCGGTGTCTCATGCCGGAAACGGGCCGGCGAGACCACGCGGGCGTCCCCGCCCGAGCCACGGGTGCCGGATCGTCGAGCGCGCGGGGGACTCCGGTTCCACGCGCCTTCCCGCACGCGGCCAGCGGACAAGGATGAAAGTGGACAGAAACCGTGTTCTGCGCAACACCGTTCTGAGCATGATCGCCGCCTCGACCGTGGTCGGTTCGGCGTCCATCGGACGGGCCGACGACATCACGACGACCGCGAACGCCGGTACCACCGAGGCGACCGGCACCGCCGGCGGCCCCGCGGCGTCCGAGGAGGCCGCCCGGACCGGGAAGGCCGCGGCCGTGGCCGTGAGTCCTCAGGTCAGGAGGGTCCACCGGGCCGTCTGGGTCACCAGGACCGTGCCCAAGGTCAGAACGGCCGCCAGAACATCGAAAAGCAGGAACAAGGCGATCGCGTTCCGCCTCGTCGCGCGCCGTTCGTGGTCTCGCGACCAGTTCCAGTGCCTGGACAGTCTCTGGACCAGGGAGAGCAACTGGAACCACCAGGCGCACAACCCCTCTTCGGGTGCCTACGGCATCCCCCAGGCCCTGCCTGGTTCGAAGATGAGGGGCGTCGGCGGGGACTGGCGGTCGAATCCGGTCACGCAGATCCACTGGGGTCTGCGCTACATCAAGAGCCGCTACGGGTCACCGTGCGGCGCGTGGGGTCATTTCCGGTCAAGAAACTGGTACTGACCTGGGGAGTGTCCAGGGGAAGGGAACACTCCCCCGGCGTCCGGGGCCCACAGGTCCCGGACGCCACCCCGTTCACCTCCCCGTACGGCCCCCGTGTCCAGTGGCCAGCAGGCACCCGGGCAGTTCCTAGTGACCGAGGGCGCTCAGGCCCAGCAGGAGTGACTGCCGTTCTGCGGTGGTCAGGACCTCGTACGGCACGGCGGCCCTGCGGTTCGTGTCCTCCTCGATGCGCTCACGGGAGGGGCCGGAGGACAGGCCGACGATCTGGGTGGCGGTGAGACCGGCCTCCTCCCACGCGGCGGCGTGGGCGTCGGCCCGGTGGTAACGCAGCGCGGCCAGCCGGTTGAACAGCAGCACCCCCTCTGAGGTCCCCTCCGGTTCGTACGGCGGCGCCGCCTGGGCGAAGGCCTCGCCACCGCTGTCCGCCGAGGCCTCGACGAGCCGCCCGGCGAGACCGGCCAGCTCGGGCAGCCGTTCGGCGTGCCCGGCCCACATCTCCCCGGTCACCGTCGTGTGCAGGCCGTACAGCTCCGTGATGAAGGCCAGCGCCCTGGGGGTGGCGCGCAGGGCGCCGTCGTGGTCGGTGACGAGGGTCCCCTGGGCGAGCTGGACCCCGATCTCGTTGTCGTCGAACGGGTTGTACCGGTAGAGCGCGGCCAGCCCTCGCCGGGTGAGCGGGCGGGCGGGGAGCACGTACCGGAGATCGACCAGCAGGTCCGCCTGCAGTCCTGACCGTTCGACGAGTTCCCGGCCGAGCGGCCTGCCCGCGATGAGGACGCCGAGGTGGACGGCGTCGATCAGCGGGGCGATCGACGCGGCGTAGCCAGGCAGATCATCGAACCGTGACATGCTGCGCTATCCTGCCGTATTTTCCTTGAAGCAGGAGTACTTAGGCGGCGGAAACAGCCGACCGGCCGGATATTCGCGCCGAACGCCGTGGCTATCTGACGACGACGAAGACGGCGGCCCCGAGAGCGGCGGCCATCGTGCCGAGCCAGGCGACGAGGGCGTCCACCCGGACGTCGAGGGGACTGCCCTCGTGCAGGGCGCGCTGCACGCGCCGGTAGCGGACGCCGGTGCGGGCCAGCAGGAGGGCGCCCGCGGCCGCGGAGAGGAAGAAGGGGGTCACGGCCGCCGGGGGCACCCCGGCGCGCAGCGCGACACCGCCCGCCCCCAGGCCGCCGACCGCCTGCACCGCGGCGGTGCGAACCCAGGCCAGCCGGGTCCGCTCGTTCTGCAGCCCCTCGTCCCAGATGGGGATCATCGGCCCAGGAGGATGAGAACCATGGCGAGCACGGCCACGGCCGCGACGCCGTACCCCAGGAGAGGGGCGATGGCGGGTTCGGGCAGCGGCGCCGCCTGGCGCAGGGCACGCTGCACCCTGCGCCAGCGCGGGTAGGCCATCGCGGCGCACAGGGCCGAGAGCGAGACCAGGGTGACCGCCAGTACGGTCCTCATCCACGGGACGAAGACGTCGGCGGAGACGGCGGCCATGGCGACGCCGCCCGCGCTCAGGGCGAGCGACGTGCTGAGCCAGGTGAGGAACGTGCGTTCGTTCGCGAGGGTGAATCGGGGGTCCGGTTCGTCCCTGGATAGGTCCATATTGACGACGCTAGTTCAACCATATTTCCCATAGAGAACCCGGGAATGCGGGAGGCCTTCCCCTTTTCTCCGGCAGGAAAAGCGCCTCTCAGCTGCAGGCTTCGGTCAACTTCCTGATCCAGGCCACCGAGTCGTTGCCCGCCTTCTGCACGGCGTCGACGGCGCTCTGCGCGTCGGTGACGTTCAGGTTCTTCAGGCTCTCGGAGACGTCGTCCGCGGCCTGCTTGAGCGTGGTGTTGGACGCCTTGTCCGCCAGCTCTCCCAGCTTCGCGGCCCCGTCGTTCAGCGCCTTCTCCGCCGCGCCGGGGTCGTCGGCCAGGGTGGCGAGCTTCTTCACCGTGTCGGTGACGATGCCCGCGGCCTGCACGCACTGCTGGGCCTTGTCGACGCCGTCCGAGACCTGCTGGATCTCCGCGCAGCCGGAGAGAAGGAGGACGGCGGCCAGCCCGGAGGCGGCGATGGCGGGAATTCGTCGCGGAAGGGGTCGCATGCCCCGACCCTACCCAAGTGCCCGGCCGGGCAGGCGCCGCCGTATCGGCCTTGTCACCCCATGGAGACTCCCCATGCCCGGTCCCCGCGCCCCTGGGGGTGTCCTGGGGGTAAGTAGAGTGGACTGGCCCGCCACGGTGCCGTCCGTGGATCTCGCAGGGGCGGGTTCGCGGGCCGGGCCGCGCGACGGCTCCGGCCGTACGGCCGGCACGACGATCCACCGAGAGGAACCATGTCCACCTGCGACCACCTCACCCAGGCCCAGAACCCGGCGCCCCGCACTCCCGAGGGGTGCGAGGAGTGCCTCGCGACCGGAAGCCGCTGGGTCCACCTGCGCAGATGCCTGTCATGTGGGCACATCGGCTGCTGCGACTCCTCGCCGAACAAGCACGCCAGCGCCCACTTCGCCCAGGAGGGGCACCCGGTCGTCGCCTCCTTCGAGCCCGGCGAGAGCTGGCGGTGGTGCTACGTCGACGACATCCTCGGCTGAGGGGAACCCTCAGTCCCGCTCCAGGGTCGCCTCCTCGAAGTCGAGTTCGTGCATGACCCTGTTGAGCACCTCGTCGTCGAGACGCCCCTCGTCGCGCAGACGCACGAACACCTCGCGGCCCGCGGCGAGCATCTCCCTGCGCAGCCGCCGGTAGACGGTGCTCGGCGTCTCCTCACCCCTCGGCCCCGTGCCGCCGCCGAGGCGCTCCCAGGCGGTGAGGGCGCGGCGCTCGGCCCGCGACCTGAGCTGGTCGACGACCTCCCGGTGCACCTCGTCGATCCCCTCGGCGACCAACTCGTCGAGGCGGGCCAGCTCGGCCGCGGCGGCCGCCTGCTGGGCCGCGGCCTCGGTGAGGTTGTCGTTGAAGACCTCCTCCTCGTTGGAGATCCGCAGCCGCCTGATCAGCGCGGGGAACGTCAACCCCTGGATCAGCAGGGTGCCGATCACCACGACGAAGGTGAGGAAGAGCAGCGTCGGCCGCCCGGGGAAGTCCGGCGGGATGGCGAAGGCGGCGGCGAGTGAGACGACGCCGCGCATTCCCGCCCAGCTGACGACGACCGTGTTGCGCCACGACGGCGCGTTCGGCTCGTTCCTGCGCACCCCCGCCGACAACACCCGGGGGAGGTAGATGCTGGGCACGACCCAGACGGCCCTGGAGAGCACCGCGGCGGCGAAGACCGCGACCGCCATGCCGGTGAGCAGCCAGGGGTCGGCGTCCCTCAGCTCCGTCATGATCGGCCACAGCTGCAGGCCGATCAGGGCGAAGACGATCGTCTCCAGGAAGAAGTCGACGACCCGCCAGACGGCGCCGGACAGCAGGCGGGTGCCGAAGCCCGCGCGGGGCATGCGATGACCGACGTAGAGGCCGACGATCACCACCGCGATCACACCGGAGACGTGTACGGCCTCCGCGGCGAGGTAGACGCCGAACGGGATGAGCAGCATGACGGTGTTCTCGACCAGGGCGTCCCGCAGCATCAGCAGGACCCTGGCCAGGCACCAGGCGAGCACCAGCCCGACGACCACGCCTCCGACGGCCGCGTAGAGGAACCGTCCCACGGCGTCCAGCCAGCTGATCCCCTCCCCGAGCGCGGCGGCGACGGCCACCCGGTAGGCGGTCAGCGCGGTCGCGTCGTTGAAGAGGCTCTCCCCCACCAGGATGGTGACCACCTTGCGGGGCAGCCCGAGCCTGCGGGCGACCGCGACGGCGGCCACCGCGTCCGGCGGCGCCACGATCGCGCCGAGCGCGAAGGCGGCGGCCAGCGGCAGCGACGGCATGAGCAGGTGGACGACCCAGCCGATGACGAGCGTGGTGAACAGCACCAGCCCGATCGAGAGCAGCGCGACCGGGCGCCGTACCGCCTTGAGACGCATGTAGGAGCTGTCGATGGCCGCGGAGTAGAGCAGGGGCGGCAGGAAGACCAGCAGGACCAGCTCGGGGTCCAGCTGGTAGCCGGGCACGAACGGCGACAGCACCAGCCCGGCGAACACCAGCAGCAGCGGCGACGGCCACCCCCTGCGCCTGGCCACGGCCGCCACCGCGATCGCGATGATCGGAACGACCAGAAGCTGTACGGCGGACGCCTGGTTCATCCCACTCCTCACCCGTTCGGGTGATCAGACTACGGGATGGCCCTTCGGTGATCCGTCAGGTCACCAGTCGCGGCGTTCCTCGTGCTCCGGACGCAGCCGCTCACCGGTCGAGTGCGGCGACTCCTGGGAGCGTGAGCGCGAGCGCCTGTCCTGCTGCTGGCCTCCGAAGATGCCCAGCGGGTCGGACGGGTCGACGTCCTGCTGGTAGGCGGGCGGCTCCTGGTAGGAGGTCTGCTGCTCCTGGTAAACCGGCTGTTCCTGGTAGCCCTGCGGGCCGTACAGGTCTCTCAGGTCCGCCGGATGGCCCGCCTGCCTGGCGCCGAAGGCGTAGGGGTCGGGCTGCGCCGGGGCCGGATAACCGTAGGGGTCGGGCTGCGCCTGAGGGTAGGAGTGGGCCGGGAAGCCCGAGGGGTCGGTCGTGCCCGCCTGGACGTAGGGGTCGGCGGGACGCTGTCCGGAGCGCTGTCCGGGGCCCTGGGACGCGTAGGGGTCGGCGGGCAGCGGGGCGGGGGCCGTGACACCGTACGGGTCGGGGCGGTTCTGCGGCGCGAACGGGTCGGGCTGCTGGGCGGGAGCGGCGGCGTAGGGATCGGCCTGCTGGGCCGGGCCACCGTAGGGGTCGAGCTGGTGGGCGGGGGCCGTGGCGTAGGGATCGGACTGCCTGGCCGCGCCGTACGGGTCCTGGGGCTGCGCGCCGTACCCCTGCGGGGCCGCTCCGCCGTAGGGGGCGGCGGGCTGCTGGGGCGGATAGAGGTCGCCCGGCATCTGGTAGACCGGCTCCGCCTGGCCGTGCCCGGCCTGCTCGGCGGGCTGACCGTAGGACAGGCTGTCGTTGACGATCATGTTCTCCCGGGGCACCACACCGTCGGGACCGTATCCCGCGGGCGGGCGCTCGACGGGCGGGACGGCGCCTCTGGCGACGAGCACGTCGGTCGGGCTGAGCGCGGCGGGACGCGGTTCCTCGGCGGCGGGGACCACCTGGGTGGCCGCGGGGTCGGTGTACTGCTGCGGCGGGCTCGCGTAGTCCTCAGGCGCCGGCCTGGCGTACTGCCCGGTCCCGGGGAACCCGTTGGGGTCCTGGTAGCCGCCCTGCCCCGTCGTCTCGCCGACCTCGTCGGGGTACTGCCCCCCGGCCTCGACGAACCCCTCGTCGAGGGTGTCGACCAGGCGCCCGACGTCGTTCATGGGCATGCGAAAACTGGCGGTGCACATCTCGCCGCGCCACAGGCTCAGCACCAGGGTGCCTTCGTGCCAGGTGACCCGGAGCACCCGCTCCTGGCCACGCTCGTCGAAGAACACCTCACCGAACGACGGCAAGGGGACAACTTCCGACATAGAGGACATAATGTAGCTAACCGCCCCTTACGTCTAGCGCGATCAGGGACTTAGCAGGGTGGGGCCGACCCACGCGGTGCAACTGAGGTGCAGTCCTTCCGGGTCCGACGCCTTCGACTGTCACTCTCAGTCACCGCCCTACTGGCAAAGGGTACGTATGGAAGAACGCTTAAAGGGGACTATAACCGAGCGAGAGCTTAAGAGCGGGAAGATCTCCTACCGCGCACAGATGCCTCCTCGACTGGACCCTCACACGGGTGACACTGTACGCCCTGGGGAGACCTTCGACTCCTGGGAGAAGGCAGAGGAGTGGCTCAAGCAGGAGAACGCAAAGCTCCTCAGCGGTACACCTAGCTCCGGCATAGCACTGCGAGAAGTTTTCGATCGGCGAATTGCTAAAGCGGGCTTGAAGCAGACCACCCAGGCCGACATCATGCGCACGAGAAATAGGTTGCCCGACAATCTCCTAGATGAGGAAATGCGCAGGATCAACGCCGAGCACATCCATGACTGGGTTGTCGGGGACTTGGTGAAGCGCACCAACCTCCGGCAGTCCACCATGCTGGTCACGGCTGCCAACCTGTCCAGTCTGTTCACCTGGGCCCGCGATACAGGCATTGAGACCATCGGCAACCCCGTGAAGTCTGCTGGGGCCTCCCGGTTGATCCGCCTGTACGGCCCAGATGAGGACGATGAGGACGACGACGACTGGTTCTCCCACCAGTTTGGCCGTGGACCGGTTTGGGAGCCCGAGCAGATTCGACATTTTGTGATGAACGAGGAGGTATACCCCTACCAGGCCATGGCGCTTTTCTATGCCCTGCAAGCTACCCGTCGCGGGGAGACAGCCGGGCTGAAATGGGAGTTGGTCCGCTGGGACACTCGCAAGGCCCGGGTACGCGACAACATCACCTACACAGGTGAGACCGTCTTCGAGAGCACCCCAAAGGGCGGCAAGCGTCGGTGGGTCCTGCTCGATGACATGGTCGTCGAGTACCTACAACGCCATCAGCAGTACCAACTGTTGGAGAAGGCCCGCTACGAGACGTGGGATGCCCAGGGGTGGGTCTTCACCCGGCGCAAGCACCACAAGAACAGGGACTGGTCGCCGGGCATCCACATGGTGCCAACCACCATCACCAGCCGAGTCGGGTACGCCAGCAAGAAGTACAGCTTCCCGACGATCGGGCCTCACGGGCTTCGCAGGTCATGGGCAACCATCGCAGAGCGTCTGGGGGTCCCCAGGAAGGTCCGTAGGGACGTCCTAGGGCACGCAGACAAGGACACCACCGGCCGGTACAGCCGGAGCAGTCCAGAGGAGATCAGGGAGGGGCTGGCAATGGTGCGGGCGGCAATCTTCCCGGACTGGAAGCCGGACCTTTCGTAAAAGTCCGCACTATACGTAGGTGAGACAGGGGAGGCAGGCAGCAGCCTGTCTCCTCAACTCGTTCTGGACCTTCTCGGAAAGTCCGCCCTATAGGTAAGTGGGACGGGGCAGAGGAGCGGCGCAGCCAAGCAGGCGCGCTCCAGCCCCCGACCAACCTCGTAGGGGGTAAGGGGGTTACTTAAACCTCCAGTTAGAAACCCCCGAAGGGGTTTCTACTAACCTCTTCTAACTTCCTAAGGATCGGCCTAGAGGCCGATCAAGTAGATAGAGGTTCTTACTTCTTCCAACACCTCCTTACGTCTCCGACTCCAGGAGGTGGAACCTCTTGCCTAGAGCACCCCAGAAGTGCTTGGAGTCAGGCTGCCGACAGGTAGCCACCACCAAGGGACGGTGCCCAGAGCACTACGTGCCCTGGTCCAAGCCGAGCCCCCGGAATCGAACGCGGCCTAGAAATGCCGCGACCCTGATTCGACGAGCCCGACACCGAGACCGAGAGCGCTGCTACGTCTGTGGCGGCCCCGGTCGGATCGTGGACCACGTCCTCCCGGTTTCCGAGGGAGGCTCCTGGGACCTGTCCAATCTGGCCTGCATCTGCGATGCCTGTCACCGAACCAAGTCCTCCGAAGAGGCCGTCCGAGGAAGGGCCCGTAACCGATGACCACTGGACAGTGCGGCCCTGGCGGGTTCTGCGGCTACTGCGAAACTCCATGCTTCCTGCGAGGCCAGGAGGACGAGTCGTTCGACTCGCTCGTTGAGCGGGGCCCTGAGGGGCCCGAGGGGGACTTCCAGGAGTTCGAGGAGGACCTGGAGTCCTCCGACACCGAGGCACTCGGGTGTCCCCGCTGGGACGACGCTGACGCTCCCTGCGAGGAGTGCACCGAGACCTTCTTCTGCTTCAACACCTTCAGGGTCGAGTAAGGCCCCTCACTTGGTGCCTTCGACACCGATGTGGGAGACCTCCCCGTGGTACAGGCGGGCACGGTTGGAGGCTGAGCCGAGCGCGGTCACCAGCGCTTCCAGGTGGTAGTGGGCATTGTCCCAATGGTCTTCAACAGGACGTCGGTCATCTGACCTTAGGAAGTAGTGATCCGGCAGAACTGCGACTTGTGAGCGCATGTAGTCGGCAAGCCCGGCGATAGCCCGGATGGCCTCATCCAGCACCCCACCGGCTTCGTACAGCATGGCCACGTCGAGCGCCCGCTGTGTGCGGGCGAAGCGCAGCAGTCGGATGAGACTCGCCATCGTCACGTCTTCGGCGTGCGCTTACACTACTTCCCCCGGTGAGCTGCGAGATGGGTAGCCCGCGCAGTACCGAGCTTCGAGCCGGTGGGCGCTGGCATGGCGTGTGTGAGGGCGGGTTCCGCGCGCCTCGACTTCTTTCTTCTACCCAGGAGGTAGGCGCATATGGCAGACGCAGAACAGCAGCAGGTCAACCGCACCAAGGCGGCTGAGAAGCCCAATGCGGTCAAGGGTGTGCAGGCAGCCCTCGTCATCATGAACGAGGTCCCTGGTCTGGCCGCTGGCGAGTTTCCTCCTGGCTTCGAGCACCGAGCTGCTCGGGGCCGGTACCGGTTCACCCGGAGCGGGTGATGGCCGGCCGCGGACCTGCCCCCAAGGAGAACGCTGTCAGACGGAACGTCGTGGACCTCTCCCATCTGGAAGGTGACGAGGGTGTCCCCGACAAGCTGCGGAAGCTGTTCAAGCGCGACAGCTACAGCGTGGCCACGCAGCGGTGGTGGGACACCTGGGCCGAGTCCGACCAGGCCGAGTCCTTCAAGGCCACCGACTGGCAGCGGCTCCAGATGCTCGCGCCCCTCGTGGAGTCGTATTACCGCAGGCCAGGACATAATGCGCTGGCCGAGATTAGGCAGAACGAGTCCTTGCTGGGCGCCACGGTCACCGACCGGATGCGCCTGCGGATGAACAAGAAGGACTCCGACAAGCCGGGCTCTGACAAGCCCGACCAGCTCCCCGAGAACGTCGCCGACATGGACCTCTACAGGGCGCTGGGCGGTGCGTGATGTGAGCTGTTATTTGAAGAGTGAGTCGAACCACATCTGGTAGGGCGCGCTGACAATTGCTCCAGCAAGTGCTCCTACGACAACGCCCTTCCACCAGATCCGACGTTCCCTCATCGTGGGTCGGCGTCGGCGGCGCTTCGGGCTACTGGCCAATAGGAGGAACCATACGATTCCTAAAGTAACGGCCAGGAACAGCAGGAGCGAGACGAAGGTGAGTGCCCTCGACCTGGTCACATTACCTACCAGCATCGCCCCCAGTAAGGGCCCAACAAAGATCAGCGGCTCGATGGCATCAAGCAGGCGTTCACGACGCTTTAGATAGCGCCTCTCCATCCTCGACGAGGCATGGGACGACAAGTCGATTTCCTCAGTGTCATGCCAATGCGGCGGCACGCGCTCTATCCACACAACTCCATGATGCGTCCCTGAGCGGAAAAAAGGGGGGTGGTTTCCATCCAAAGTGGCAACCTCCCCGAAGGAGTCCCCCATCCAACCCGCTCGCTCGGCTATCAGATCCTCCGCTGGGGCGAGCGCTACCTGGTTCAGCCGGATGGCGAGAACGCTGGTGAGCCGTGGCAGTTCACGCCCGAGCAGAAGCGCTTCATCCTCTGGCTGTACGCGATCACCGACAAAGGCAAGTGGCGCTACGACACCGCCTGCCTGAGGCGGTCGAAAGGCTGGGGCAAGACCCCCGTGTTGGCCGCCTTGGCGATCATCGAGTTCATCGGCCCCGCGAGGTTCTCGCACTTCGACGAGAATGGCTTCCCAGTCGGCAAGCGGGTCGGCCTGCCGCTGATCCAGATCGCGGCGACGAGCATTGACCAGACCGCGAACACCAGGGACATGATTCGCGGCATGCTGGCGAACTCGCCAGCGGAGTTCGAATACGACCTTGAACTCGGTAAGGAAAAGATCCAATTCCGCTCCGGTCGCCCTGGTCGGATTGAGCCGGTCACCAGCTCCAGCCGGGGCCTGGAGGGCGCACGCCCGACCTTCGTGGTTGCTGACGAGACTCACCACTGGGTGCCGAGCAACGGCGGCGTCAGCGTCTTCGAGGTGCTCGACCGTAACGTCCGCAAGACGGTCGGTGCGGGTAGCCGGATCGTGGAGTCCACGAATGCGTTCAATCCGAACGAAGACTCCATCGCGCAGCGAAGCTTCGAAGCGTTCCAGAAGAAGCCGGACGGCCGACTGCTGTACGACTGCGTCGAGGCGGACTGCGACGAGATCGACCTCAAGGACATCGAAGCTGTCGAGCTGGGTCTGCGGCAGGCGTACGGTGACAGTCACTGGGTGGACATCCAGGGCCTGATCGACGCGATCCAGGACCCAAGGACCACGCGAAGCCAGGCGTACCGCTTCTACCTGAACAAGATCCAGGAGTCAGCGGACACGTGGATGTCTCGTCCCATCTGGGACGGTCTGCGCAGCGACGACGACCCGATCAAGCCTGGTGACCAGATCGCCGTGGGGTTCGACGGCTCGTTGTACTCCGACTCGACGGCGATCGTCGGGTGTCGGCTGAGGGATGGGAAGTTGTTCCTCATCCATCTGGACGAGGACCCACACGACCCGCTCCGCGAGTGGCAGGTGGACACCCTGCTGGCGGACAAGCGGATGCGCCAGGCGCAGGAGACCTACCGCGTCGAGTGGGTGTACGCGGATCCGAGCTACTGGCAGAACGTCGTTGGTAGCTGGTCCTTGGACTTCAAGGAGAGGGACCGGGACGGCAGGGACATCGTCTTCGAGTTCTCCCCGGCTCGCGCCAAGCAGATGTGCGAGGCGATCGAGCGGTTCCATACCGCCGCACACCTGGCTGAGGGGATCTGCCATGACGGCAACCCCGACATGGCCAGGCACATCGGCAACGCGGTCACGTACGAGGTCCCTCAGGGCCTGCTGATCCGCAAGGAGTCGAAGCGCTCCCGGAAAAAGATCGACATCGCAATTGCAGCGGTCCTCGCCTACGAGGCGAGGGCTGAGGCCATCGCTGACGGACGCATGAGGGTGCGCCGTCGAGCACGCCTTCGCACCTACTAACACACCCACCACCTGAGGCCCCTGGCGCCTGACGCCGGGGGCCTTTTTACGCCTTCAAACAAGAGGTTGGTAGATATTATGGCCCTCGGCCACACCGGGGGCCGTCCCCAAACCCCTCTGGAATGGATCGTTTACCTCGAAGGGAAGCTGTCCCGGCAGCGTTCCGAGGTTCGTAAGTACGCCACGTACTACGACTCCGAGAACAAGGTCCTGTCCTACGCGCAGGAGAAGTTCAACGAGATCTTCGGCCAGATGTTCGTCGGGTGGAGGGACAACTTCTGTCCCTTGATCGTGGATTCGATCAGTGAGCGTCTGAGGATTCAGGGGTTCCGCATGGGCCCGGACGAGCCCGCGGATAAGGACGCCACCGAAATCTGGCAGTACAACAGCCTCGATGCCGAAAGCAACGCCGGTCACATCGACGCCCTGATGGGCGGGCTCTCCCACCTGGTGGTGTGGGGCGACGAGGACGACATGCCTCTGATCTCCCCTGAGAGCGCCGAGGAAGTCGTCGTTCAGTACGAGCCGGGTAGTCGGCGCAAGCGCGCCGCCGCGCTGAAGCAGTACACCGACGACTGGGGCACCGAACACGCCACGCTGTGGCTACCGGATGGCGTCTACACCTCCGAGCTGCTCACCAGAGGCGACGGGAGGGTGTGGTCAGAGCCGGGCTATGAGAAGAACCCTCTCGGCAAGGTCCCCGTCGTGCCGCTGGTCAACCGGACCCGGCTGAAGCTGACTCCGTTCAGCGAGCTGGCGGCCATCATCCCCGTCCAGGACGCGATCAACAAGGTCGCGGCCGACGCGCTGGTGGCCTCGGAGTTCGCGGCGTTCCCGCAGAGGGTCCTGGCAGGTATCGAACAGCCGCCCGACGACGCGAGCGATGAGGAGCTGGCGACGGCTCGCCAGGAGATGATCCGGGCCTACATCGACCGCATCCTCACGCTGGACAGCCCCGACGCCAAGTGGGGGCAGTTCGAGGCGGCGGACCTGTCCAACTACGTGACCTTGATCGACATGCTGGTCCAGCACATGGCGAGCCAGAGCCGAGTGCCATTTCATTACTTTCTGTTGAATGGCGGCCAAGCACCGTCCGGCGAGAGCATCACCGCCGCTGAGGCCGGCCTCGTGGCCAAGGCCCGCGAGAGGATGCTGCACTTTGGTGAGTCCTGGGAGGAGGCTCTCCGTCTGGCGTTCGAGGTCAAGGGCGACATGTCCAGGGCCAAGGCGTACAGCGCGGAAGTCATCTGGGATGACCCCGAGTACCGCAGCAAGGCCCAGTTGGCGGATGCCTTGCTGAAGATGAAGGAACTCGACGTTCCGACCAAGCAGCTTCAAGAGGAGTACGGCTACACGCCGACCCAGATCATCCGTTTCGACGCGATGCGCGAAGAGGAGATGAAGCGGGCCAAGGAACTGGCTGAGAAGTACGGCCTGAGCGACATGCTCGGCCCGGACGGTCAGCAGCCCGGACAGCCCGGCAAGCCCGGTCAGCCGCTGCGCTCTGCTCGCGGTGAGGCCAAGCCGAAGACGCCTCAGGACAAGGTCGCTTCGGTCGAGCGGCAGAAGAAGGCCGCTTAACCCATCCCCACAGCACGCACGCCAGCCCGAGCCGACATGGCGACGGGCTCTTTCGCATTCCCCAATCCGACATGGAGAAGGACCCGATGGACGACAACCAGACTCAGCCGACCGACCAGAACACTCCCCCGGCTTCACCTGCCTCCAATCAGCAGGTTGGTAACGAGGGCGAGAAGGACTGGAGGGTCGAGGCCGAGAAGTGGATGCATTTCTCCAGGCTGCACGAGACCAACTGGAAGAAGGCTTCCGCTGAGCTGGAGAAGCTGAACAAGGCCAACATGACCGACGCGGAACGCTCGGTCGCTGAGGCCAAGGAGCTGGGCCGTCGTGAGGCCCTGGAGTCCATCGCGACGCAGCGTGCGCAGGACAAGTTGGAGGCGGCAGCCGCCAAGGCCGGCGTGGATCTCACGCCTGTCATGGGAGCGCTCGACGTCTCCAAGTTCGTCGCCGATGGCGACGTCAACACCCAGGCGATCGGTGACTTCGTCGCCCAGGTCGCGTCTCAGTTCGCCCCTCCGAAGGGGCCCAAGTTCGCCCAGGGGCTCGGCATCGGCCCGCAGGGCTCCAGCTCCGCAGGCCAGCTCACCCGCAACGACCTGCGCGGCATGTCTCCTCGCGAGATCGCACAGGCCCGCAAAGCCGGCCGCCTGGACGCGCTGATGCGCGGCGAAAACTAACCCCCGCATACCGGGCCCTCGGCTGAACGCCGGGGGCCTTTCGTATGCCCAGAACTAAGGACTTCCCCCATTGGCTACCTCTTTCACTGACGGCCTCTACAAGGACGGCGGTGCTCGTCTCACCAACGGCACGGCCGGTGTCTTCATCCCCGAGCTGTGGAGTGCCCAGCTCCTGACCGACACCGAAGACAAGCTGGTCCTCGGCAACCTCTTCGGCACCTCGACGTACGAGGGGGAGTTCCGGCGTGAGGGCGACGTTCTCCGCATCCCCCACTTCCGCGACACCGTCGTGGACAAGGGCGTTGTCCCGGCGTACGGCTCCATCGGCTCGGCCGACAAGGCGGAGCTGGAGTACGTCAAGATGCAGGTCGCCAAGGGTTCGTCCTTCCACTTCGAGGTGGACAACCTGCACCAGCTCCAGACCAAGCAGGGCATTTCCCTCATGGAGGAGCTGGTCCGCCAGCGGGCTCGTCGAACCGCTCTGGCGCTCGACGCCCTGGTGGCCACTGCCATCGTTCAGGGCTCGATCGAGACCGCCGCAAACTCTGGCCTGGGCAAGGACGCCAACTCGGACGGCGGTACTTCCCCGCTGCACGGCCTGGTCGAGTCGGTCCCGCTGGGCACCGGCACCGCCGCCCGGTACAACCAGCTCGTGGACATGATCGCTCTGTTGGACGACGTCAACAGCGAGGGCGAGCGGTACCTGGTCATCGGCACCTCGGTGAAGGCCGAGATCTTGAAGCTCAAGGAATTCATGGACGCCTCGCACTGGGGTGGCGAGCCCATCATGGTGAAGGGCTTCATCGGCACCGTCCTGGGTGTTCCCGTCATCGTCTCCAACACTGTCGGCAAGCGGGTGACCCGCAAGGGCAAGCAGGCCCTGGTTGGTCCGACCCATGCGGCGGCCCAGTCCGTGGACATGATCCTCGGCACCGCGGGCAGCGTCGCTGCGGTCATCCCGCACGTGGACATGGACAACTACAAGCCTGAGGCGAAGTTCACCGACGCCGTCAAGGCCAGAGTCCACTACGACGCCAAGGTCATCGCTCCGCAGGAGCTGGTCGTCGCCACCCCCGCCGCTCCCTGATCCCAGCCCTTCGTAAGCCCCCGGCCTGAGTGAGGTCGGGGGTTTTTCTCTGCTCGATTGGAGCCCCCCATGCTGATGTCGGTCGCCGACATCGAGGCACGCACCGGGCAGGTGTACGAGGACGAACGGCTGGACCAGGTCAACTCCTTCATCGGCGATGTGACCGCGCTTGTGGAAGCGTTCCTCGGGCGCTCCTTCGCCGCATCCACTCCCCCGGCCGCCGTCAAGGCGGTCGCTTGTCTTGAAGTCGTTCGGTATCTCAACACGGATCCCGGAGTGGCCAGCGACAGAGTGGGCGACCTGTCCACGAGCTACGCCTACGGCGGCGCGGTGGTCGCGCTGTCGAAGGACACCAAGGATGCGTTGCGGCCCTTCCGGTGGCGCTCGGGTCTGGGCTCGGTTCGGATCGTCAGTCGCTTCATCCCTGACCCCGTCGAGGAGGAGACTCCGTGATCCTCGACAAAGCCCCGGAGACCATCAAGGTCTTCAAGACGGAGTGGGTGCCGGACGGCTACGGCGGCACCACCAGCCCTGTCCCCTCCACCTCTTTCTTCGAGGTCAAGGGGTTTGTCTTGCCTACCGGCTTTGCCGGGGCGGGTTGGGCGGCCAACATGCGGTTCGCCTCGCAGGGATGGGCTGACACCGCCCGCGTCACACTCGTCATCAAGTGGACTCCCAAGCTCGTCGAGCTGGACCAGTGGTCGCAGGTCGAGGTGCAGGACCAGATCTGGACGGTCGTGCAGGCCCCCAGGCGGTGGGTCACCCGGCGCGCGTCCTTCGTCACCGTCCTGGTCGAGCTGAAGGGGGACGCCGCATGAGCATCTGGATCAACCCCCGGATCGCCGAGATCGTAGCGGGCCTGCCCGGTGTGCATGACGAAGTCGTCGCGACCGCCCAGCGCGGCGCGAAGCTGCTGAGAAAGAACATCCACAACCACACCGGGGCCATGGCGCGCAGCGTGCGCGCCGAGTCGCTGGGAGACAAGGACGCCTTCTTCGGCATGTCCGACGAAGGCGCCATCGGCTACAACTTCGGCCACTTCAACACCTGGGCGAACCGGGACATCCCCGGCTCCCAAGTGATTGAAAGAACTATCGGGGAGATGGGATGACGATCCCCGACCCGGAGAAGGCCATCATCTCGGCCCTAGCCCACTACATGCCTGAGCTGACCTCGCAGGGCCTCACCCGCATCTACAGCCAGGCCCCCAAGGAGTGGTACAAGCAGGACTTCCTCGTCGTGCGTGCCACAGGCGGCGGGGCTTCCCGCCGACCCCACTTGTGGGCCGTGTGTTACTTCGAGATCGAGGCGTTCGCCAGCCAGCGCGGAGAGGCTTCGCGCCTGGCTCGTACGGCTGGGACCTCGATGAACCACGCCAGCCGTGAGGGGTTCCGCTACGTGACCCCCACCGAGGCGGGCTATCTCTTCGGATTCCGCGAGGTCAACGCGCCGTCGCTGATGTACGACGGCCTGTCCTCCAAGCACGGCGACGCCTACATGTTCCAGGGGACGTACCAGATCTCCGTCCGGGCGCTGCGCTAACCACCTCTTCTTTCTTCTTCCTCCCCCTGCTCCCCCCTGCCCTCAAACAGGAGATTGGTAACTCAATGGCCCCGACGTACCTGACCAAGGACCCTGTCCTCGTCCCGAACACGGGCTATGTCTTCACCGCCCCCGAAGGCACCCCCAAGCCGGTCCTGCCGCTGGACATCCGCAACCTGCGCACCCTTCGTGAGAGCGTCGGCACCTCCTGGGCCAGCATCGGCAACACGTCGCTGGAGAACGGCATCACCCATGACACCGAGGGTGATGACCCGGAGGTGCTGGGGACGTGGCAGCGGCCGAGTCTGCGCACCACGAACCCGCCGAAGGTCTACAGCCTGACGCTGGCGCTGGCTGACTTCACGATCGAGACCTACAAGCTGTACTACGGCGGCGGCAGCCTTGCGACGGACGGCAGCTTCATCATCCCGTCTGTTCCGGCCGCGACGACGAAGGCGCTGCTCATCGTGGCGGTCGATGGTGATCGTCACGTTGTTGAGTATTACGAGCGGGTATCGCTGCTCGGCAGCGACGGCATCGAGTACGACCCCGCTGCTTTGACCGAGATGCCGGTCAAGGCGACCATCCTCGGTGGCACCGAAGGCATGGGCCAGATCAGCCCGGTCATGTGGGGCAGCGCGGTGGAGATCAACCCGCCCGCCCTGGCCACCATCACCCCGGCGACGGCCGCCCCCGGCACGCAGGTTCAGCTCACCGGCGCCAACCTGCACGCGCCGGTCACCGTCTGGTTCGGCGTCTACGAAGGCACCAACGTGATCACCACGCCGACCGGCACTCAGGTCACCGTCACGGTGCCGACGCCGGTCGAGACCGGCGACCTGCCGGTGCAGGTGAAGGTCGAGACGAACTTCGGCGAGTCCACCGAGAAGCCCTTCACCATCGACCAGCCCTAATCCCCCCAGCTTGGGTGCGGCCTCGAAACCCGCCCAGGCACCGAGCCCCGTTGCGTGCGTTGGGATGGCCGCGCAACGGGGCTTCGCCATCCCTCCCATCCCGTGTGAAGGAGCCACCGTGGACGTTCTGAATTACGAGGACCTGGTCGCCGAGGTCGATAGCGAGCTGGACGAGAAGGGCCTGAAGTTCCTGGCCAAGGATGGCAAGACCGTCGTGCTCCGTCCGGTCCTGCTGCTGGGCAAGGACGAGCTGAAGGTTGTCCAGACCCTGCTGAAGGTCGTCACCGACAACGACCGCGACGCCTTCGAGCGGATCGACGCGATCGACGCGATGCTGATCGCCTCCGCTGACAAGAAGGACAGCCTGAAGAAGTCCCTGGCGGACCTGCCTCCGACGATGCGCACGAAGATCTTCGACGCCTGGATGAAGGCCGGTAAGGGCCCGGAAGCTTCGGCCTGATCGACCTCATCGACCGCTACGGGGGTGAGCTGCTCGCCGATTTCCTGCGGTTCTACCACCTAGACCTGCGGGACGTTCGCCGCGGTCTCCTCTCCCCCACGCTGGTCTTGGCGCTGATCAGGCATCTTCCGCTCGACTCCGCTTACGTGACCGCGCTACGCGGCGCGGAGTATGCCGGTTGGGACCGGCAGACCGTCGTGATGGCCGACGTCTACGACGCCGTCAACACTCTGACCTTCCTCTATCAGGCATCGCACAGCGACAAGCCGAAGAAGGTCAAGCCCTTCCCGCCGTACCCACGCCCCGGCGTGCAGGAAGCGGAGAAGGCCAAGCCCACCACCCCACTGCTTGCCCGTTTGCGGGGCGAGGACGCCCCCGCGCCCGTGCTCGGGCCTGGCTCGAAGGTGCCCCTTCCCCCGTCCCGCCCCTAGGCCGGATGGAGGAAACGCATGGCGGGGAGTCCTGCCCGCAAGGAAGTCAGTCGCGTCGGCGTCAAGGTCGTCCCGGACACCTCGGACTTTGGTAAGGAGCTGAAGGCCGAGCTTGCCCGGTGGTCCAACGAAGAGATCAACATCGAGGTCAACGCTGACCTCGACACCTTCGAAGCGGACTTGAAGAAGGCCCTGACCGACCGCAAGGTGAAGATCGAGGTCGAGCTTCAGACGGCCCAGGCCGAAGCGGAATTGCAGACGTTCCTGCGGGACCGCAACGTCAGCGTCCGGCTCGACCTGGATACCGGCACAGCTAGCTCACGTCTGGCCGATCTCACCAAGGCCGAAACCAAGACGATCAACCTCGACGTCGATTCAGCCGCCGCAAAGGTGAAGATCGCTGAGATCACCAGGGCTGAAACCAAGACGATCAATATCGACGTCGATCAGTCCTCCCTCGCCCTGGCCGCTAGCCAGATCTCCTCGATCGGCAGCAAGTCCGGAGGCGTCTTCGCTGGCCTCTCCGGAGCCATCAGCAAGGTCGTCTCTGGGGTCGCTGCTCTGGCCTCGACCGCAGGTGGAGCCTTCTCCGGACTGATCACCAACAGCGGGACTGCTCAGGACGCGCTGGGCAAGGTTGGCGGATCACTAGCCACCATCCTTACCGGCCTGCTTCAGATCGGTGGAACCGCCGCCGTCTTGACCGCCGTCGTGGGGCTGCTCGGGTCGGTCATCGTCGCGGCTGGTGCTGCTGCGATAGCCATCGCGGGCGTCTTGGTCGGTGTGGCGTCCCTAGTGGCGCTACCGGTGATCTTCGCCGGACTCTCCGCAGTGGTCATCAGCGCGAACGACGAGCTGAAGAAGTCGTTCGTCAAACTCTCCGAATCCGTAGTCGAGTCCCTCTCCTCGGCCGCCGTTCCTGCGGTCAAGGGCCTGACGACCGCCATGAGCAACGCGGCCGACGCCATCAAGGAGGGGACCCCGCTCTACGCCGAACTGGAGCGGGCCTTCGCCGCGACGGGTAAGGCGATCGTCCCGCTCTCTGAGGGGATCATCGCTTTCACCACGACCGCGATCGGCGGGATGGCCGACGCTCTGGAGAAGCTGAACTCGGCGGGGTTCTTCGACCAGATCGGGGAGAGTCTCGACACCCTCGGTGTCGCCTTCGGGTCCTTCTTCTCCACCTTGGCCGACTACGCCCCGCAATTCGCACAATCGTTCGATGCGCTCGTCAAGGGGATGGGGCTGCTCCTCACCTCCTTGGCCAACCTGGCGGGTGTTTTCGCCACTTTTGCCCCTTCTGTGATCTATGGCGTAGCTGCTGCCTTTGCGCGGCTTTTCGACGCATTCTCTGCCAACAGGGACGTCTACGCCGCCGCCGCCGAAGCCTTCGCTCAGGCCCTGGTGGACATGGCTCCCGCCTTGGAGCAGGTCGCTGCCGCCTTCGCCAAGATGGCTCCGGACATCCTGGCCAGCCTCGCTACCGCCATGTCTTCGCTCGGTGAGACCCTGTCGGACCCGGCAGTCGTCCAGGGCGTCACGACCCTGACCCAAGGGCTGATCGCTCTTGGGCTGGCGACCGTGGAAGCCGCCGCTGGCGTAGCCTCCTACGTCGGTGACATCTCCAGCCAGATGGCCAACTTCGTGGACGGCCTGTCCGGGAAGCTGGAGTACGCCACCTCGGTCACCAACCAGCACCTGCTCGGACTCGTCCAGCAGGCCGACTCGACCAGGGAAGCCGCGGACAACCTCCAGCGGCAGCTCCAGGCCGTGTTCGGCACTGTGGTGTCTGAGTCGGTGAACAAGATGCGCGAGGTCAACGAGTCGTGGAAGGCCGGCATCGACCAGATGACCTCCACGACTCAGGAGGGCAGCCGCACCCTCAACGAGGCGCTACGGGCGCAGCTCCTCGAACTGCTCAACACCGTCAAGTTCACCGGCACCGAGCTGGATTCCACCTGGAAGCAGAACTTCGAGCAGCTCATCGCGACCACGGCCTCCTCGGGCGACCCGCTGGCCCAAGCGATGAGCGCGAACATGCAGAAAATCCTCGACACCCTCGTCGCGGCTGGCCCGCAGGGCGTCGAGCAGGTCCGGCAGATGCTTCAGGGGATGCAGGACCAGGTCCAGGCTGCCCAGATCGCTGAGGCGATGGGCATCGAGATGACCAACACCACGGCCCAGATCGACACGGGTGTGGCTAGCGCACAGTCGAGCTTCTCGAAGCTTCCCCAGGTCATGCAGGAGATCATCAACTCCGCGAAGACCCCAGAGGAGCTGGCGGCCAAGCTGAGCCAGATGAACACCATCATCGGGCAGAAGGCCACCGAGGGTGCGGCCGAGTTCAAGAAGCTGCCTGATGGGATGGCCCAGGCGATCTCCGCTGAGACCATCTCGACCGGTGTCACGACGATCATGACCAACATCACCACTGCGGTGACTACCGGAGTCTCCACGGCGACGACGGCCTTCGCGCAGCTTCCTGTTGGTCTGTCGTCAGCGGTCTCCTCGGACTCCTCGGTTGTGGCTGCGGTGACCGCCCAGATGACCCAGGTGAACACCGCGATCACGACGGGCGTCACCACCTCGACCACGGCCTTCCAGAAGCTGCCGACTGATATGGCCGCTGCTGCGACGGCGGACAAGACGCCGTCTGTGGTCGAGGCGAACATGAAGAAGGTCCTCGACACCATCACCAAGGCTGTCGAGCAGTGCGTGACCCAGTTCAAGAACCTGGCCACCCAGGCGGCTGAGCACGGGAAGCTGTCCGGCTTCGTGAGCGCGGTCCAGTCGGCCATGGAGCAGGCCAAGTCGGCGGTTTCCTCGGCGGTGGCGGACATGATCGCCTCACTGAGCCAGCTCGACCAGACCTTCGCCGGGCCGACCATCTCGGCGCCCACCGTCGAAGGCGGCGGAGGTGGCGGCGGCGGGGGTGGAGGCAGCTTCGCTCCCAACAACTTCAACCTGGTTGAGCCGCAGAGCTTGATGCTCATGGCTGAGCCGGTCGCGCTGAAGACGCTCGACACCAACACCGCTTCCGTGGCCGAGCTGGTTGCCGGGGTCACCTCCTACGCCAGCACGCTCAAGCCCAACAGCGCGAAGCCGACTGCGCAGGAGGGCGGGGTGACGAAGATCTACAACTTCACGGTCCACGCCGCTCCGAACGTCCCCACGGAGGAGACCCTGCGCAAGCAGCTCTCCTACGCCGACGCCTTGTACGGCTAACGCCCCTTCTCCATGGGCCCCGGTCAGATGACCGGGGCCTTCCCTTTCCCATGCCAGGAGGTTTGTTCGTGCTGTTCAAGCCGACCGTCGTGCAGCTACGGGGCGTGGACGGGGCTCTGTTCACCCTGACCGACGAGAGCTTCTCCGGAGCCGCGATCCTGCTCCAGCCCGGAGCCAAGGGCCTCGACGCACCGGCCTTCGACGTCAAGGCAGACGAGTACCCCGCGATCGACGGAGGCTTCTACCGGTTCGCCCGCGCGCCCATCCGCGAAATCTTCCTCCCCCTCAAAATCACCGGTTCCTCCAGGGCCGAGATGATGGCGCTCAAGCGGCGCTTCATCGCCAGCCTCAACCCGAAGAGGGGTCTGGTCACCCTCCAGACGACGGAGTACGCCGAAGTGGCCGACCTGCTGGTGGCCGAAGTTCCCCGCGTCCTCACCTGCTACTACGTCAACGGCATGGAGGGCGGGGAGAGCAGCGAGGACGGTGTTCACTGGGCCACTTACGGCCTGGTCCTGCGGGCACCGCACCCCTACTTCCAGCACGCCAATCGGGCCTTCGCCACCTTCCAGACGTACGGCGTGTCACGGCCCTTCATCAACCCGCCCGAGGGCGCAGCGCCGTTCCTCAGCATCGACGGCGTCACTCCCGGTCAGGGGCTGGCTCTGTCCCCCACTCCGGTGGATACCGACACGATCGACCTTGAGTACGTCGGCGACGTCGAGGCTCAGCCTCGCTGGGAGATCCGTGGCCCCCTGACCTCCCGGCTGTCGCTCGTCCTGAAGGACGTCAACGACAACGTCGTCCAGGAGCTGCGGCTCACCGCGGCGATCCCCATCTCCTCCAGCGAGGTACTGGTCATCGAGACCGCACGGGGAGCCCAGTTCATCCGCGTCTACCCGGCCCGCGACATCGGCGCGGACTATGACCCGCTCCAGGGCAAGTCCGCCTGGCAGGCGCTCGACATCACCTCCGCGATGTGGGCCCTCCAGCCTGGCGTCAACCGCGTGTCCCTCGTCATCGACAAGCCGACCGGCATGTCTCCCGAACAGGAGACCGCGTGGCAAGCAGCCAACCGGCCGAACGTCGTGGCGTCCTTCCTGCCCTCTTTCATGGGAATCTGAATGCGCAACTTCCGAGTCTTCGTCCGGGAGTCGCTGTTTCCCCGCACTCGCGCGGAGGGCGGCGACGACCTGGCCCCGCTCGCCCTCGTCGGTGAAGCCGACGCCCACACCAAGTTCGAGGCACTCGCCCGGCACAACGCCATCGGCTCGTGGAGTCTGACCATCCCTGCCGGCCACATCCAATCTCGGATGTTCACCCCTGGTCGAGGCATCGTTGTCTTCCAGGACGGCTTGGCCGAACCTCTCTTCTCCGGTCCTATCCGGCAGATCAAGAAGACGTGGGATGCAGAAAACGCAGGCGCCGGTTCGGTGGAGGTCGTCGGGGTTGACGACAACTGCTTGCTGGCCGAACGGCTGGCGTGGCCCAACCCCAAGGCGGACATCCACCTGGCCACCGTCTTCAAGTACTGGAAGATGAACCCGGTTTGGCCCAACGTGGCCGAAGTGCTTCGCAACCTGTTCCTGGACAACGCCCAGGGGCTCCCCTTCCGCCGCTTGGAGCGGCTGTTCATCCCCGGCCCGGAAACCACCGAAGCCCTCCTCGGAGACGACACCTCCCGAAGCGCGCGGATCAGGTTCGACCAACCCGACCAGCTCGTGGCCGCACTGTCCGCCGTCTACGGCTTCCGCATTCGCTTCCTCTGGCACCCCAACCCTGCCGCCGTCGCGTCCAACGGCGACTCGGCCGCCAGCGGCCCCGGGATTTTGCTGAAGCTGGAACCCATCTCCAACCTCACCAACTCGGTGCGATTCGGCGTCGAGTTCGGCAACCTGCGGGGCTACAGCTACATGACCCGCGCCCCCGAGGCGACCCGCCTGGTGCTGGGAGCCCAGGACCGAACCTGGCGTGAGCAGGAGAAGCAAACCACCTTCAACGACAGCGGGATCGGGGACGGCTTCACCTACACCTCGAAGGAGAAGCACGGCCCGGAACGTTGGTACGGCTACTACTCCAACACCACGTTCGACCCTGAGTGGTGGGGAGACCCTTACAGGACGCCGGCTGACCGCCAGCACACGCTGGCCTGGGCCAACGCGGGATACAGCGCGATCGAAACCGAGTGGGGTGTCACTGCGGAACGCTACCGGGACAAGCGAGACATCCCGTGGATGTGGACTCAGGTCCAAGGCCAGCCGACAGGCTGGGCGGAAGACCCTCCCATCTGGTCGAGCCAGTACCGGCTGATCCAAGACGAGGTTGAGGCGTTCGCCCTCGACTCGGGCCCCGTGGCCTCCATCACGATCGACCCGCTGGAGACCCCCGCCACCATGTACGGCCGCACCTACGGACTGGGCGATCTGATCCGGGTCATCATCGACGGCGAAGTCCGCGACGAAGTCGTACGCGAGGTCCGCTTCAGCTCCACCGTCGAAGGTGGACCACTGGTCTCCCCGACTATCGGCACCTTCGGCTCCACTGAATCGCCCTACCTCTACACGGCGATCCGAGCCCTGTGGGACAGAGTCCACGGCGTGGAGACGCGGGAAAGCCCCTTCCCGCCTCAGGACCAGCCGGACGTGACCAGCTCCATCAGGAAGGTGATGTATACGTGAGCATCGGCTCGATCAGCACGACCAGCTACGGCTGCTTCACCTCCGCAGTGGACAACTACCCGCTAGGTGTCGGCTCCTACGAGGTCGCTGCGCAGGTCACCACCACGCATTACGTCGAGGTGCAGATCGACGGCTACCGACGCACCACGCCCGTGGTCTGGCCGAAGGGCGGTGACTCGACCGCCAGGTTCGTCATCGAGATCCCCAACGACGGCCAGGCGCACACGGTGCAGCTCGTAGACACCGGCAGGCTTGGCACAGTCGCGGCGTCGAGCCCGCCTCTCGTACTGACCTCTACCTGCGTCGGGGTGCTCAAGGCTGAGATCGTCGAGACGATTCCCGACCCTCAGACCCACGCGAAGTACGTGACCGTGAAGGTCACGCATGACGGTGAGACCTCCGGAACCTTCACCAGCCGTCTGACGATGGACGGCAAGGTGTCGGGCCCTGAAATCGTCTTGAGCAACGGTGACTACGAACCCCGGACCGTCGTCATCCCTGCCGATGGAGCCAAGCACCTCATCAAGGCCGAGATCCAGGTGAACGGGTCTTGGGAGGCTGCCCCGTTCCTGTGGCACGTCGTCCAGGCGGACTCCGGCAGTGCGGGTCCGCTCCCCTCCACCGAGGAGACGTCCTCCTTCTTCCCGGGCGAAACAGTCATCATCCAAGCGGTGGCGGACGCCAGGCCGCTGGCTTCCGATGGAAGCGAGTGGATGAAGGTTGAGTACGCGCCGAAGGACACCATCGGCCTGTGGAAGCCCGTGGGCGAAGACGGACTGGTCAAGCCCGACGCGGACGGCTTCTGGTCCACAGCCCTCAAGACAAACCTGATCGAGTTCCCGGCAGGGTCTCAATGGATGGTCGTAGTCCGGCTGGTCCGCAACCACCACCCGAGCTGGGGCACCCTCAACTACTTCAACATGATCGCCGGACCTCCCGGCCAGCCATCCACTTTGCAGGCCCCCATCATCTCCGGGCCTTTGAACCACAACCAGCGCGGCGGGTGCTGGATGGAGTTGTTCGGCACGGGCCTGCCCGGCACCGAGCTGGTCTTCGAGGTCACCGCCGTCACCTCCTGGGGGCGCGTCGGCGACACACCGCTGAAGACCACGGTCAAGCGGGACGGCACCTGGCGGACCTACGTCTACAGCTCACAACCAGCCAAGCCCCAGCCGTACAAGATCCTCCGCTACCGGGCCAAGGCCCGAATCGGCAGCCAGGAGTCCGCCTGGTCCAACCCCCTCGACGTCACCTGGCACTACCCCCTGCGCTAAGGAGTCCCACCTTGACCACTCCCCCCAGCACCGAGCACGGGTGGCCCTTCGCGGCTGGCCCTGGCCAGGTCGTCTCCGTGCACGACTGGGAGACCATGGCCAACACCTGGCAGTCCAGCGGCGTCGTAGGTTACCCCGAGACCGTGGCGAATCCGTCCGATGGCAACCGCGGACTGTTCGCTACGAGGATCAGTGCGACCCAGATCCAGATCCTGCCTGGAGTCGCCACCATCGGTGGCCACTACTTCGAGTTGAAGCTGCCCAAGGTCTTCGACCTCGACATCACGGGCTCGGTGTGGGACGGCTCGAACGTTCGACGCGACCTGGTGACGCTACGGCTGGACCGGGACAACAACGGCTTCCGGTTCGTGCAGATCAAGAACGCGATCGACATGGTGAACCAGGTCCTCGACCTGGAGACCTCCGAGGAGGTCCCGCTCGTCCAGCTCGACGTCGTCAAGAACAGCGGCCTGCTGACGGAGCCGATCGACCGCAGGTGGTTCGTCGGCAAGCAGGTGCGTCCGATCCGAGGCAGCGCGCCGTTCCTCGACCCTGCCCCGTACGACGGGGAGTTCGGGGTGGACGTCGCCAACCACTTCCTCGTGGTCGGGTCGGGTGGCGCATGGGTGCCTGCTGCGCAGGTGTTCAACAACGACGGCGCCTACGGGCCGTCCATCACCTCACTCCAGAACCGAGCCACGACCTTGGAAGGCAAGGTCACGACGCTCCAGACCGATCTGGATACGGCTGAAGCCAGCCTAGCCACCGCACAGGCCCAGCTCGCCCAACTCCCGCTCGGGACCTGGGTGGACATCACATCCTTCGGCACCGGCCTGGGCAGTGTCGTGGGTTCGACGATCCAGGTACGCCGACAGGGCGCCGTCGTCTACATCCGGGGATCGCTACGCCGGACGAACGGAACCGCTCTGGCTGCTGCCGTCCGAGGAGCGACGGTCGTGCTGACCCTGCCCGCTGGCTTCTTCCCGTCCACGACGGTGGCCCTCAGCCTGGCCGGCCGCAACGGCACCACCGCCGTCTACCCGCTATCCGCGCTGATCAGCACGGTCGGCCAGATGACCATCCTCACCGACTCGACGGCGTCGAACAACCTGCTCTCCGTCGATCTGACCGGCTCCTGGATGCTGGGGTGATCACATGAGCGACACTGACCCCTACCTCGGGGTTGCCCTGGAACGCCTTCAGCGCCTGGTGGAAGTCGGGTTCGAGAAGACCTCCGGTCAGACCGCGCTCATCCTGCTGCGGCTGGACCAGGTTGACGGCAAGCACGCCGAGTTGGCCAAGCAGGTCGATGAGATATCCGACCGGCTGAACACAGTGGACAAGCAGGCCGTCACCAACGAGCAGCTCAAGGACCGTACCCGGCTGATCCTCACCTTCGTGACCGCTCTGGTCGCGGTGGTCAGCGCCGTCTTCGCGGGCGTCCAGTTCTTCAGGCTCTGATCAAGAAGAAAGAAGTAGGGCCCTGCCGGTCGGCGGGGCCTTCGTCGTTTGGAGGTCTGCTCGATGACAACCGCTGCGCAGGTGATCGCACAGGCCAGGGCAGACCTGGGCATGCGTGAGAAGCCTCCCGGCTCCAACCTCGTACCCATCACCCGCGAGTTCGGTCGGATTCCCGGCTACCCCGGTGGAGGCTACGGCTACCCGTGGTGCGCCGCCGCCACCTCGATCTGGTGCCGGACGGCCGGACTCAAGCCGAACGCGGACTACCCGCACACCGCCAGCACGATCGCCCAGTACAACTGGGCCAAGACCAACAAGCAGTGGCACGCCGCGCCGAAGGCTGGCGACCTTGTCCTGTACTCCAAGGGCGGATCAGCCGGCATCTACCACGTCGAGCTGGTGGAGAAGGTCTCCGCCAGCAGCATCACGACGATCGGAGGCAACACCTCCGGATCGGACGGCAACGGCATCCAGGGCGAAGGAGACGGCTGCTACCGCAAGACCGTCTCCCTGGGCAACCACCTGATCTACGGCTACGTCCGGCCACGGTACGCCGGGGCTTCTGACGCACCCGATGAGCCTTGGGACGGCAAGTCCTACCCCGGCCACCTGATCCGCAGGGGCGACCACGGCGCAGAGGTCAAGGCGGTCCAGCAGCTCCTCAACACCTTCGGCGCGAAGCTGGCGGTGGACGCCGACTTCGGGCCTTCAACCGAACAGGCAGTGCGAACCTTCCAGCGGTCCGTCCGGTTGACGGTGGACGGCGTCGTGGGCAAGGACACCTGGAAGGCGCTGGCGGCCAAGCCCAAGGCAGCCCCCCAGCCTGCGACGAAGGCGCCCGCGGCTTCCCCCGTGCTGAAGGTCGGCGACTCCGGGCCTGAGGTCAAGCGTGCCCGCGACCGGCTGATCTCTCTCGGCTACAGCTACCTCAAGCCGGGCCTGAAGTGGGGCCCTCTCCAGACCGTCGCCGTCATGGACGCCCAGGCCCGCCACCGGCTGAAGGTGACCGGCCAGCTCGACGCCGCGACCCGCAAGGCCCTGGGCCTGTGAGGAGAACCCGATGGATGTGACTGAACTCCAGGCCAGCCTTCAGGCCCTGATGAACCAGCAGGCCGCCAAGCAGGCCCCGGCTCCTCAGCCCGAGCCGACGCCTGTCGAGACGACGGACGTGCTGGTAGCTGCTGCTCCCGACGACTTCTACGAGCGCTACTTCGTGCCCGTAGCCCAACCCCCCGACCGATCCAACGAGTTCGACGACCACCTGCTCGTGGTCAACGAGGAAGCAGGAGATGTGACTACCACCAAGACCGCGAACGCGGCCTACCGAGCCAAGCGAACCGGCGTCCAGGGCCTTCTGGCGACCGTCCTGGTCTCTGTGGGTGGCGTGCTGGGTGCCATCCAGCTAGACGCCGACATCGACTGGCGCGTGCTGGGGCTGCTGGTTGCCCAGGCCGTACTGACCGCCATCGTGTCCTACCTCCACACGGACAAGCGCGCGGAGGACACCTCCGAGTGACCCCGTAGCAAGAAGAAAGAACCCCCAACCCTCGCCCGGCTCTCGGGCGGGGGTTTTCGCATTCAAGGAAGAGGTATGGCGGGAACCTACCGCTTGAAGATCGACCAGGGCGCGACCCTGAACCGCCCTCTGCGCTGGCTCCACGATGGCGAGCCGAAGGATCTGACCGGCGCCGAGGCCCGGATGGAGATCCGTACGGCCGCAGGCGGCACGTTGATTCACCGGCTGGACACCTCCAACGGAGGCTTGGTCCTGGGTGCCGAAGCCGGCACGATCCTGATCCGTATCCCGGCTGCCATCTCCTCGACCTGGCGAACGTTCCAGGGGGTCTACGACCTGGAGATCGTCTTCCCCGACGAGACCGTGGTTCGTCTTCTCCAAGGCCCCGTCGTGATCTCTGCGGAGGTGACGACCGGTGAGTGACATCGTTGAGATCGACATCGACGACGTGCTGAGCTTCGAGTTCTCCGACACGCTCGAAGTCGTCGAGGTGGGCTACCTGTCTGGCGGCGGCTCAGGAGGTACAGGCCCGAGAGGCTACAGCGCCTACGAGATCGCCGTTCAGGAAGGCTTCGCCGGGACCAAGTCCCAGTGGCTCGCATCCCTCGAAGGGCCTGCTGGCGAACCCGGCCCTCAAGGACCTGCGGGAGTCCAGGGGCCGAAGGGTGACCAGGGCCTCGAAGGACCCTCAGGTCCTCAGGGCGTCGAAGGCCCTCAGGGGCCGGTCGGCCCCACTGGTCTCCAGGGTGAACCTGGCCCGAAGGGTGATCCTGGTGAGCGGGGGCCTAAGGGCGATCAAGGTCTACAGGGACCTCCGGGGGCTGATGGTGCTCAGGGACCCGCAGGCGCTGACGGCGCCCCTGGTCTCCAGGGGCCGAAGGGTGACCAAGGGGATCAAGGCCCCCAGGGCATTCAAGGGCCCAAGGGAGACCCTGGCGACGGCGGGTCCATGTTCGGACCTGGGGACTTCAGCGTGTTCCCGCTCCGGGGGTACGGCCTGAAGTTTGCCTCGGCCGATCCAGCAGAGTTCATGGCCAGCAACACCCTGGACAACAACCTGCTGCAAGGGGCACGTGTCTGGGTGCCGGGTGGGGTCCCGATCGCTAACTTGTGGGCTGCCGTCCGCAACGGTGGAACGTACGCCACCAGCAGCACGCCGAACACGATCGGGCTCTACACAGACAGCGGCCTCTACGTCGCATCTCTTGCACCGGACCCCAACCTGTGGACTGCCGCAGGCTGGCGCGGAGGTGCACTGGCCTCTCCGATTCCGGCGCAAGAGGAGGGGCGCTTCGTCTACATCGTGATCCTTGCAGGAGGTATGGCGGGCCTCTTCATCCCGGCTCCGGCCCAAGCGAATGACGCGAACGCGGCGTGGTTCGCCATCCCCGTCCCAGGGACAGTTCCCTTGCGTAAGCGGGGGTTCTATCAGTTCGGAGTGTCCGCCCTTCCGGCCTCTTTTGATCCTGAAACGTATGGAACCTCCACCCCGTTCTTCCCGCTCGTCGGCGGGAACTGAACGAAGGCCCTTCCCAGATGGACCAAGCCCCCAGCCTCACGGCTGGGGGCCTTTCGTCGTTTAGGACGGGAACTCCTGATCTCTGTCCCTCGTTCACGAAGCATGACCAAGACGGAGATCGAGGTCTAGGAAGTTGGGAGGCGTCACCTTCGGTGATGTCCTCCCTGTCATCCTTGGATTGCTGGTGATCGTGCTGTCGCTGGTTTGGTTCAGAGGGGTTGCGCAACTTCTGCGCACTGAATCCACCCTGCCGATCAAGCGCGTCGCTATTTCACTGGGGATGAAGCCTTCGCTAGAGATCGAATGCTACGAAGTGCCTGACCCGCCTAATCGCCCGGAGTCCCGGGCGATCGAGGCCGAGGAGAAGGTTCAAGCGGAGCCAGCTAGTTAACCCCGACCTGGTATTCCCTAAAATGAGTGAGTGGGCCTCGGACGTTATCGCCCGAGGCCCCGTCATGTAAGCCGGGGTCTTTGTCTGCGCCCCGACGAGGTTCACCCCTCAGGCGTTGAGCAGCTTCTCGAAGGCGGTCGTAGCGTCGATCAACCGCTTCATGGACCGGCCGTCCTCGACGACTTCACACCATGCACGTAGCGCCTCGGCGCGGTGCCGAGCAGCCTTCTCGAAGGTACCGGCCTCACGGAGCGTGTCCCCGCAGTAGACGTAGACCTCCGCACCCAGGTTCCACACCAGGGCGTTGGCTGCGGAGCAGGCCGCCGAGATGGGGTCGATGTCCACCATGTGCCAGAGGTAGTCCGCAGGCTCTCCCCCGAGCTGCTTGATGCGGTGGGCGTAGGCACGGACCAGACCTCCGGTGCCCGAGGCAGGCTCCATAACCTGCTCACCCTTCTCAGGCAGCTCCCTGAGCATGAAGGCGGCCATGGTGTCGCAGACATCGGGCGGGGTGTGGAACTCCCCCAACCACTTTCGAGCCCCACGCGAGCGCAGCCCGGTGACGACGAAGCTCAGGATGTCGGTCTCAAGCCCCTGGTAGGACTTGATCCGCCTACGCAGGGCCGTCTCCGCGACGGCCTTGGCCGCTGTCACGAGGTGATCACTGGGCTGGTCGAGCCAGCTCGTGATGGGGCGGGCCATCGTCGCGAGGTGCGGGTGCTCCAGCCACCAGTGCCCCCAGACCTTCCGCAGCAGGTCCGTGAACTCTCCGTTGGTCATGGTGGGCAGCCGGGTCAGAGCCTGTGGGCTCGTGACGAGCACGGAGGCCACCACGCCCACGGGGACCTCCATCCCCCCTGATCCGTAGTGGCTATACCACGCTGCATTCACTGCTTCGGCGATCGGGCGTTCAGGGCGCATCCGGCCCCTTCCTGTTTTTGGGCATGAAAAAGCCCCGGCCGAGGGCGACCGGGGCGGATCTTGCTATTCGGTTATTGGGCCTTTTCCAGCAGTTGTTCCTTGCACCCGAGCAAGAACGCCTCCTCGTCCGCGTCCCCCTTCGGCCTGGACCATTCAGGCCCCTTCACCACATTGCTCACCGAGTGGGCGAGCGCCTCCGTGCAGGTCGCGTAGTTCTTCACTGGCACGTCGAGGTCCATGACGATGGCCGCCTGGCGGCCGTTCGCGTAGAAGAGGGATCGCCGCAGCTCGTCCTCGTCGGGTGGCCCGTACGCCGAGATGAGGGCGTAGGCGAGCGCACCCAGCGTCAGAACCTGGGTGACGATGAGGATCTTGGTCAGGTGCTTCAAGGCAGGGGGTCCCTTCGCGTCAGATGAGACACGAGGGTACAGCCTTCGCGATCGGGCCTATTTCGCCCGGAAACTACCCGTAGGCCAGGTGCTCGAAGCAGGCCGTGGCCGTACGCCGGTTGGGGAAGTAGCGGGTCCTGTGCGGGTCAGGACTGGCACCGAAGTGGCTGCGCTGAACGAACCACCTCCCACTGCCACCAGCGAGGGTGAACGTCACCGTTCCGGCCCCCGCGATGTCTCGGTCCTCCCTCTCGTAGTAGCGAACCCTGCGCCCCTTCCTGTCCTTAGGGATCTTCGGCTTCCAAACGATGGCGTCGGGGTCGTAGCTCATGACGTCGGGTACTTCGTCGTGGCCACCAGGCCGTTGTCCACGTGGCGGTTGTAGATCCCGATCAGGTGGTCGATGAGCTGTGACAACTCCTCAGGGTTGACCGCGACGGTCCCGACCATCTCCACGGCCGCCCCGGAGACCCGAGCAGTGAACGTTGTCGTGCCATTGTCGTAGCCGTGCACCGTGAGGGTGCGGTTCAGCCGCACGCCGGTGATGTAGTCCTTGATCGTAAACATGTGACCTTCCCAGACAGCAAGAAGGCCCCCTCAGTCATCCGAGGGGGCCTTCCGGGAACTCAGCTAAAGCGCGTATTCAGTTCTTGAGGCGGCTTCCACTAGACGTGGCTCCCGAGACAGCCAGTACTTCTTGGACTGGGTCTCCCAGGTGGCCCAACTGGTGGCAGCTCGACCGCCGTACTGCGGTAGTGGCTCCGAGCAGAGCATGACGTGGGGACGCCACGGAAGCACTGCGAGGTCCTCTTCGAGTGGGGGGAGCGCTTCGATGCCCTCTAGAGCCCATATCTCTGCACGCCTGAACAGCAGGTGGGAGAAATCTGGGTATATCAGTGGATCGCCGAAGATATGCCCGTCTGGGCACTTCGCCCAATTGAGTTCTCCTGATGCCTCCCCGTGGCGCTCCACAACCACGAGGAACCGCTCTGATCTGCACTCTCGGCAGCGCAGTTGATACCCGTTCCATATCAACGGGTACGTGACCTCCGTGCAGGTGAATGGTTCCTCTACATCGCTCAGATCGTAGGACTTGAAGAACATAGAGGGATTGTTCTAGCCCTTAGCCTGCACGGGAGGGGGAGCCACAAGGATGTGGCTAGTCCGCGGAGCGCCTGACCGCGATCTCGCGGGAAGCGATGGCGTTGGTGACACCGGGATCTTCGCCGTGCGGTGTCACCAGGAGGTCGCCGTTGACGCCGGCCCTCAGCGTGTGGGCCTCGACCCACTCCCAGACCTCGCGGCGAACGTCCATCACCAGAAGCGGACACCCCTTCTCGAACAGCAGGCTGCCGTTCCAGCTCTCCGGGATCGGGTCGTCCACGGACTCGCGAGGAACGATCGTCAGCGTGTACCGAGTCAGGCCCTCGTACGGGTCGTAGCTGAAGGACAGCGACACCTTGCCAACGTGGTAGTCGTACTCGCCATCGCTGTAGTCGTCCCAGTAAGTCCAGCGAGCTTCGTGGCGGCCCCTCCTCGACACGTCCACCAGTTGAACGCTGGTCAGCAAGGTCTCGTTGGCCTCCTTCAGGTAGAGCGCAACGCCCGACCAGTCGGCTTCCTTAGGAGTGATCTGGCCTTCAGCCACTCTCTGCTGAGCGCCGATGTAGTTCTTGACCCACTGGTCGTACTCGACGACTTGCACGCCAGCGGCGTGTACCTCGATAACTGCTCGCCCTTGAAGGGACGTGCCGCAACCCATCAGATACCTCCTGTTACCAACCTGCTGGTTGAGGCCGGACCGAACGGCCTTGACCGTGCACGACCCGAGGCCGCACACGATCAGGGGGATTCGGGGGGCTCAGAATGCGGCCAGGACCTTGACGCTCTGCTCCTGGTCCTCATCGGCGACTTCATCAATCCAGGTGAAGAGGGTCGCGGGGCGCCCACCTTCGGAGCGCATCTTGGTGGTCTTGATCTGTGCACAGCCATCCACGACGGCCCGGATCTCCTGAGCCCGGACCCTCTGGAACTTGCGGGCGACCTCGGTCGAAGTCACGCCCTGCTCTCCGGCCTCCCGGACGTAGGCGATGATCCGAGCCGGGATGTCACTGCCGTCCGCCTCGGCTTCCGGCAGGGTGTACGTGACCGTCTCGACCATGTACTGAACCAAGCCCAAGGCAGCGTCGAAGTCGGCCACGCTCACCTCGGTTCGCTTGTCGGCGAGGGTGTAGAGCCCGGCGATGCGGATCATGTAGGCCATGGCCCGCTCCGTATACTGTCCCAGTTCCTCGTTGCCGGTCGTGAGCCCGTCGCAGATTTCCCTGTGCTTGCCCTCGAAGACCTTCGCGACCTCTTCGGGCACGACCAGGTCCGTGACCTCTTGCGCGTAGTTGACCATGCTCCGGAACCGGTTCCCCAGCTTGGCGATGGTCTCTTCCGGGTTCGGCGTGGCGAACACCGGCAATTTCTTCGACTGGATGACCCAGACCGGGAAGAACCGGTTGTACGTACCTCCGGTGGCGTCTTTCGAGCCGCTGATTGCACCCCAGTTCTTCGGCTGGATGTGCCCGACAATCGCGACGTGTGGCTTCTTGATCGTCAGGTCTGTCTGGCTGGTGCGGTGGGTGATGGATGCGCCGTCCCACGCCTTGCGCAGGTAGGTGCCGATCTTCGTGTCCCGCTTCGAGTTCGAGATGAAAGTATCCATCTCCTCCTCGACGAAGAGGACAGGGGCGGCCACTCCGCGAATCGCGCGCTCGGCCAGCTCCCCGGCGAACCCGAGCCCCGTGGCGGGGCAGCCGTACACCACGTTGTTCTCGTGGAAGGAGGCCAGGCCCGCCTCAACGACCTTCATCGCGATGCCGGTCGCCGTTCCCTTGCGGCCGACGCCGGTCGGGCCAACCAGGACCGGCCAGAAGGACAAGGGCATCGACCCCTTCCCCGTACCGACACCAGGGAGGTTTCCCACGGCGGCGCTGAACCCTGACAGCAGGGTTGCCAACACGCCGACCTTCGATCCTTCGGTGTACTTGTCCAGCTCGGTGACCATCTTCCCGAGCGGCCCGGTGAACATCTCAGGCGCTGGGGTGGGCATCTGATTCGAGGTGCTGCTCATTACCAATCTCCTGTATGAAGGAAGAAGTAAGCCGTTGTAGAAGCTCGGTGAGAGGCATCCGACGCCGGATGCCTCAGGCCCAACCGCTACGCGACGGCCAGCTCGCCCTTGAGAAGGCCGACACGCTTCATGTGTTCGGTCAGGGCCTTCTTCAGTTCCGGCCCACAGTGGCCAATGGTGCGAACCCGCAGGCGGCCATGCACCGGCTCAATCCACACTCGGAAAGCGTTCTGAGGAGCGCCGTGCTCGCGGGCAATTCGGACCTGGTCTGCCGTCCAATGGTCGAATGAGCCCACGTAGTGGCAGTAGCCGACGATGTAAGGGAATTCGGCGATGTCCTGAGGGGTAACACCCATGGTATGTCCCTTTCAAGGAATGGGTGGATCAAAGCGAGCTAGAAGCTCAGCAAAGGCCCCCGAAGGGGCCCGAACCCAACTGCTAGTTGAATGTGAAGTGCAGGAAATGGGCGGTGTCTGGGTACACGAACGGGCTCACGTCCACATGCATGGCGCAGACCTCATAGATGTAGTCGCTGACATACCCGTCCTCTTCGTCGATTCCGAAGTCCTTCTCGAATGCCTCTTGGAAAGCACTCCACAGTTCCGGGTGTTCGTCGAGACCGGTCAGCTCCATCTCCTCGGGCATCACGAGGACGAGAACAACCGGCTGTGAGTCTTCGAACGGGGCGAACCAGTCGCAGATCAGAGAGACGGTCTTCACTTCAGATAGCCTCTTCCAGCTCGTCGCTCAGGCCCTCGACCCACAAGGACAGGCTCTCGGCCGTACCCCATCCGTGGATTTCCTCGTGAGCGTGAATCACGGCACGCCTGAGGACCTCGGCCCACCCCTCTTCAGGAACGGCCCGGAGCTGGTCGGCGATGATGTCCACGGCCATTTCGACCTCGTCGCCGTCGTTCACGTTTTTGTTCCGGTAGTCCTGCTGGACGCTGCATGCCCTGGAAATCGAGTCGCTCATGGTCAGTTCTCCGTCTCTTCGTTAAGTCCGAGCAGTTCTTTCAGGAGGCAGAGCCCGCAGGTGGTGTGGCCGTTTTCCACGACCCACTCATTGAGTGGTTCACCGCAGCCTTCACACATCGCATTCACCTTTCCCGAGATCGAGCCAATCTCGGAGAAGCGGCCCGAAGGCCGCCAATCCCAAACGGGCTAGCTCTTGGAATAGGTAGTAACGCCTTGCATCCATGCATTCAGCAGTACGTCCCGCGCTTCAACAGCACTCAGGCCCACGAACACGATGAGTTCATTCCGCATGCCTAGGAAGCTGTGCGGGCCGAACCGCTTCCCCGGTAGCGCGTCGCACGTGAGGGTGTACTTCGCAGCCAGCGCATCAGCGGGGTTCTTGGAGCCCTTCCGGGCTACCGTGATCAGCATTTCTCGGCTCCTCACATGTAGCGGAAGACGTTGCCACCGGAGGAAATCCAGTGGTCCTGTTCCCAAGCGATGGTGTCCACGGTGACCTGGAACCCAGCCGGGCAGTGAGCCAACTCGGGATACAGCTCATCGGCCATGTGCCAGGCGTAGTCCTCAATGGAGTCGTACCGGCCGCAGTAGGCGTCCTGCCATTTGCTGAGCGCCTCGTCGAGGTTCTCCATGCCTCCGATGTGCGCCAGGTAGTCACTGAAAGCGTCCCGGTCGCTCTCGGCGATTTCGCAGAGGGCTTCGTGCGTCTCCCAGATCCGGTCAAGGTCGGGGTATTCGCTGACTGAGATCCCGTAGTCGCTTTCGTAGTCCCCGAGGATGATTTCCTCGGCACCCTTCGTGACCTCAAAAACCTTCGCCTTGAACTCGTCGGCGTCGGAGTGGTCGTCGAGGTCAACCCACCCGCCGATCAGGTGTCCGCCGACGTAGGCGGAGAGGTTCCAGAAGTGCACCCGCATAGTCGAGGAACCAGTGCGAGAAGAAAGAAGCATGGCTGTCTCCTTTATGCTGTAGATCTTTGAGCGGATTGCTCGGTAAGGCGGCCCGAAGGCCGCCAGGCCCAACCTTCCGCTAGCTAGTAATCGGCGAGGAACATTTCCATGTGTTCACCGCAGTACCATTCGCCGTCCTCTTCACCCGTGGCATCCTCCGGGCATTGTTCGATCGGCAAACCTCCGCTGATGTTCCATTCGCAGCGCGGCTTTTCCAGCAATTCTGTTGAGATGACCGTGGCCTCGATCCGCCTTTCCCCGGAGGCGTGGGACTTGCATACGCTGAAACTCCACTTGACTTCGGCTGGCAGGAGAACCTGAGCCTTGTGCGTTGCATCGTCCTGGCACAGGAACACTTCACACTGCATCTGAAGCCCTCTCACACTTGTGCTCGTATCCTTTGACAACCAGGCATTCAAGCCAGTCGCCGCTCTCGATTTCGTAAACCACGGACTTGCAGTGGACGCATTTCAGTTCCATGCCGTAGTCCGCGTCATTAATCGTGAAGTCCTTGATCAAGTCAAGGGCGCCCATAATGCACATCGCTATTTCCCTTTAGCCTCAGTCCAGACGACCCAGGTCACGGCCTGAACCACCTGCGGAATGCAATGGACCCTCTGAGCGGATTCCCGATAGACCTGCACCAGCAGGTCATATCGAGATCCCGCCTTCAGGCCCCTGTCTCGACTCCCGTACCGCTCACCCACAGCGATGTCATGCGCGTGCCGGTCAATGCAGACCGGTTCAGGGTCAGACGGGTTGAGAATGCATCGGTAGAAATGCCCGGTCTTGCTAGCCATCGGGAGAACATCCTCCGGGCGTTCCCCAGACATAATCCGGGCAGCTTTCCGGAGTGCATCCCCCACATGCCCGGAGGGCTTCCCCTCCACAAATGCGCGGGCAGCGAGTTTCACGTTGTAATCCCAAGAGGTATTCGCCGAAAGCGCGGCGATAACGCCAGCACCAGCGGCTACATTCCCTCCCGACAGCAGGCGGGCGAGTTGATTCGCACCCGTATACCACGTAAATCCACGGGACATCTGGCCGTATGTGGCGGAATCCCAGACGGCGAGAACGTTACTCACAAGGAGTTCCCGAGCCTCTTTGTCTGGGTTGAGGGGGATGACCATCACAAACCCTTTCCGGGCATTATTGAGCTAGGAATGCGAGTGTCCCTAGTCGCGTTTGAGGCGCTTACTCCCTGGTCACAGGGCTAGGGACTGTCGATCAGTCGTCGATTGCGTGGGACTTCAGAGCGGCACTGAATGGCTCCATATCCTCCTTATTTCTGCGTGCGGCATTGAGCATGATGAATAGCTGAGTCGCATACCTGCACTGGTCCGCATATCCCATGGAGCTTTTCCGGCCGTCCGGGTGGATGTGAATGCGGACGTTGCATCCGCATTTCAGAATCCGCGTTTCCTTGCGCACCCGCATATCTACCAACCTCTTTTTACCAACCTCTTGTTTGAGCCCAAAAAAAGGGCCTAGATAGCCTCATACGCGAGGTACTCGTACCGGCCACCCTCGACCGCGAACCAGACTTGAACCGGAATCCCGGACCCGACCGGATAGCTGCGTGCCCACTCAACCGCGGACCCATAATCCTGGGTCTCCCGCAGCAGGCGGCGGCGCATCGCGTGACGGATCTTGAACATCGCTCTCCCCTTCCCCACCCTCAGGCGGCGAAGTAGTTTGTCTGGTCCCGATACCAGCCTTCGATCAGGGAGAACGCCTCCCACTGGTCGAAGCACGTCCCGATCAGGCAGACCTTCTCCTCCCTCACCACGTAAGCCTCGTGGAACTCCCAGGTGGTCGAGCTGATCCGCTCCCTGCGGCGCATGGTGAGCCCCTTCGTCTCCCCGGCCCCGCTGATCATCGCCAGGCCGTCCCGATGGGGATGAGCCCCGTACTCAAAGTCGATCATGCGTGTCTCCGTTTCCGGTGGTCTTGCGTGCGTTCCGGGGGATCGAACCCCGAGCCCCCCTTGCGGGGGGCTGACCACCAGGGCGAACGCGCCCGCCTAGCGGGCGCAGAGCCGGTCGTACCTGGCGGCGGCTTCGCCGCCCCAGTAGTAGCCGAGCTTCCGGTGCGCCTTCGCGTACCGGGCGATCTTGTAGACGGCCTCCGACCGGTCCCCCTTCGTGACGCAGATGATCACGCCGGGGTGGTTGTAGCTGAGCGCCCAGAACGCTTCCTGGGCGACCTTGCCGTGAGCGGCGTAGGCCACCGTCGGCTTCGCGGGCTTGGTCGGGGCCGCGTGTGCGACCCCCGCCGTTCCGGCCACCGTGGCGGCGGCGAGGACGAAGGCGATCGCTAGCTTGCGCAGCATGGGGTCCTCCGGTTGTGACCAGGGAGCCGGACCGCATGTCCGGCCCCGTGGCCACCGCCGGGGGGCGGTGGTAGTGCTGACGGGGTGCCCATGCCCGTACCGTCCGGGGATCGTCGCAGGGCTCTAGGGCTGCCCGCTGGGGTTCCGGTACGGCGCGCATCTTCAGGCGTGCGCTGCCATCTGTGCACTCGGCGTTCTGCCAGGCTGGGCCGTGCTCGACAGGGCCGCCCCCCGTAGGGGGTCGGTGGTCGCGGCGCTTCCTGGGGCTGCTTCGTGGTCAACTTCAACTGGCCGGTGGTGCTGGCCAGTGCGCAGGCGGCGGGCTGAGGCGCCCGCCATCGCTGTTGGGTCAGGCGGCCGAGGGAGTCACACTCTCCCCCGGCTCGCGGGGGCCGCCCGGTTGGGGCGGCGGGGCGGCGCGGTGCGCCGTGCTCCTGCTGGGCGGGGCTCTCGCCGGTCGGGCGGCGCGCTCCCCCGCACTCTGGCGGGTTCGTCGCGGGCCATCCGGTGCGGCGTAGTCTCCACTCTACAGAAGGTTGGTAGCTTTCGCCACCCCTGCCGCCTCGCTGGGAGGCGTGCCCCCGCTGTGAGGCGGGGGCCGCTGGGAGCCTGCCTGCCCTGGTGGGCGGGCCGCTCTCGGCGTGGCAACAGCTTGGCACAGGAGGTTGGTAACTGGCAAGAGCAGGTTGGTAATTGATGGCTGACCTGCGGCAAGGCGCGCTGTGGCGCAGCGTGCAGGGGCGGAGAGGGCGCGGTGAGGTGGCGCAGCGTGGCGCAGCGAGCGGCGCAGAGAGCGCGACTAAGGGCGCGCGGCAACACGAGGCATGGCGCAGCGAGAAGAAAGAAGGGGGCCGAGCTGGGAGTTCGTTACTTCTTGCGTCGGGGCGTACTCACCCGCTGTCGATCATGGGATGCGCTGGTCAGCGCGGGAGTGGGGGGGTACATACATACGCCTGCGCGCGAGCCCGAGGGTCCTGCCTCCTCCGACCAAGTACAAGTCTGGGGCCTCGCTGCAAGGCCCCTCAAGGGCCTGCCGGCCAGGGCTTGGAGGAAGGACGCCCGGACGCCAAAAACCCGCTCAGAGGGCCTTTCCAGGGCCTTCGACGGGTGTTTTTGGGAGGCTTTTGAACTCTTGGTCGGCGGCCCTGAAACTGCCCCTGGGATTGGGGACTTGGGGGGGTGTTTCGGGCGTGATCTTCAGGCAGGAACTCGGTCGTAGGGAATCCAGAACTTCGTGGTGTAGAGCAAGCTGTTCACCTCGACCCCGATAACGGGGTTGCCCACGACGTCTTGGAGGCAGATGACCTCCATGGGGTTGGGCCAGGGAATGCCCAAGGTCCTTGTGACCTTGTAGAGCCAGCCTCCGTCGTACGGGACCCGGATGACGAACAGGTTGTTCGACTCGTGGAGGGTCTGCGGCTCGCCCACCGGCTTGCAGTGTCCGAACTCGAATGGCATCGGAGCGCCCTCGAAGGGCAGCGACCCCGTGTTCTCTGGGTTCCTGGGAATCCAGACGCCCACATAGCTTGCTTTTCTATCGGAGTGAGCTGAGATCACCTGCCCTTCGAAAAAGGGTACGGTGTAGTAACTCGTTTCTGCTCCGATATTCATCCCTTTCGGGATCGCATACTCGAATATATGCCCATCCCCATATGCATGGCGGACGACAGAGAACCCGTCCGGCCGAAGGATCATGATTTCAGGGTCCTTGACGGGGCGAAGAGGGTCGGCAGGCCCGTGTCTGGACGGGCCTTTTGTCATTTGAGGGTTGACTTCGGACATGTTGAAATTTGTACCAGTTGATCGGCCCCCATACGGTCTCGGGACCATTACACATGGTAAAGAGCAAGTCAAAGCTGACCCAAGGAAGGTAAAGGAGGATCTTCCTTTAGCTCGCCAAGACGTTAGGCCTACCGGCCTTGCGCCACTTCTGCTCGACGGTGAAGCTGACGCGGCCGTGAGTGTTCACCGGCATCCCCACGCTCTTGGCCCAGGCCCTCGCGAGGGTCGCGTCAGTGATCCGGCTCTCCCTGGCACGGCGACGGCCGCTGCTGATGTGTGTGGGCGTGGAAGTGCGGGTGGTGCTGAGGGCCGAGCCGTCGTCGATGACCTCCCAAGCCTTCTCGAACTCCCTCTGGTGCTTGTCACAGAGGTCGTTCTCCCGCTCCTCACCACGGATGTTGGTCCAGGAGTTGTGGTAGGTCGCCTCGGTCTTGTCGTCGGCGTGCTTGTCGCAGATGGTGATCATCTTGGTAGCCATGCTGTCCGCTCCCTCCGAGGACCAGGACCCGATAAGAAGTAAGAAGTTGGTGCCAGGCTCCTATAGTACCAACCTCTTGTGTGTCCTGATGGCTAGGGCTCTCCAGGTGGAGGAGAACTTCCTTGGTATACATCGGACCAAGTCCTTGACTGCCCGCCTCCTAAGGGTCCAGCCTCTCAGGGGCACAAGTTCCCGCAAGTTTTTACTACTGGAGGCGGCAATGGCACTACGGTTCATTGGCATCGACCCCGACACTGGCGACGCCAACTGCCCATCGGTCTGGGTCGATGAAAGGGATGGTTCCATCGTGATCCAGGGCTGGGAGGTCACCGACCCCGAGGAGCGGGCTCAGATCGCGGCCCGCAGCCCGATCGCCGACAACGAGAGAATCATCAGGATTCCTGATCGCATGAAGCACATCCTGAAGGAGGCATGCAGTGATCCAAGGCCCGATGACGTTCGCTGATATGATTGCGGGGTGTCATCGCTCAGCGCTGCACTTGGAGATGCGCGACATCTACACCCCTGATGACCCGCAGTACCTGCGGTGGAAGGCGGACGGGTCGATCGACCCGTCCGAGGAGCGTTGGCAGCAGTGGATGGGCATCGTCTCCTCCACGGTGCAGCGCGGAGTGGCTGTGCGTCGGGCTCGCATCGTGTCCGAGCCGGTAACCGACTTCATCCGCCACGAGTACGACCTAACCGGCCCCATGAACGTGGCTGCGGGCGAAGAGGTCCGCTGGCTACCTCGACGACAGGCGTCCGACCTGGCGCTTCCGGGGAACGACTTCTGGCTGTTCGACGATCACCTGGTGCGCTTCGGCTTCTTCTCTGGGGCTGGTGACTACCTCGGTGAGGAACTGACCGACGATCAGGCAGTGATCAAGCTCTGCGCAGCGGCATTCGACGCCGTGTGGGAGCGCGCAGTTGACCATGCGGAGTACCGGATCTCTTGATCGCTCGCCATGTCCCGTTCAACCCCGTCTCCTTCCTCCAGTGCACAAGCGGCCAGGAAGTCCGTAGCTGGTCGTCTGCGTGAGATCCGCCTTGACGCAGGTCTAAGCGCCCGTGCTGTTGCGAAGGCGGCGGGGTGGCACGAAAGCAAGTCATCGCGCCTCGAACACGGTCACAAAGCACCCTCCGATGCTGACATCCGGGCCTGGTGCAGGGCATGCGGGGCCGAGGATCAGATCCCTGATCTGGTCGCGGCCTCCCGCGCAGCTCATGAGATGTATGTGGAGTGGCGTCGGCGACACAGAGGCGGCCTGCGGCAAATCCAGGAGTCCAGTGTCCCGCTTTATCAGGCCACCGAGCTGTTTCGGGTGTACTGCTCCAATGTGATTCCCGGCCTTCTCCAAACTCCTGGATACGCCCACGCCATGTTGGCGGCCTTCGGCGCCTTCCACGGAGCCTCCAACGACACCGACGAGGCGGTGGAGGCACGTATGGCTCGGTCCCGAGTGCTATACGAGGGGAGCCACCGGTTCGCCATCTTGGTGGAGGAGTCGGTGCTGTACGCACGTATCGCTGATGCCGAGACCACAGCCGGCCAGCTCGGGCACTTGCTAGCGGTCATGTCGCTGCCCTCGGTGTCCCTCGGGGTGATCCCTCGCAGTGCCCCCCGGCGCATGTGGACCTTGGAAGCGTTCAACATCTTCGACGACAACAGGGTGTTCATCGAGCTGCTGTCGGCGGCCGTCACCGTCACTGCCCCCCATGAAGTGGCCTTGTATGTGCGTGGTTTTGGTGAACTGGCCGAATCAGCCGTATACGGTGCGCAGGCGCGGGCGCTCATCACCGCGGCCATCGACGCGCCCGCCTAGGGTTCCCGCAATTTTTGCAAGTTTTCGCACACTCGTTGAGACCACGGAACGCCTACTCCTACCGTCGAGGCATGACTTCCGCACAGACAGCACTGGAACCCGTCGCGGAGGGCCACAGCACCACGGACGGCAGCGCGCAGCAGCATCAGGCGAGCCTGCTGTCTGAGCTTGAACACCTGCTGCGAGCCCAAGACGTCAGGACCTCGATCACCCACCGGGTAGGGCTTCGCCTGCGCGATGACGAGACGAACCTCTTCCCCCGTACCGATCAGGTTGAGTTGGCGGTCTCCAGCCGTGAGGGCTGGGAGGTGGCCACCGTGACCGTGGGGCTGCGCTCCGGGTGCTTCATGGTCTGCTTGCCCGTGATCGGGATCGACTGCCAGGTGATAAGCGGTGATCGGCCGGACGCGGTGGTGAACGTGATCGTCGCGGTGCTTCCGAAGGAGACTTGATGACACGGGAGATCCCGGAGTTCGACGTGGTCGAGCGGGAAGACGGCTCCTTCGAGGCGTACCGCAGGGGCGCCCCGGCAACCACCGCCCCCAGCGTGACTGCCCCAACGTTCCGGGCGCTTGAGCTGGAGTGCCTGGCCGTACGGGTGACGTGGACACTGACCCCGCAATGGAGGGCACGGTGACCGCTCCTACGGCTGACCTACGCAAGCCGTACATCACGCCGTACGCCGAGGAGACGGTGGAACTGCCGCTGACCTTCGTGCACGTCGCCGGGGTGGACTGGCTGACCTACCGGGACACGCTGCCGGGTGAGTTCATGTTCGGGGTGCTGTGGGCGCGATGCGGTAACAGGCAGGACGGGACGGTCCTATGGTCCATGGTCCACACCCTGCGGCAGCGCCGCTGCATGCTTAAGGGACTGTGCCGGGTGTGCGGCCGACCGGCCGCCGACCCCGAAACGGGGCGCCTGTGGTGGGTGCTGGCCTCGCCCCCGCCGACTGACGGCGCAGCCCCCTGGCCGACCGTGAGCCCGCCGACCTGCCGGGAACACATAGCGGAGGCGTTGACCGCCTGCCCGCACCTGCGGCACGGGTCACCGTTCGTCTGCACGGTCAGCGACTACACCCCCATCGGCGTGCTCGCCAACCTCTACGGCCACGACGATGACGGCCGACTCGTCGAGACCCGCCACCAAATGGCGATCGGCCTGGACGACATCCACCTCCTGCCCCGGGCCCTGGCCACGCAGCTTCTCGTCAGCCTGCGCGACATCCGGCCCGAGGCCGTCTGAAGGCTCCCCGGCAGGGGTTCAGACATCAGGAAAGCCTCCTTGTCTGATTTGGCTCTCACTTCCCCTCCCCTGCCGGGCCTCATCCTGCATCCGTCGATTCTCACTAACAATCATTCGGAAGGATCTCCATGTCCGTCGTATTTTGGAGAATATGCCCCTCCTGTCAATCAGTAGTTCAGCTCGACTCCAATGGGAATGGAACATGCCCCTGCGGAAAACAGCTATCCGATTCGGATAGCGAGTCTGCCTAGTAGGGTTCTAGCTAGACCAGGCAGAAAGAAGTGAGAAGTCCCCTCTTCGGACAAAAAAAAAGACCCCCTGGCCTTTGGGCCAGGGGGCTTATTCATTTCCGGCTACTCCGTGGACGTGTGGATGATGCGGATCGGTCCGAACTCCGTGAGGAGCTGGCCCCAGGAGATGTCCTTGTACTCGATCTCGTGGACCGTGCAGTTCCAGCCGTTGGGGCGACGCTGCCAGGCGTCACTGTCTACGTCCAGGACTACGGAGTCGATCGCGGGCTCGCGGGTGTGGCCGCAGGTCGGACAGGCGCTCACGCCGAGACATCCTTGTCGCCGGCGTCGCCAGCGCTGATGAGGGTGATAGGGCCCAGCTCCCTAAGGAGCTGGACCCATGTCCAGTACGAGAAGTCGTCTCCGTCGATGGCGCAGTGCCAGATGCCATCCCCTCGGGCTTGCCAAGCGTCGCTGTGAGCGTCCAGGACGATGGCCTTGTGGCCCGTAGGCTCCTCGGTGATGACGGTCATGCACACTCTCCGTTCGGGGTAACGATGCGGGCCACGCCAGCACCGCGGATCAACTTCAAGCAGCCGACGCAGGGTTCGTCGGTGCAGTAGAGGGTGCTGCTTCCCTCACAGTCGTCCTTGCTGGCGTAGAGAAGGGCGTTGGCCTCGGCGTGGACGCTCCGACAGTCGCTATAACCGGGACACACCCCACCGCCATCGACACTGCGCAGCGCCAGGCCCACTCGTTCACAAGGGCTTGCAAGGCATCCAGGTGATCCGGGAGGAACTCCGTTGTACCCGGTGGAGGCGATCCTTCGGTCAGGTCGGACGAGGACGGCGCCGACTTGGCGCCGGGAGCAATCTCCACGAGCCGCCACTGCTCGGGCAATTCGAAGGAAGTAGTCGTCCCATGAGGGTCGGTCATCCAATGGTCCACATCGCTATCGACCAGACCGCGACGAAAAGTGCGGCTGAGTAGATGAGGCCAACGATGTCGTTGATCTTTCTCATGAGCCGTCCCAGAGGTTGTTGACTTCGAGGGTGCGGTCGAGGCGGCTCTCCAGAGCCGTGAGGCGTTCTTCGAGACGCGAGCGGAGCATCGAGCAGTTATGTGCTGGCGGGAAGCCGGGGCGCTTAATGTCGAGTGCCTCACCGAGCTGCTGGTGGAGCTTGGCCGCAGCCTCGATGCTGAGCGGGGTGGTCTGGTAGGAGGCCGCGCCGAGTACGGAGTGAGAGGTCTGGACGATCACCACGTTCTCCTCCTCGAAGTCGTGGTACGCCGACACGGCCTCGGCGTGACGGTGGATGTAGCCCATCGCTCTCACCACTTGAGGTAGCCCTTCTCGTCCACGTAGTCCTGGCTGACGTCGCGCCAGCCGGGCGGGTTGAGCTTCCAGATCTTCACGCCCTTGACGTTCCGGCCCCGTCCGGCGTAGCCCTTGATGGACTGCCTCATGGGGCCGGTGAGGTGGAAGATCTGACCTCGCGGTCGGATGCCGGTCACGAAGTAGATCTCGGTGGGGAAGCATCCGCCTGTCACGCGAACTCCTTCGCAGCCTCGTTGCCAATCAGGACGGTGAAAGTCCCCGCCTTGACGTAGGCCGGGGTCGAGGTGACCCCGAACAGCCTGGCGACGAATCTCCCGGTGGCGGTGCTGACATCGAGCTTGCGGATATGGGCGCCTGCCTCGATCGCGGCGTCCACCTTGGGGCTGATCCGCTTGCAAGGTCCGCAGGTGGGGTTGAAGAAGTAGAGGTGCACTAGGCGAGCACCCCCTTGACGAGACCCAGGACGGCGACGAAGAAGCTCACGTTGATGAGCAGGGAGAGGAGCGCGACGGTGACGTACACCATGGCTTTGACGAACTTGTCCATGGGGGCCTTTCAGAGTTCGAGGAGCTTTTCGATGGCGCGGACGCGCTGGTCGGCTTGGGAGGCCGCGGTGAGGTCGCCGGCATTCTGGGCGCGGTGGAGTTTGCGCCGGTAGTTCTCGACGTGGCGCTTGGCTTTCGCCCTGAGGTCGCTTCGCTGGGTGGCGGCCAAGCGGGACTGCAACTCGGCGTTCTCGATCTCCAGCCGCCCGATCTGGGCGACGAGCTGGCGGGCCAGGTCGGATGCGGCAGCGATTCGCTGGCTGGTGGGCATGGGGTCTGGCTCCTCGGTGATTTCGTAGCCCTCAGGGCACTCGATGACGAGATGGACGAGGCTCGGGTCGCCGTAGTTGTGCTCGGCCTGGACGTCCTTGAGAGGGATGTGCGGGAGGTGGGGGACGAGCCAGATCGTGTCGTCCCGCTGGAAGAAGGTGAGCCGGTTGGCGGTCATGCCGCCCTCCGGATCTTCTCGTTGCCGATGACGTCTCCGAAGTCCTGGAAGCTGTTCGGGGCGATGCACTGGAGGTGAGCGAGGATCTCTTCGGCCAGCTCGCGGATCTCGGCGTCGGCCGCGACGTGGTACCTCTTCGTCAGCACCTCACGCCAGGCTCGCAGGTTTCCGGTGACCACCATGCCGACCGGCTGGGCGTTGAGCAGGAACGCTCGCGCGGCCTCGCGCGCCTGCTTGCGGGGCACGCCCTGGTCGGCCAACTCGTTCCGCGCCTGTACGTACAGATCGACTGCCTGGGCGTGGAAGGCGTGCAGGTCGCCCTCCATGTCGGTCCCTCGCAGTGCGGGCGGGGTCACGGCCTCGCGGCCGGCCTGGTCCACGTACCGCTGGGACTGCACGCTGAAGCTGAGGTGGCGGTGCCTGGTCAGCTCGGCCAGTAGGGACCGGCTGACTCCCTGGATGAGGAAGGTTGCGCTGGCGTGCTCCAGCACGGAGAAGTGCTGGTGGCTGACGATGTTTTCGAGGTAGCCCCGGTTGGTTGAGGTCTTGGGGTTCTTGCGCTCCCAGGCTTCGTAGCACTGGCGGCCTGCGGCCTCTACCAGGCCGTCTGCCCAGGTGGCCCACGCTTCGGTCTGGAAGCCGGTGGCTTCCTGGAAGGTGTGGGCGTCGAAGCGGGTACATGCGATCAGCTCTACGAGCAAGGCGCTCCTTGAATCAGTAATCGGCCCCATAGAGGGAGCCCCAGCTACGCCCTCCGACCTCGGGGTCGGTGGGAACTTCCAAGCCGTTGATCGTGTGCTTCATCAGTTCTCCGGCCTGGTTAGCCATCTCTTTGGCCTCGGCCTTAGGAAAGCTGAAAAGGACTTCGTCATGAATGGGGAGTCTCATGTACGGGGTGAATCCGGCCTTGTCGAGCCGGACCAAGGCGGCTCCGGTGATGTCTCGGGAGCTGCTCTGAATGTCGTAGTTGAGCGATGAGTATGGGCGCTCTTTGTCTACGTAGAGACGTCGGCCGGTGGCCGAGGTGATAAAGCCGTCACTCCTGGCGGATTTCTGAAGCTCCTTGGAGTAACGAGTGACTCCGGTGTAGGTGGCATCAAATGCCTTGCTTACCTTGGCCGCGTTGTCCCAGTCGATTTTGTACTGTTGGACGATGGCGTCGATACCGCCTCCGAATGCCTTGGTAAAGTTCGCTCCCTTCCCGTACTTGCGCTCCTTGTCGTCTTTCTGAATGTGCTGCCCGAAGGCGGCCCTGGCCGTCAGGAGGTGGAGGTCGTCACCCCTCTTGAATGCCTCGATCATCTTGGGGTCGTCCGATCGGGCCGCCATCACGCGGAGTTCCATGTTCGAGTAGTCCACGCTCGCCACTACGTGGCCCTCATCAGCCAGGAAGCATCGCCTGACCAGCCAGTCGGCGGAAGGGAGGGTCTGAGCAGGGATGCCGGTGATGCTCATCCGGGCGGTTCTGGCCTGGAGAGTGTTGATGTTGGCGTGGCATCTTCCGTACTCGTCGGCATTGGCGAGGAAGGATTCAGGCCACGTTGCGGCCCATTTTCCTGCCTTACGCAATTCTTTGATACAGCGAGCGAAGTACATGCCGTTGTCGGCCAGGTACTCAAGGAGGCTGTCATCCACCTTGGGCTTTCCGGTGGGTGTCTGCTCGAACTCCTCGTGCCCCATGTAGAGCAGGGCTTCGAAAACCTGGTCGGTCGAGTTCGGATTGAACTCGTCGGGGTCGATGAAACCGAGCCGCTCGATCTCCTGCTCGATTTCGATTTGCCACCACGTCTCCTCCTGGCGGAGGCGGGTGGCCAGCTCGGTGGTGTAAGTCTGGTCGAGCAGGAACCCTTCCTTGGAGATATCCGCGCAGATGCGGGCGATCTCGTGCTCATAAGGGATGAGGTGTTTGGCGCTGTCGGGGACTTTTGGCCCCAGTACTTTGGCCAAGACCCAGGCCAAGACTGGGTCCATCAAGGCATATAGCTGGAAAACCTCGTCATCGAGCGAGACCTGGGAGAAGTACTCCTCTTTCTTCAGGTTCAACGCTTTACACTGCCGGCCAACCGATCCCTTGATGTCTCGGGCCGCGACTGGGTCGATGAAGACCTCAGTCAGTTCCTCCAGCTTGTGCCCAGGCCCGCGCTCCTTGCGGGTTCTGGAGTCCACCAGGCGGGAGATGATGCCCGTGTCGATGGTCTTGGCGAAGGTCCCCGCGAGGGAGACCCCCAGGTGGCGATCGGCCACCTGGAGGTCGAAGGCCGCGTTGTGGATGTAGAGGCGGCGGGCGTGCTGCAACGTGCGGGCGGCGTACCAGGCGAAGCGCGGGTGGCGCTCGACGGGCAGCAGCCAGGTCTGGTCGCCGACTGAGAACTGTGCTGCTCGGAGCCGGTGATCCTTTTTGTAGATCTCCAAGCTCGTGGTCTCGGTGTCGAAGCCGAACTCGGTGTGCCTTTTCGCCCAGTCGGCGAAGGCCGGGAGGTCGTCTTCGTTCTCCACGACATGGCCGGTGATGGTGCGGCCCGCGAGCCGCATCTCGTGGACACGCACTACCAACCTCCTATATCAGGGCGCGATGACGAGCAGCGCGGTGCAGATGAGAAGCCCCCAGAGCAGAAAGAACAAAAGGGCTTCGGTCCTGGGGTCCATCAGCGGTTCCGGACGAAGATCGCCTTGCATTGGTCAGGGTTGCCCTTCTCCAGCGGGCAGAAATGACCGGCCCAGGGGCCCTTCGCTCCGTTGCCGGTGATGTACTTCATCTCGCCGTGTGAGCAGGTCTTGACCTCCTGGCCGGGCGGGGTGGAGGCCGGCCGCTGGGTGGTGGTGCTGCCGCCACCGCGCGGGGCGGTAGCGGAGGTCCCCGAGTCGAGGCCCTTGGCGAACTTGGCGACTCGGGCGGTCAGTTCCAGTAGGCCCTTGGCCTCGTTGAGAGTGGCGGTGGCCTCTTCCACGGAGTTGGAGTGGATGACGGTCCAGGGGGCGTCGAAGCCGTTGCCGTACTTAATCGTGGTGACGATCTTGCCCTCGGTGCTGTTGTTCGCGGTGATGGTGCTCTCCTTGCTCGGGGTGGTGGGGGTGGTGTTCGGGGCGGCCTGCGCCTCATCGGCGGGGGGCTCTGAAGCCCATGGGTCGGCGGCGGGGGTGTCGGTGGCCCACGGGTTGTCGGTGGGGGCTTCGGCGGCCCAGGGGTCTTCGTCGTAGAAACTCACGTGATCACTACCAACCTGATGTTTGAGGGCATAGCGAGTGGTGATGTAGCGCTATGGGTGTCTTGAGAGGTAAGACTGGATAGTCTTTAAGGCGTGGAAGTTGCTGCCTTAATCGTTGGCATCATCAGCGCCGTTCTTGCCGCCATGCAGGTGCACTATGCGCGACAGCAAGCCCAGCCGCAAAAACCTGCCACCCCAAGTTCGCCGACTCTGGAAACAGTTCAAACTGAGACCTGGCCACAGGAGACCTCGCTGCAAGCAGCCGATTCCCGGAGGTATGGCTCTCTTAGGGACAAGATCTTACGAAATCAGTGGATAACGGTCTTTATTGCGATCATTGCGGTGCTTTTGGTTTTCTGGTCATTGCCCACTGTGGCCGACTGGGTCACTCATTGGCCTATACAAGGGGGCCGCTAGCGAATGGGGCAGGCGCCGTTCGCGCACTCCTCGTCGATGCCGTCCTCGACGTGGGACAGGCCGGTGCTCGCCACCCAGTCCTCGTAATCCTGACGGGTGATGCGCTCGTAGGGCGCGAGCGCGTAACCCCTCTCGGGGAAGATCGTGCTGCCCTTCAGAGTCCGGCAGTACGTCTTGAGCGTCTCGGCGAGGGACTCGACGGTGTACTCGTCGGGGTTCAGGTTGGCCGTGAAAGAGACGGCGTTGTCGGCGAACTCGACCTGGGCCATCTCCTGGAAAGCCAGGAGTTGCTGCAAGGTCAGCTCATCGGCGGATTCGACGATCTCGCCAGACCAGCCAGCGGCCTCCACACGTTCGACGACGCTCTCCTTGGAGGGGATTTCGACCACGAGGGTGTTCGCGGCCTGCGGGTCGTCCAGGACGTTGTAGCCCTTGGCCCGGTACTCCGCGACCTGCTGCATCTGGCCTTCGTCCAGCGTGGAGAACCTAATCCTTCGGATGTAGTAGCGGCTGAAAATGGGGTGGATGCCCTCGGTGGTGCCGGGCAATTTCGCAATCGAGCCGGTGGGAGCGATGGTGGTCACCTTGACCGGCTCGGGGATGCGGAGCTGGAAGGCGCACCTCCTGGCCTCGTCGCGGATGTAGTGGGCCAGCGTCCGGAGGATGCGGCGGACGGTGGGGTTGTACGGTGCCTCCGAGTAGCGGATGCCCATGCGGGCCAGGCCCTCCTGCACCCCGAACAGGCCGACGCCGATACGTCTGTTCTTCGCCAGGATGGCGCGCTGGTTGGGGTCGTTGACGTCGCCGAAGGTGGCCCGAATCAGGAAACGGGTCATCAACCGGGCCGCCTCGACGGCTCCGACGAGGTCGAAGTCGCCGTCCACGTCGCAGGGAGCGAAGGCGGCGAAGTTGATGTGTCCGAGGTTGCAGTTCTCGAAGGGCTCCAAGGCGATCTCGCCGCAGGGGTTGGTCGCGAAGACCTGTCCGGTCTCACCCACCTGGGAGAGGTCGCGGTTCCAGATGCCTGGCTCTCCGTTGTGGAGCATCCCTGAGGCGATGCGGTTCAGGACCTCCTGCGCATGGGCGCAGTCGTCTGGGAGGCCGTAGCCTCTGATGGCGTCGGTGAACTCGTCGTCGATGGCCACGCTGATGTTGGTGGTCCAGTGGCCGCCCGTGGCCTTGCAGTCGATGAAGTCGAAGATGTGGGGGTCGTCCCACGGGAGCATCGCCATTCTGGCCGACCGCCTGTTGCCTCCGGCCACTACACATTGCGCGATGGCGTGGTCGATGGCCATGGCGTCCAGTGGGGTGACGACGTTGCCCTGGCGGGCGCTGAGTACCGAGGCGACTTCGACGAGCATGCGGGCCAGCGGCGCTGGTCCGGAGGCGGTGCCGCCGAACGTCTTCAGGCGGGACCCTGCGCAGCGGACGTTGGAGACGTCGAAGACTCGGTCGGAGTGCATGGTGTCGGGGCGCATGAAGGCGTCCAGCAGGTCAGACAACGCGGCGGCCCAGCCTTCGCGGGAGTCGTCCACGGCGAGGGGCCAGTCCCACTCGTGGGAGAAGCTCTCGCTCAGCAGCCCTTCCGACCTCATCACCTTGTAATCCGGGTGGCCGGGGTCGCACACGACGTGAACCTTGAGCTGGTTCTGCACGGGGCCGTAGTCGTCGAGGTACTTGGAGGCGTAGTTCGAGCCGACGCCTCCCCCCTCCATGAGGCGCAGGAAGGTGAACTCGAAGTGTTCGCTGAAGCGCGAAGTCCAGCCGCTCGTGTGGCAGTTGAACAAGTACTGGCGACCGCGGACTCCACTGGCCCACAGGTGCCGGCCTGCCGGGAGGATGGCGAAACGGGTCATCAGCTTCGACAGCGCAACGCCCTCGGTGTAGTAGCTCCAGACGTTGGGGAACTCGACGAGGTCGAGGTTGCCGTGGACGACACGATCGACGGTCTCGGGCCACCGTTCCTTGGTGCCATCGGCCTTGGTTCGGCTGTAGGTGCGCTGGTACACGGTTTCGCCCGCAGGGCCAAAGGTGTAGGTGTAGGTCAAGCTCAGTTCTCCTGCTTGTGGGTTGCGTGGACGGCGGCGGCGTTGGTCATAACTCGGCGCCGCCCTGGCCCTTCGTGGTGTGCACCCCGGTTGAGGTGGCGGTTTAGTTCGCGGGTGACGACAGCGACGGCGTCACTCACGCGCCGCTTGTCGGGCTCGGGCAGGTCCAGGTCCTCCGGGCCGAAGGTCGCGAGGATGGTGTCGTGAACTCGGGGCGGGACACGCCCCATCGCCGACCTGAGGTCAGCCAGGTTGACCCACAGGCTCCGGGCCTCTACGGCTACGCCCTGCTCCGCATCCCTGCCGGGGGTGTCGTAGGAGTCGGGGTGGTAGTAGAACTCCTTCAGCAGCGCCCGGACCTCGCGCGGCGTGTAGACCACCGCCTGCGGGTTGCTGATCATGTAGGTGTAGTGCTGGCGCCCGCAGTAGGTGGCGCCCCTCTGAGAAAGAAGGAAGTGCAGCACCTCGTACTCACTGCGACCGTGTTCGCCAGCCTTGGCGAGCCGGGCTTCGATGTGCCGCCACTCCCCCAGGACCTGGGTGGTGAGTTCGGAGGCGATGTCGTCAGCCGTCATGGTGGGGTACTGCCAGGCGAGCTTGCGGCCGACGTGGGCGGCTACCTGCATGAGCAGGTCTGCGTGCTCATCTTTGATCAATGAGTTGCCAATCTCTTGTTTGAGGGCGCAGTTCAGGCGGCTGTGGCGAACTTGCCGCTCGGGCCTCGCTTGAGCGCGCCGTAGCGTTCGCCCTCAACCACGAAGGAGCCGTCGCCGAAGACGTCGATGGCGTGGGGGCTGACGTCGTACTGGCCGACGTAGAGGATGCCGAACCCGCTCTGCCAGTTGGCCACTCCCCCGGCTCCGAGATAGCCGGCCTGCTTGACGTCCATGAGGTTGCCGACTTCGAAGCCCCACCTGCGGATGGGCTTGCCACCGATGTACTGGGAGGTGTGGCGACGGATGCCCAGCCTGTGGGTGTGACCCATGACCACGTTCGTCCCGGCCTTGGCGGCATGGCCGTAGGCGGTGGTTCCGGCGATCTGACTCATGCCCTTGATCTCGTGACCGTGCACCAAGACGGTGTCCGGGCCGATCTTGTGGAAGGGCTTGATCAGGTCAACTTCGAAGTTGTCGAAGTCGAGCAACGTGGCGAAGTGGAAGGTGTCGGTGAACTCGGCGAGCGCAGGAGCCTGCTGTGCGAGATACGTTCGAGGACGCTCGTCATGATTCCCTTCCAGGACTCCGACCGGGCCGCTGTAGACGGCCCGCAGGGGTTCCAGAAAGTTGCGCTTCCCGTAGTCAGAGTGCTTGATCACGAGCTGCTCGTACTCACCCCGAGTGCCCCGGTTCCACCGGCTAGGCGTCGGGTAGTCCATCAGGTCGCCGATCTGATAGACGGCGTCGGGCTGGTAGTCGCCGACGAAGGCGATGACGTTGCGCAGGGCGCGCTTGTCCTCGAAAGGGAGCTGCGTGTCTGAGATCACCACGATGCGCTTGGTCAATCCCATATGACCTCCTTGGCTGCCTGAAGGATCTGTTCGCGGTTCTCGTCGAACAGGCCCTCGTTGGCGAGCTTGTCGATGTTGTCGCAGTACATGAAGGTCCAGCCACCGATGTGCGTGGCCCAGACCTTCTCGGCGGTGAGCTTGGCGGCGGTGTGGAAGACGCAGCCTGGTTCGCACCACAGGCCGTTGCGCTGGCGGGCCTTGTGTCGCTTGAGGGCGGCCTGCCTGGACTTGAGCAGCAGGGAGTCGGTCACTCGTCCTCCTCGGCGAGGATGGCTCGCTCCTCTTCGGACAGTGCGTCGTCGTCCCACATGAAGCCCACGTTGAGCCAGAGGTCGTAGGCGTTGGCCAGCTCGGGGTCCTTCCAGACCATGAAGCGACCCCCTTGGGCCTCGTCGCGAGGGTGCTTGAGGACGTCGCTGATCAGCTCGGTCAGCACTCGTTCGATGAGGCGCGCGTTGGGGATGATGAGCCCCTGGTCGGTGTGGTAGCACCAGCCTTTCGCCTCGAAGAGGGTGGCGAGTTCCTCAAGGGTCAGCTCCCACTCTCCGGAGATCTTCATCAGCGCTGACCTCCGAAGAAGTCGTTGACGGTCTGGTTGAAGACCATGGCGTCAGGCAGTGGAGGAGTCGGCACGCGGACTTCCACCTGCGACCGGTTGGCGTTGTAGCCAGCGAACGCCTGAGCCACGGCCTTGTCGAGGAGGCCGAGCTTGTAGCGGAGCATCACGTGGTAGGCGATACCGTCCTCGATCTCCTCTCGGGCGTACTGGATGATCTCGGCGAGGCTCATCAACTCGAACTTCTGCTGGGAGCCCAGGGAGTACTGCTCCTGGCCGACGCCGACGATGCGGGACTGGACGGCCATGACTGCCGACATGACCTCGTTGGCGAGTTCTTCGCTGGTCATCTTATTACCAACCTCTTGTTTGAGTTGAAAAAAAGGGTCATGCTCCGAGCTTCGCTCGCAAGCCGTCCCGCCCGTGCTCGGCGTAGAAGGAAGTAACATCCCCCCGGCTCATGGGTATAGGGCGGACACTGTCCAATCCCCCGGCGATCTTGGCGACCAATTCGCGGCCGGGTTCGTCGTCGTCGTGCAGGACGTAGACGGCGTCGAACTGGACCAGCAGCCGTCGCCAGATGGGCTCCCAGGAGGTAGCTCCGGGAACGCCGACCGCAGGCAGGCCGCACATGTCGGCCACGATCCGGTCGAACTCCCCCTCGGTGACGCAGACGTTGCGCGTGCCGCGCTGGAGCGCCTCCGTGCCGTACAGGCGTGGGATGTCACCTGAGATGCTGCGGTACTTCGGGCCGGGGCCGTCCCCGAGCCTTCGGAAGCGGATCGAGATGCACTCGCCGTCCGGGGTGAGGTACGGGATGGACAGGTAGTTGCGTACGGCCTCATGTCCGGGCTCAGGTGAACGGACGACGCCTAGCCGGTGGCGTTCGATTGCCTCTTCGGTCAGCAGGCGCTCCGGGCCCGTCAGATACGCCAAAGCCTCGTCGTCGAGCTGGTCGTGGTACGCCCTTGAGGTCGTCTCCGTAAACGCCCTGGAGGATGCGCTCGGGACTATCGCCTTCATCGAGTTCGACTCTCCTCAGAAGGGTGTAGATGGAGCCTCGGACGCCGCAGGCGTTGCAGTTGAACGCCTCGTAGCGGACGCTGGCTGAGGCTTGGGTGTCATCGTGGAAACGGGCAGCGCATTGCGCGCCACCGTCCTCCTTCCTCCACGTGGGGGACGCTCGCGCCGAAGTACTCCAGCAGTGGGGCGATGGGAAGGAACATTGTTACCAACCTCTTGTTTCAGCGCGAAAAAAGAGCATCCGCCAGGGCCTTCATTATCACCGGGTTGCCGGGCTTGGGGTCCTTGGCGGGCGGGCGCTTGAGGTCGGTCGGAGGCTTGGACTCGTAGTGCTTCGTCTTGCCCTTCATCGCTTCTTCCTCTGCCTTCGGTTGTTGTTGGCTTCCTCGGAGGCGTAGCGGTATCCGATGACCTCGATCGCCGGAGGGCGTTCCAGGTAGTCGGCGGCGGCCCTCAAAACCTCGGGCCGGTCGCGGGCGGCGGTCAGCAGCCGTCCGTTGCACATGCGGCAGAGCAGGCCACGCACGGCCCCGTCACGGTGGTCGTGGTCTACGCTCAGGCGCTGGCGTCGGGTTCCTCCGCAGATGGCGCACTGCCCGTTCTGCGCAAGGAACAGGGCGTCGTACTCTCCCTCACCCAATCCGTAGGTCTTGGAGACCCTGCGTCGGTGGTGGGCATCGCTTCTGGACCTCTTCTGACAGGGGGTACAGATGCGACCTCTCGGCCCGCTGTAGAAACGCAATTGTCGGTTGAGACCGCACCTTTCACATCTCTTCATAGATGCGCCTGTCTTCGGTTCCCTCGGTCTCGAAGGGCGTCTTGAACTCCTCCCAGACGGCATCCGGCACCCCTCCCCCGGATTCCATGTCGGTGATGAGCATGCGGTCGAGGTCGGCGGTCAGCTCGACCATCAGGTCTCCGGCGGCCGAGGCTTTGCCCGACCTGTTCTTCAAGACGTACACGCCCATCGCGCGGCCGAGCGGAGTGAAGGTGTCGGTGTAGGCCAGGCCCAGGACCAGCGTCTGGAGCTTGGTGATCTTGCCTCGGATGTCTTTGAGCTTCAGGGGCTGGTCCCCCGACTCAGCGTCACCCACCACATGGTGTAGGACGACGACGGCGGCTTCGGTCTTGCGCGCGAGGTCCACCAGGAAGGACATGGTGTGTTCCAGACTGCTGAAGCCCTCCCCTCCTGTCTCGTCGAAGACGTTGGCCAGGTTGTCCAAGACCAAGATCTCTGGCCATTGCCCGTACATGTACGCATATGCGAGGACTTCCTCCTCGATCTGGGCGAGTGATGGTGCCGCGTCGAAGTCGAACCAGACGCGGGTGAACTCCTTCAGAGCCTTGTCGTAGCGGTCGGCCTTGCCGGCCTTGTAGGCCACCTCGATTTCCTGGACACGGTCGCCCGTGATGATCGCGGCGGCTCGGATGGCCTGGGTGGCCTCGTCGCTGTCGGCGCTCATGTAGATCCCCCGGCAGCCCGAGCGGATCGCGAGGTTCAACGTGAAGGCGGATTTCCCCACTCCGGGTGCTGCGGCCACCATGGCAACCTGGCTGCGCCGGATGTGGACAGTGGCGTCGGCTAAGGTCTGCCAGACCACGGGGATCGGGGCGCCCGCGGCCTTGGCTTTCCTTTTCGCATGAGAAAGAAGAAGTATCTCGTCACCTCCCTAGTGGCACAGCTCGCAGGGACACTGGCCTTCGCAGCTCAGTTCTCCGGACGGCTCCTCGTCTGAGGTCGCGGAGATCCGCCCGTCTTGGCAGCGGACATCACCGCTGTCCGGGCAGTCGCAGACACGTCTCTGCAACATGGGTGCTCCTTGTCAGTTCATGAGGGGGCAGTGGATGGAGACAGAGCATGTGCGGCAGGCGTCACCGGGGTTGGGGATGAATAGTCCCTGCTGTTCGATGGCTGCCTGGCGAACGAACCACTCCTCGACGAGGGCCTCGTCCAGGGTGGTGAGGTCGAGCGGCTGGGTGGGCTTGGCCTGGCGGGTCATGAAGAAGTCGCCCCAGCGGGCTTCCTCGCCTAGGACTTCGGCCACGGCCTTGCGGTAGACGATGAGCTGGAATGGGACGACCGGGGCCTTGCTGCCGCTCTTGATGTCGCGCACCAGCAGCTCGCCCGTGCGGGTGTCCTGCATGATGATGTCGATGTAGCCACGGACGGTGATGCCTCTGAAGTCGATCTCGAAGCCGACTTCGGCGGCAGGCGAGCCGTCCGGCATGGTGTAGGGGACGAGGTTCGGGTTGGTCAGGTTGTAGTCGATGTAGTCGGTGACCTGGCGCATCCCGTCGCTGTAACGGTCCAACAAGTCGTTCTGGACTTTCTTCCGACCCCCCACGAGCCAGCGGTCACGCTCAGGGAAGCGCTGGTCGGCCTTGTCGATCTCGGCCCGCCAGGACCTCTTGAAGACCTCCTGGGCGTTCAGGAGCTTCATCGTGCGCCGGGACTTCTCCCAGGCGTCAGCAGCGGCGTGGATGGCAATGCCCTGGATGGTCCAGCCCGCTGGGAGAGAGGGAAGCCGCTCGACACGCTCCAGCTCGTAGGCGGTGCCGCATCGGGCGATGCTTGTCAGTCGTGATACCGATGTGCGTTGACTCAAACGATCATTACCAATCTCTTGTTTGCGGGTATGGAAAAGGTGTGATCTACAGCCAGACGCTTATGCAGATCTCACCCTGATCACTGAAGGCATCCTTCAGGCGGGCGTGCTGCGGGATGTGATTCAGCCCATCTCGCAGGTCACCGACAGTGGCTTTGTCGGTGGGGAGGATTTCGTAGAGGGTTCCAGCTTGGCTTGAGGAGCCGAGGATCATGAGGCCGTCGTTGCTGTAGAGGACCTTGGGGGCGTCGAAGCCCGCGATGAGGTCCAGCGGTCCCAGCACCATGTGTTACCAATCTACTAAAGGGGGGTAAGAAAAAGGCGACCCCTCGACATAAGGGGTCGCCCGTTTCTAATTATTCTTCGTCCTCGACGGCAGTCCGCACGTCTTCAAGCACCATGCTGATATGCCAAGGATCTCCCGCAGGCTTCTCAAAGAAGCCAGCCTCCGGATTGTAGTCAACGTCCAGGCCCGCATCACGCAGGCGATGTGCCCACCGCAAAGCAGTGTTCAACTTAGCTAGAGGGATCTGCTGCCCTTGCGCCACCTTGCTCAGGTTGCGCAGAGAGGTTGCAGGGCCCGAGTGCTTGTGCTCTCTCGCCAAGGTCCAAGGGAGAAACTTGGTGTGAGACAAGGTCTTCTTCTGCAAACCGACACGTTCTACAGCCTGCTGAACACCGCTTACAGAAACATTGAAGTGAGCGGCAATTTGTCTATAAGTCTTGCCCTCTCGAACCATCTTACGAAGTTCTAAGCCGTCAATGCGGATATTGGCCATCGGTCACGTCCTCGACAGTGTACGTGCACCCACTTGATAGTACCCCTTACCTCTTCGGGATGGCACGTCCCTAAGGGGTAAACCAAAGGTATACGGCATGTAAAACTCACTTCAAATTTTCCACAGTGTTTCGACAGACAGCCAAACGCACGGTACGCGAGATCCTCGTGAGACCTGCCCGTACGCTTGAGGTAAATCGAAAAAGTTAGATGGCGTTCCAACCCAGAGCCGGTCTTGCCCGAGATCGAGCCCACGGTTTTCGGTCGTTTCACGAAACGTCAATGACTGGGGCGCGGCGAATGACAGCCGTCTTTGATTTTCCACCTCACGAGGCTAGGCGGGTCGTTTTCGCTTAGCTACCTGCCCCGGACCATTCTTACTGGCGATGGTGCCCATAAGTTATCAATTATCGTGCGCGTCCCCGCTATGCTTCCCGGCCTTGAGGCCGTTCGTCTGCGGTGCGCTTACTTCCAAGTTACCAACCTCTTGCAAGGCCGTCAACCTGGTGCTTCCGGACCCCGGGAGGGGCCTTCGGCGCCTCGCTCTTTCGAGATTACCAACCTCTTGTTTGGTGGTCAATCCCCGCCGCCTTCGGCCGTTCGACAGGGCGATCATGGACCGCCCCAACCGGACGAACTTCGGTGGCGACGAGTCCGACGCTAGCAGCCCCGAGGGGCTGTTGCCAACCTCCTGTAGATCGTTACATAGAGTGACAAATCGGAGGTGCATCGCAGTGCAGACGAGGTGCAGAAGGTGCCCAGAACCCACTTTATGATCTTGTGGGGTGCAGTTTGCTTCCAGAAGAAAAGGTCTACCCGGGATCTACCGAGACTTGAGATCTCGCAGGTCAGCCCGTGTTTACAGGGACTTCAGGGTCAGATCGTTGCAAACTTCGATCTCTAAGGACATAGTGCTTTAACCAGCCTTTATTCGTCCACTCAACCCCGGAAAACCCTACCGAACCGGTCTTTCCACCCCCATCCTCCATCCCGGTGAGCCGAAACGGGCGATCTTCTTTGACCGTACGAGGGCGGTGATCCGGATTGATCCAGCCAAGTCTGCCACGCGCCGCGAGCCTCGCGTCCCGGAATGCCGGGATGCGCACAGGGGGTGACTCACCGGAGCCAGCCGCGTCTGTCGGGGGAAGCCGGTACGGTTGGCTGTCGTGCCGACCGACTCGATCACCTCCGCCGAAGACGCCCCCACGGCGGTCCCCGCGACCGCGCCTGACCTGCCCCAGGTCGAGGAGTTGCTGAGCGCCGCCGTCGAGGCGGTCGGCGGGGTCGAACGCCCCGGCCAGATCGAGATGGTGCGGGCGGTCCAGCGGGCGATCTCCTCCGGCGACCACCTCGCCGTCCAGGCGGGCACCGGCACCGGCAAGTCCCTGGCCTATCTGATCCCCTCCATCCGGCACGCGATGTCATCGAAAGGCGCGGTGATCGTCTCCACGGCGACCATCGCGCTGCAGCGTCAGCTCGTCGACCGCGACCTGCCCAGGCTCTCCGAGGCCCTCGCCCCCCGGCTGCCGCACCAGCCGACCTTCGCCATCCTCAAGGGCCGCCGCAACTACCTGTGCCGCTACAAGGCCGCGGCCGGCTGGCCCGAGGAGGAGCAGGACCAGCTCTTCGACCCGCGTGAGGTCAACGCGACCGGCCGGATGGTCCAGCGCATCCAGGAGTGGGCCCAGGAGACCGAGACCGGCGACCGCGACGAGCTGGTGCCGGGCGTCAACGAGCAGGCCTGGCGGCAGTTCTCCGTGAGCTCACGCGAGTGCCTGGGCGCCACCCGCTGCCCCAGCGGCGCCGAGTGCTTCGCCGAGCTGGCCAGGGCCCGCGCGGGCGAGTCCGACGTCGTCGTCACCAACCACGCGCTGCTGGCCATCGACGCCATGGAGGACTTCTCCCTGCTGCCCGAGCACGAGGTGGTCGTGGTCGACGAGGCGCACGAGCTGGTCGACCGGGTCACCTCGGTGGTCAGCGGCGAGCTGTCGGAGGCCATGGTCTCGGTGACGGTCCGCCGGGTCGGGCGGCTGATCGAGCAGGCGATCTCCGACCGGCTCATGGAGGCGGGCGAGCAGCTCAAGGACCTGCTCGCCGTCGCCCCCGCCGGGCGCCTCGACGAGCTGCCCCCGGTGCTCGGGATGACCCTGGCACTGGTACGCGACGCGGCCTGGGCCTGCATCACCGCGCTCGGACCCAGGTCCGGCGGCGACAAGGACGACCCGGAGGGCGCGGGCCTGCGCAAGGCGGCCTTCACCGCCCTCGACGAGATCCACGACACCGCGCAGCGGATGCTGGACGCCTTCGGTCACGCGGAGGAGGTCGACCGGGCCGAGGTGGTCTGGCTGGAGGCGGCGACCGACCGGCGCCCGCCCCTGCTGCGGATCGCCCCGCTCACCGTGGCCGGGATGCTCCGCGACAAGCTCTTCGGCGACCGTACGGTGGTCCTCACCTCGGCGACGCTGGCGCTCGGCGGCGCCTTCGACGGCCTGGCCCGCCAGTGGGGCCTCGGCTCGGGGGACGGCAAGGGCGCCAAGGACGGCTGGCGGGGTCTGGACGTCGGCTCCCCCTTCGACCACGCGCGCAGCGGCATCCTCTACGTCGCCAAGCACCTGCCCCAGCCGGGCCGTGACGGCCTTCCCGAGGCCTACCTCGAGGAGATCACCGAGCTGATCGAGGCCGCGGGGGGCCGCACCCTGGGCCTGTTCTCCTCGATGCGGGCCGCCAAGGCCGCCACGGAGGCGCTGCGGGAGCGGCTGAGCGTGCCGTTGCTCTGCCAGGGCGACGACTCAACGATGCTGCTGGTCAAGCAGTTCGCCGAGGACGAGCCGACCTGCCTGTTCGGCACCCTGACCCTGTGGCAGGGCGTGGACGTGCCCGGCCCCTCCCTGCGGCTGGTCATCATCGACCGCATCCCGTTCCCGCGCCCCGACGACCCGCTGAGCTCCGCCAGGCAGCGCCACGTGACCGCCAGGGGCGGCAACGGCTTCATGTCGGTCGCCGCGACCCACGCGGCCCTGCTGCTCGCCCAGGGGGCGGGCCGCCTGCTGCGCAGCCAGCACGACAAGGGGGTGGTCGCGGTCCTCGACCCCCGCCTCGCCACCGCCCGCTACGCCGGTTTCCTGCGCGACTCGCTGCCGCCCTTCTGGCCGACCAACGACCCGGGGAAGGTCCGCGACGCGCTCAGGCGCCTCGGGAAGGGCTGAAGCCCGTTTCGCGGATCCTCGCCGTGGCGAGGGTCCGCGAAACAGGCCCTAGAGATCGAGAAGGCCCAGGTCGGGGCGCTTGGGGTCGAGGCCGTCGCCTGAGGAGCGTCCGCGTAGCCTGCGGACGACCCAGGGGCCCAGGTGCTCTCTGACCCACCGGACGTCCTCGCGCCGCCGCTCACCGGGGGTGACCCGCTCACGCGGCGGCCACTGCTTGCGCCACTCGTCCGCGCACTCGACCCCCAGGACGTCGCACACCTTGGCGGCCACCAGCCGGTGCCCCTCGGCGTTCATGTGCAGCCGGTCCTCGCTCCAGGCGCGCCAGTCGCGCAGGCCCTGCATCGACCACTGGTCGACCAGGCGGCAGCCGTACAGGTCGGCGATGGATCTGACGTGCATATAGAAGATCGCGAAGGTGCCACGGGCACGGCGCATGATCGGGGTGTCACGCGGGTCGACACCGGTGAACAGCAGCACCTCCGCGCCGGTCGCCCGCAGATCCCGTACGGCTCCCGCCAGCAGCCGGGCCATCGCGTCCGGGTCACAGCCGGGGCGCAGCAGGTCGTTTCCCCCCGCGCAGAGGCTGACCAGGTCGGGCCGCATCTCGACCGCCCTGGGGACCTGCTGCTCGACGACCTGGCCGAGCAGCCTGCCCCGCACGGCGAGGTTGGCGTAGCGGAACTCCGGTTCGAGCGCGGCCAGCCGTTCCGCGACCCGGTCGGCCCAGCCCCTGAAGGGTCCGCCCTCGCCGCCGGGGCCGGGGTCGTTCAGTCCCTCGGTGAAGCTGTCGCCCAGCGCGGCGAAGGAGGCGAAGGTACGGTGGCCCACTACACGAGCTCCGCCACGGCCTGCAGCGCCAGCACGTAGGACCTCAGCCCGAAGCCCGCGATCGTGCCGGTCGCCACGCCCGCGACCACCGAGTTGTGCCGGAACTCCTCACGGGCGGCCGGGTTGGAGATGTGCACCTCGACCAGGGGCGCGGTCCGCTGGGCGATGGCGTCGCGCAGCGCGTAGGAGTAGTGGGTGAACGCCGCGGGGTTCAGCACCACCGGGATCCGGCCGTCGGCCGCCTCGTGCAGCCAGGAGATCATCTCGGCCTCGTCGTCGGTCTGCCTGACGTCCACGGACAGGCCCAGCCCCCGGCCCGTCTCCCGGCACAGCGCCGCCAGGTCGGCCAGGGTCTCCGCGCCGTAGACGTCGGGCTCCCTGGTGCCCAGTCGCGACAGGTTGGGGCCGCTGAGCACGTAGACGGGTCTCATCCGATCACCTGGCGATCTCCTCGTAGGCGGCTTCGAGCAGCTCCTCCGGCGGGTCCTCAAGCGGGGACACCTTCGCCAGGTCGTCGAGGACGACGAAGCGCAGCCTGGCGCCGCGGCTCTTCTTGTCAAGGCGCATGTGTTCGCGCAGACCGGGCCAGGCGTCGCGGCGGTAGGCCGTGGGCAGCCCGACGGAGGTCAGGATGGACCGGGTGCGCTCGACGACGGCGGCGCCGATCCGGCCGTCCAGGCGGGACAGCTCGGCGGCGTAGACCATGCCGATGGCGACGGCCTCTCCGTGGCGGATCCGGTACCCCTCGGCCCGTTCGATGGCGTGGGCCAGGGTGTGGCCGTAGTTGAGGATCTCCCGCAGGCCGCCCTCACGCAGGTCGGCGCCGACCACGTCGGCCTTGATCTGCACCTTGCGCTCGATGAGCTCGCGGGTGTGCCGCCCCTCGGGGTGCCTGGCCTCCTGCGGGGCCTCCTCGATGAGGTCGAGGATCACCGGGTCGGCGATGAAGCCGCCCTTGATGACCTCGGCCAGGCCGCCGACGTAGTCGTCGCGGGGCACCGAGACCAGCGTGGCCAGGTCGCACAGCACGCCCGCCGGAGGGTGGAAGGAGCCGACCAGGTTCTTGCCCTCGGGGGTGTTGATCCCGGTCTTGCCGCCGACCGCCGCGTCGACCATGCCCAGCAGCGTGGTCGGCACCTGCACGACCTTGACGCCGCGCAGCCAGGTGGCGGCGGCGAAGCCCGCCAGGTCGGTGGTCGCCCCTCCGCCGACGCCGACGACCGCGTCGGAGCGTGTGACACCGTGCGCGCCGAAGGCCGACCAGAGCCCGGCGGCCACCTCGACCGTCTTGGCCTGCTCGGCGTCGGGCACCGGCAGCGCGACGACCTGGTAACCGGCCGCCTCGATCGCCCCGCACACGGGCCTGGCGATCTCCGGCAGGCTCGCCGGGTGGACCACCGCGACGGTGCGGACCGCGGGACCGAGCAGGGCGGGAAGCTCGCCGAGCACCCCGGTGCCGATCACCACGTCGTAGGGGGGCTCTCCGGACACCTTGATCCTGGAGGTCGTCATGATCCGAGTCCCTTCACGATCTCGTCGACGACCTGTTCCGGGTCGCGCTCGTCGGTGGCCACGGTGAGGACGGCCAGCCCCTCGTAGATCGGGCGGCGGTCCTCCATGAGCTTCTTGAGCCGGCTGCGCGGGTTGAGCACCAGCAGTGGCCGGGCCGAGGCCAGACCGACCCGCTGCACCGCCTGCGCCAGGCCGACCTCCAGGTAGACCACGGGGTGACCGGCGAGCAGTTCCCGCGTCGCCTCGGCCAGCACCGCGCCGCCGCCCAGGGACAGCACGCCGTCGTGTTCGTCGAGCGCCAGCCGTACGGCCCGCGCCTCAAGCTCCCTGAAGTGCTCCTCGCCGTCCTCGACGAAGATGTCACTGACCGGTTTGCCCGCCGTGGCCTCGACGTCGGCGTCGGTGTCGCGGAAGGCGACCCCCAGCCGTTCGGCGAGCAGGTGGCCTACGGTCGACTTGCCCGCGCCGGGGGCGCCGACCAGGACTACGCGGGGACTCACCGTTCCTCCTCGGTTCGCACGCTCACTTGATCACCATCGAGGAGAGGTAGCCGGACAGGTTCCTGGCGACCTCCTCGACGGAGTCACCGCCGAACTTCTCCACCGCGGCGTCGGCGAGGACCAGCGCGACCATCGCCTCGGCGACGATCGCGGCGGCGGGCACGGCGCACACGTCGGAACGCTCGTGGTGGGCCTTGGCGGCCTCACCGGTCAGCACGTCGATGGTGGCCAGTGCCCTGGGCACGGTGGAGATCGGCTTCATGGCGGCGCTGACCCGCAGCGGCTCGCCGTTGGTCATGCCGCCCTCGACGCCGCCCGCGCGGTTGGTGATGCGGCGCACGCCGTCCGAGGTGTTCTCGATCTCGTCGTGGGCCCGGGAACCGGGACGGCGGGCGGTCTCGAAGCCGTCGCCGACGGCGACGCCCTTGATGGCCTGGATGCCCATCAGCGCGGCGGCCAGGCGGGCGTCGAGACGGCGGTCCCAGTGGGTGTAGCTGCCCAGGCCCGGCGGCAGGCCGTAGGCGACGACCTCGACGACCCCGCCGAGGGTGTCGCCGTCCTTGTGGGCCTTGTCGATCTCGGCGACCATCGCGGCGCTGCCCTCGGGGTCGGCGCAGCGCACCGGGTCGGCGTCGACGGCGGCCATGTCCTCGGGGCCGGGCAGGACGCCCGGCGTCGCCTGCGCCCCTCCGATGGAGACGACGTGGCTGACGATGTCGACGCCCAGGGCCTGCTTGAGGAAGGCGCGGGCGACCTGGCCCAGGGCGACCCTGGCGGCGGTCTCGCGGGCGCTGGCCCGGTCGAGCACGGGGCGGGCGTCGTCGAAGCCGTACTTCTGCATGCCCGCCAGGTCGGCGTGGCCCGGCCGGGGGCGTGAGCGCGGCGCGTTGCGCGCCTGCCCCTCCAGCAGCGCGGGATCGACCGGGTCGGCCGCCATGACGGTCTCCCACTTGGGCCATTCGGTGTTGCCGACGCGGATGGCGACCGGGCTGCCGAGCGTGCGGCCGTGCCGTACGCCGCCCACGATGTTCACCACGTCCTGCTCGAACTTCATCCGGGCGCCACGGCCGTAACCGAGGCGGCGTCTGGCCAGTGCCCCGTCGATGTCGGCCGTGGTCACCTCCACCCCTGCGGGCAGGCCCTCAAGGATCGCGACGAGCTCGGGGCCGTGGGATTCTCCGGCGGTCAACCAGCGCAACATGGTGACAAGTCTTCCATGTGCCGCCCACTGGAATGGCCGAGGCTCACTGGTTGAGACGCTCCGGCATGTCAGCGGATTCCCTGGGCCGTGAGGATGACCGCGAAGGCACCGGCGGCCATGAAGGGGCCGAAGGGGATCTCACTTCCGCGTCCCGCCCGGCGCGCGGCCACCAGGGCGCCGCCGTACAGGCCTCCGGCGAGGAAGCCGAGGAAGGCGCCGGTGACCAGGGCGTCCCAGCCGAGCCGGCCGAGCGCCACGCCCAGCGCCGCCGCGAACTTGACGTCGCCGAGCCCCATGCCCTCCGGGTTGACCAGGAAGAGCAGGAGGTACAGGCCGGTCAGGACCAGGCCGCCGAGCAGCGCCCTGGCCAGGTCCGGGGCGCCGTCCCGTGTCAGGGCCGCGGCCGTCAGCGGCGCCACCGTGCCCAGGAAGGCGGCGGCGGTGAGCCGGTCGGGCAGCCGGTGGACGGCGACGTCCACGGCGACCAGGGCGACCGTGACGGCCGTGAGCCACCCGTAGGCGGCCAGCTCGGGCCATGGGTACCGCGACGCGAGGGCGGCCAGCGTCACCGCGGTGAGGACCTCGGCCACCAGCGGCGGCGGGCCGATCCGTGCCCGGCACCCCGGGCAGCGCCCGGCCGCGAGTCTCAGGGACGCGACCGGGCCGCCGCCGACCGCCGTGGCGCAGCGCGGGCAGGCGTGCCCGAGGAGGGCCTCCTCCCCGACCGAGTGGCGGATGGCCAGGTCTCTCGCCCAGAAGCCGAGCGGCAGCCCGGCCAGGGCGGCGGCGAGGGGCAGGAGGTGGTTCACCGCGCCCCCGGGGAAGGTCGGCCGTGTTCGTCCACGGCCCGAACCCTAACGCGGGAAGGTCAGTCCCGGCCGCGTGACGACCTGCCGACCAGCGGCCAGCCGAGGCGGCGGCGCCGGGGGACGGCCGTCTCGGATCCGGCCTCCTTCCGGGCCTCCGTTCGGGCCTCCATTCGGGCCACGGTGACCCCGGGGGTCTCGGAGCCGAGCCGGTCGAGGGTGCCGGCCCCGACCGCGGCGAACGCCTGCAGCACGGCTCCCTCGATCACGAACGGCACCGGGCCCGCGACGTCGATCACCACGGCCGCGGCGTCCTCGTGCGCCGCCGCCTGGCAGACCTGCGGGGTCGTCGCCTGGATGGGGCGGGCGTCGGGACGCCACAGCTTCAGCGGGCCGGTCCCGGTGAAGGCGAGCACCGCCTGCCTGCCGTCCTTGCCGACGAGCTTCGGCAGGGCCATCTCGCTCTCCTTCTCCTGCCGCAGCCCGTGCTCGCCGACCTCGGACTCCGTCAGCAGGGCCACGACCGGGACGAGCAGCCGCGCCCCGCCGAGGGCGGCGATCACCGCGCCCACGTCGGCCGTGCCCGCGGAGAAGGCGGCGAGCGCGGACGAGACGGCGGCGTCGGCTGAGCCGTCGTCGCCGGGGACCAGTGGCTGGGGAATGCTCGGCACGACCCCGAAGCCTACCCTCGGTGACCGGCGGGTCCTCGGCCGAGGGAGGGTCACCGGGCGGCGTCGAAGACGATCTCGACCCGCCGGTTCCTCGCGCGGTTCGCCTCGACGGGAGCGCCGTCGACGATGTTGGGCACCTTGGGCCTGGACTCGCCGAACCCCCTGGCCAGCAGGGTCGTCCCGGTGCCGGCGAGGGTGGCCCGCAGGACCTGCCCCACGGCCCGTGCCCGTCTGAGCGAGAGCGCGTCGTTGTAGGCGTCGCTCCCCTGGTCGTCGGTGTGCCCCTCGATCCTGACCTCGCCGCCCGCGGACTCGGCGCGGACGCGCTCGGCGATCCGCCGCAGGCGCAGCTTCGCCCCGGTGGTCAGCACGGCCCTGTCGAGGGCGAACAGCACGTCGCTGGTGAGCGCGACGGTGATCTGTTCCCCGCGTTTCGACTCGCTCTCCGCGCCGTCGAGCGACTCGACCTCGGCGACGACGTCCTCGACACGGGCGACGATCTCCTCTACCCCGGCCGTGGCCGCCTCGGGGTCGGCGGGGTCGGCCCACGCGGCCGCCGGATGTCCCACCGTCAGGACGAGTGTGAGCGCCAGGGCCGTGAGACGTTCAGGAGATCGGGACATCGGCGAACACGCCCAGCACCTTGAGGTCCACGTTGATCTTCGTGACGTCCGGCGGCGGGGCGGCGAACGCCGCGTGCAGCGGCAGCACCTCGTCCGGCTCGGTGAACACGTCGTAGCTGGAGCACAGGCAGGTGACCTTGGGATAGGCGCCGGTGCGCGCGACGGTGTAGCGCTTGCCGTTGACCGGGTCGACCAGGCTGATCCCCCCGACGGTCAGCCCCAGACCGCCCGGGGTGTCCCCCATGTCGTTGCTCATCTGCCATCTGGCGTCGCCCGTGTTGGTGACCGTCCAGGTCAGCGTGGCCAGCCTGCCCTGCCGCCTGAGGCCGGTGATCCGTACGACCAGGTCGGCGCCGCCCGCCTTGACCTTCCTGGCGGCGATCACCTTCTCCTGTTCGACGTCCTGCTCGACGGGCACGTCCCGCTGCTCCGAGGGCTGTTCCGAAGACCTCTCCGCGGGTTGCCCGGCAGCCCCGGTCGTGGCCGCGGAGGCGGGGAGCGGCTGCCTCTCCTCACCGCCGCCGCCCCGCTGCCCGGGGAGCGCCCCGCATCCGCTCAGCACGGCCGCCAGCACGGCGGCGGCCAGCGCCGGCGTGATCCCTCTTCCCATCGTGCTTCCACCTCTTGCCCGTCGTGGTTCGCGTCGGTCCCGACCGTAGGCGGGCCACCTTCAGGACGCGTATAGCGCGCTATACGCGCAGGCCACGGCGGCGTCGTACCTCGTCGGCGAGCTCTTCCGCCGCGGCGCGGCCTCGCCGGTCACCGAGAGCGTCGAACTCTCCCATAACTCGCATTACTCCATCAAACGCCTCATCAATCTCATCAAGCCCGAGCAACGCCTCCGCCAGGGTGAGCGTCGCCCGCGCGGCACCGGCGCGGTCCCCGTGCTCGCGGAAGGTCTCCAGCGCCTCCCGCGCGTTCTGCCCGGCGACGTCCGCCCTGCCCTCCGCCAGGGCGATCCCGGCCAGGACCGTCAGCGCCGCGGCCTCGGGCAGCCGGTCCCCCAGCCGCCTGGCCAGGCCGAGGCCGTGTTCCGCCCGTTCGTTCGCCTCCCGAAGCCGCCGCGTGTCCAGGAGAAGCCCGGCGAGGTCGAGCGAGACCGCCGCCTCACCCCGTGGGTCGCCCAGCTCGCGGTAGGCCTCCAGGCTCCTTGAGAGCAGGTCCCGATCCCGGCGCAGTCCGCCGAGGGCGCGCAGCGCGTCGGCCCTGCCCCGCCGGTCGCCCGCCGCGGAGAAGGCGGCCAGGCACGCCACGAAACACGCCTGCGCCTCAGACGGCCGTTCCCCGGCGAGGTGGACCAGGCCGAGCCGGTACCGGACGCGGGCCGCCTCCCCCGGCTCCGCGAGCCCGAGCGCCCGCCGCAGTGCCTCGGCCGCCTCGGGCAGCCTGCCCTCCACACGGTGCAGGTCGGCCAGGGATCTGAGCAGCAGCGCCTCACCGTTGCGGTGCCCCGCGCGCCGTACGGCCCGCAGCCCCTCCTCCACGGCCGAGCGCCAGTCCTCGCGGTGCGCGCCCAGTTCGAAGAAGGGCGTCAGGTAGAAGGCCAGCCGCCAGGCCGCCTCGTCCAGGCCCGCCCGCCGCGCGTCGGCGACGGTCGCGACCAGGAACCTCCGTTCCGCGGCCAGCCAGCGGGCCGACTCCCGAAGGAGTGCGGTCTCCGCGGCCGCGGCCTGCTCGGCCGTACGGGCCAGGGTCAGGCCCGAGCCCGGCTCCGCGGGCAGGAGCAACGTCCTGGCCCGCCGGGCGCGGTCGAGGATCTCCGGGGCCGCGGCGGCCAGGACCCCGGCGGGCGGGCCCTCCTCCGCGGCCAGGCGCTCGGCCGCGTAGAGCCTGGTCAGGTCGTGCCAGCCGTACCTCTCCTGACCTGCCGGGTCGAGACCCCGCGCCTGCAGCAGGCCCGCCCCGGCCAGCGCCTCAAGCGTCTCCTCGGCGGGCGCGCCAAGGACGGCCGAGGCCGCCCAGGGGGCGAAGTCGGGGGCCGACAGCGCGCCGAGACGGCGCAGCAGCAGGCGTTCCCTCTCGGAGAGGGCGCGGTAGCCCAGCGCCAGGCTGCCGCGCACGGCCAGGTCACCCGCGCTGAGCTCGTCCAGGCGTCCGCGTTCGTCCTCAAGACGTCCCGCCAGGTGTTCCAGGGTCCAGCCGGGACGCCTGGCCAGCCTGGACCCGGCGATTCTGAGGGCCAGCGGCAGCCCGCCGCACAACTCGGCGATCCGCGCCGCCGCCCGTGGCTCCGCCTCGACGCGACGCCGCCCGGCCACCCCGGCCAGCATCGCCACGGACTCGTCCCGGTCGAACACGCCGAGTTCGCGGGCGCGCGCCGCCTCCAGGCCGTGCAGCGGCGAGCGGCTGGTCACCAGCGTCAGGCAGCCGGGCCCGGTGGGCAGCAGCGGGCGTACCTGGGCCTCCCGCTCCGCGTCGTCGAGCACCACCAGCAGGCGCCGTCCGCTCACCGTGCTGCGGTAGAGACGGACGCGCCCGTCCAGGCCTGCGGGGATCGCCGTCTCCTGGCAGCCGAGCGAGCGCAGCAGGTCCTCAAGCACCGCCTCCGGCGTCCTGCCGCCGAGCGAGGCGTGCAGCCGCCCGCCGGGGAAGTCGAGCGCGGTGGCCGCGTGGACCGCGACCGCGGACTTGCCCACCCCCGCCGGGCCGTGCAGCACCAGGTGGACGGGCGCGCCCGTGGCGTCGGGCACCGACCGGCGAATCCAGTCCAGCACGTGTTCACGCCCGGTGAAGTCGGCGATGTCCGGCGGTGTCTCGTTCGGTGTCTCGTTCGGCACCTGTCCGGCCCGGGTCGAGGTGCCCGCGAGCACGCGTTCGTGCGCCTCGCGCAGCGCCTCCCCCGGTTCGAGGCCGAGTTCCCCGACCAGCAGCCGCCGTGCCTCCTGGTAGGCGCCCAGCGCCTCCGACCTGCGTCCCGCCTGGCCGAGGGCCGTGATGAGCTGCCCCCACGCCCGTTCCCGCAGCGGGTAGGCCGCCACGAGCGCGCGCAGTTCCCCGGTCACCCGCGCGCCCCGGCCGAGCGCCAGGTCCAGTTCGACCCGCTCCTCGACCGTGGTCAGCCGCAGTTCCTCAAGCCGTACGGCGTGCGCGCGCCGCAGCGTGTCCGACTCGACGTCGGCCAGCGCGGGCCCCCGCCAGAGCGCGAGGGCCGCGCGCAGCCCCTCTGCCGCCTCGGCCCGCCCGCCCGCCTCCCCGGCTCGCGTGGCCTCCGCCACCAGCCGCTCGAACCGGTGCGCGTCCACCCGGTCGGGGTCGACGTCGAGGAGGTATCCGCCGGGCACGGTGCGAATCCCCTCCACCACCTTGCGCAGGGCGCTGACGTAGACCCGCAGCACCGCCTCCGCCGAGGCCGGCGGCCGTCCGTCCCACACCTCGTCGACCAGCCGGTCGACGGCCACCGGCCGCGCGGGCCGCAGCAGCAGGGCGGCCAGCAGCGCGCGGTGTTTCGCGGGCCCGGGGGTCAGGTCGCGATCACCGTCGAGGACCAGCAGCGGCCCCAGCACGCCGAACCGCACCGTCTCAGCCCTTCGGCCCGCTGAGGTCGAACGAGCGGAACCTGACCCGGACCGGGGCGCCGGTGTCCGGCGCCGCGTGGACTCCGGCCGCGCCGGGGCCGTACGGATCGCGTGTGTCGACGGCCTCGGCGACCAGGACGTCGTCGACCCACATGCTCAGGGCGGTCGCCGTACCCCGTTGACCGCATCGGGCCACGACACGGCTGTCCGCCGTTCCCCGTACCCGGACCGGCCCGTCCAGGACGACGCCCCGCCCCGCGCGCCGTTTGACGATGGAGGCGTCTCCGGAACCCGCGACCGTGAACTCGTACCGGTCGCCGGTGCCCAGGTCGCCACGGCACCACACGCCGAACTCCCCCGACCCCGCTTCGAGCCGGGCCGAGGAGCTGACCACGACGTCCTGCGCGCGTTCGCCGGGGAAGGGGGCCGACTTCCACAGCCGCCACCCGGGGTTGGCGGTCAGCAGGTAGGCGGCGCCGTCCCGCTCGCTCCGGCCGCCCTCGGTCACGCCGACCTCCCAGGAGTCGGCGAAGTCCGCGTGGTAGGGCAGGGCGGGCGCGGCGCCGAAACCGGCCTGGACGGCCACGCCTGCGGTGACGGCCGTGGCGAGCGCGACCGCGCCCAGAGCCCACGGCCACCGGCGCCGGGCCCTCTTCCCCGGCTCGGCGACGGCGGGCCCGTCAGGGACGGCGGGCTCCTCCTGAGCGGTGACCGTCCAGGAGCGTTCTACGGCCTGGGTGGCGGTCGCCGGGGTCGGGCTGCCGCCGATCAGCTCGCCCAGCAGCCGCCCGGCGCTCGGCCTGCGCGCGGGGTCCTTGGCCATGGCCCGTTCGACGACCGCGCGCATCCGGTCTTCGAGGCCGTCGAGGTTCGGCCCCTCGTTGACGATCCGGTACAGGACCTCGGGCGGGGAGCCTCCGCCGAACGGCAGGCGGCCCGTGCCCGCGAACGCGATCACCCCGCCCCACGCGTAGACGTCGGCCGCGGGGGTCGGCGGCTCACCGCGCACCTGCTCGGGCGCCATGAACGCGGGCGTGCCCAGGATCGCCTGGCTGGCCAGGCTCTCCTCGTCGGCGAGTCGTGCGATGCCGAAGTCGATCACCCGCGGGCCGAGCGGGGACAGCAGCACGTTCGACGGCTTGAGGTCGCGGTGGATCACCCCGGCCTCGTGGATGGCGTGGAGCGCGGTGGCGATCCCGGCCGCGAGCGCCTCCAGGTTGGCGCCGGTCAGCGGCCCCTGCTCCCGTACGGCCTGCGCCAGGCTTGGGCCCTTGACGTACTCGGTGACGAGGTAGGCGACGTCCCCGTCGATCCCGGCGTCGAGGACGGGGGCGGTGCAGAACCTGGCCACCCTGCGGGCCGCGGCCACCTCGCGCTCGAAGCGCCGGACGAAGGCCGGATCGTCGGTGAGCCGGGGATGGATCACCTTCACCGCGGCCAGGCCGCCGGTCGGGGTGGTGGCGAGGTGCACCACGCCCATGCCGCCCCGGCCAAGCTCACGCCTGAGCACGTATCCGCCGATCACGTTCACCGGAGTCACCTTACGATCAAACACCGACACCAGGGACAAAAGCCCCGGCACTCAGCCCAGGTCGGCGATGGCGGCGACCGGGCCGCCCCCGCTGGGGCCCTGGTGGACGGCGGCGACCGAGACGAAGACGGCGGGGTCGCCGGTGACGCTGGCCGCGACACCGCCGACGGTCGCCTTGATCTGGCGGTGCCAGTGCACGTCGGAGTCGTCGAGCATGATGTTGCGCCTGCCCCTGACCCTGCCCGAGGGGTCCGCCTCGCACTTCATGAACACGTTGACCAGCCTGCCGTCCAGGTCGGAGGGGTGCGGGCGCTCCGGCAGGTCGATCCCGCTCGACCGGATGGCCGCCCAGATGCCGTCGGCGTCCAGCGCGTCCCGCATGACGGAGTGGCCGATCCGGTAGCGCCCGCCGATGCCCCTGACGTTGCCGACGACGACGATCTGCGCCCTGTCCAGCTCGACCCCCGAGGAGCAGGAGGCGACGGAGGAGTACAGCGACAGGTCCCGGTGGATCTGCCCGGCCGTGGGCGTCCCGATCTCGCCGAGCGCGACCGCGACGCCGAGGGCGGTGGTCGAGTTGGAGATGTCCATCGAGGGCCCGGTGTCCTCGACGACCACGTCCTGGCCCCGGGACCTGGCGTCGTTGATGGTGGCGAGGGTGAGCAGGGGCGTCTTGGTCTGGACGTAGTGGACGTCGGCGGGGTCGTCGATCCCGGCGGCCTCCATGGCCTTCCTGACGCCCGCGGCGACCTTCTCGACCATCGCGGGGCGGCCGATTTCCTCGGGCAGGATGACCTCGCTCATCGCGACCCCGACGCTCAGGCGAGGTTCCTGGCTCGGTTCGGCGTCCGCCGTGGTCGCGAAGATCGTCGCGTGCGGGCTGAGCACGCCGTCGGTGCCGCCGGACCAGACCAGCGGGACGTCCTGGGGCGCCGGATGCCCCCGCTCGGCGAGCACCTCACGGAAGGCGCGGTCGGCCAGGATGCGGGTGTAGTCGTTCACCCCGCCGTTCCCCTCGGTCTTGCCGATCACCGCGAGGACCCGGTGCGCCTCGATCACCCCGTCGTCGATGAGCCGGGACAACCCGGAGGCGTCGGTCACGCTCTCGATCGCCACCTTGCGCACTTCAATCGGTTCCGGCATCCCTGTCACCTCTCGGTCCCGCCGCTTCCCTGTGGGTTCCCTGCGGCCTCACTGTGGCTCGCTGTGGCCTCACTGTGGCCTCGCTGTGGCCTCGCTGTGGCCTCGCGACCCCCGGCCCGGACCGGCCCCGGGGTCGCGACACCCGTTGCGATACCCACCGCGCGGGGCGGGCACCGGCGCGGGGAGCGGTTTCCCCGTCCGGGGACGGGCACCCGTGAGGAGGGCGCCCGGGGGCTCCTTGATCGGTAATCGTTCTCCCGGGGCGGTCCGCGCACCCGGCCCCCGCACGGTACGGCCCCGCCCGCGGGCCGCTTCAAACCTGTGATCTGCGACACATCCAAACATCCGATGATTTTGGACATATCGCCACTTCTCACAACATCGACGGATATTTCACAGCACCGAATGACGTTCAGTTAACGTCACGTTTCCCGCTAGATCATCTGCCCGCGCACGCGACACCAATAACTTTGTTTACAGTTGATCCAGCGGTGGAAAACGAGCCGCTCCACGCAGCTGAGAAAACGGGGTTCTCCGCATGCTTGCATTACTTGACGCGCCTCCTGACAAGGCCGATCAATATCTTCCACAGCCTCCGTCCGACGACGAGCTGAAACTGTATTTCGGGCCACAAAAGCGCTGGGTGCTTCTGTCCGTGCCCCTTTCCCTGACATTAACCGCAGGGACTCTTTTCCTATTCTCCATGCGTCATCCCGCGTTGTGGCCGTTTTTCGTGGCCCTGCTGCTGAACCTCAGTGGATGGACGATGTCGTTCGTCGACGGGCAGCGTCAGCGGCTGACCACCTGGGAGTCCCACGAGCTGCTCGTGCGTTCCTGGCGGCCCGCCCGCCTGCCCTCCGTGGACGTCTTCCTGCCGACCAGGGGCGAACCCATGGAGATCCTGCGCAACACCTTCCGCCACGTGGGAGCACTCCGGTGGAACGGTCCAGTCACGGTCTGGGTGCTCGACGACGCCGCCCGCGACGAGGTGGAGGAGCTGGCCGTACGGCACGGCTTCCGGTACAGCGCGCGGCCCGACCAGGGGTACCTGAAAAAGGCCGGCAACCTCAACCACGGCCTGTCGATCAGCTCGGGCGAGGTCGTCGCGGTCTTCGACGCCGACTTCTGCCCGAGGCCCGACTTCCTGTCCCACCTGGTCCCCTACCTGGAGGACCCGAGGATCGCCGTGGCCCAGTCGCCGCAGTACTTCGACACCACGCAGGAGATGCCCTGGCTGCAGCGTACAGCCGGGGCCGCCCAGGAGATGTTCTACCGGTGGCTGCAACCGTCGCGGGACGCCGACGGCGGAGCCATCTGCGTGGGCACGAACGTGGTCTACCGGCGCGCGACGCTTGAGGAGATCGGGGGCTTCCCCAAGATCGACCACAGCGAGGACATCTACACCAGCGTCGAGCTGATGAAGCACGGCTACCGCACCAAGTACGTCCCGGTGCTGCTGGCCAAGGGCCTGTCCCCCGACAACGTCGCCTCCTACATCGCCCAGCAGTACCGGTGGGCGATGGGCTGCATGAGCCTGCTGTTCGACCGTGACTTCCACCGCACGCCGATGTCGTGGCGGGTACGGCTGTCCTACTACAGCGGTTTCCTGAGCTACTTCGTCTCCGCCGCCAACATCGCGGCCGTCCCGCTGCCCGGGCTCGTCATGCTCGCCTTCTATCCGGACGAGGTCAGGGCGTGGCACATGATCCCGTTCGTGGGGCCCCTCTGGGTGGCGCTGGTGCTGCTGCCCGCGGTCTCGGTGAGCCGCTGGCGCTTCGAGGTGACCCGCGCCCAGACCCTGTACGCCTACTGTCATCTGATCTCCATCGTGCACGCGGTGCGCAACCAGGCCGCGGCGTGGGTGCCCAGCGGCGCCGCCGCGGGCAAGAGCACGCTCGTCTCGACCGTCGCCCGCATGGCCTTCGTCTGGCTGACCGTCACCACGGCCGCCACCTGGATCGGCATCGCGCTGCGCGCGTCCGTCTACGGGTGGGGTGAGTACTGGGCGCTGACCCTGTTCGCCGTCGGCACCACCTACATCGCCCTCCCCCTCATTCGTGATCTGTGGAGGATTCTCCGTTGAACCACCGTCTGCGCTGGCCAGAGGCCCTGGCCATCACCGTCCTGTTACTGCTCGGCGTGCTGCTCGCCTCCGGCCTCGCCGTACTGCCCCCGCTGCTGCCGTGACGCCGCGCTACCGTCTCGGCTTCAGGCCGGACATCGAGGGGCTCCGGGCGGTCGCCGTCCTGGCCGTGCTCGCCTTCCACGCGACCGTGCCCGGCATGGCCGGGGGGTTCGCCGGGGTGGACGTGTTCTTCGTCATCTCCGGGTTCCTGATCACCGGTCTGCTGCTGCGCGACATCTCGGCCGAGGGCCGTTTCTCGCTGGCGGACTTCTACGCCAGGAGAGCCAGGCGCATCCTGCCCGCCGCCGGGGTCGTGCTGCTCGCCACGACGGCCGGGGCCTGGCTGCTGCTGCCGCCGCTGCGCGGCACCGACGTCGCCGGTGACGTGGTCGCCGCCGCCCTGTATCTCGCCAACTGGCGGTTCGTCGCGGGCCAGACCGACTACCTGGCCGCCGCGCGGGACCCGAGTCCTCTGCTGCACTACTGGTCACTGGCCGTCGAGGAGCAGTTCTACCTCCTGTGGGCGCCGCTGCTGCTGGTGCTCGTGCTGGTGGCGCGCCGCCTCGGCCGCAGTCCCCTGCCCGCGATCGCGGTGGCCGTCGTGGCGCTGACCGGTGTCTCGTTCGCGCTCGCGCTGTGGTGGACGGGCACCAGCGCCCCGCTCGCCTACCTGTCCTCCCCCTCCCGTGCCTGGCAGTTCGGCGTGGGTGCCCTGGCCGCCCTGCTCACGCCGTACGGCGGGCGTCTCGGCGCGCGTCCCGGAGGCGGCGAGGGCCACCGGGACGTCCCCCGCTTCTCCCTGCGGGTCGTCTCCGGGGCGCTCGGCCTGGCCGGGGCGGCCGCGGTCGCCTGGTCGATCGTGGCGCTCGGCCCGCAGACGCCGTACCCGGGGACGGCCGCGCTGGTCCCCACGCTCGGCACGGCGGCGGTCATCGTGTTCCGCTCGCCGGTCTCAGCCGCGCTGTCCTGGGCACCGGTCCGGCTGGCGGGGCGGCTGTCGTTCTCCTGGTACCTGTGGCACTGGCCGGTCCTGGTCCTCACCGAGGCCGCGTTCGGCGAGCAGTCGTGGCCGGTACGGCTGGCGCTGGTGCTGGCCTGCGCGCTTCCCGCGGCCCTGACGCTGAGGCTGGTCGAACAGCCGCTGCGGACGTCACGGGTCGTGGCGGCGCTGCCCCGGCGCGGCCTGGCCCTGGGCACCAGCGCGATGGCCGTGCCCGTCGCCGCCGCGCTCCTGCTCAACGGCGGGATCGTGCAGGGCTCCACGACCACCACGGTCACCGTGGCGCAGTCGGCCGAGACACCGGACACCCCCGGTACGGCGCTGCGCCCGCCACCCGCGCAGGCCAGGAACGACTTCCCCAAGTCCCAGGGCTGCGAGATCGCGCTGACCGCGACGACGAGCCCGCCGTGCCTGTTCGGCGACACCTCCTCCAAGGACAGGGTCGTCCTCATCGGCGACTCCCACGCGGGCCAGTGGTTCGCCGCGGCCGAGCGCATCGCCGTACGGAGAGGGTGGGCCCTGGAGGTCCTCACCAAGCCCGGCTGCCCGCTGCCCCGGCTCACGGTCGTCGACCCCCGGCTGGGCAGGGAGTACCGCGAGTGCGACGCCTGGCGGGAGTACGCGATGAAACGGCTGGCGAGCGAGGCTCCGCCCCGGCTGATCCTGCTGGCCTCGCTCAACGCGTACACCACCGACAGGGCCGCGCTGACCCGCGCCTGGGACTCGACCCTCACCCCGCTGTCACGGCTCGGCGCCTCGCTGGTCTACCTGCGTGACACGCCGCTGCCCGGCAAGGACGTGCCCGCCTGTCTTTCCGGGGGTCCCGTCTCCGGCTGCGCGTTCCCGCGCGCCGCCGGGCTGCGCCCCGATCCGCTGGCCGAGCAGATCACCGCGGGGGGACGTCCGGGGGTCCGTCTGCTGGACGTGACGCCGCTGCTGTGCCCGGAGGACTCCGGTTCGGCCACCTGCCCCGCGGCGCTCGACGGCATCGTGCTCTACCGCGACGACGCGCACATCACCGACACCCTCGCGGTACGGCTCGCTCCCCGGATCGAGCAGGACCTTGAGGACCTCGACCTGATCCCCACGGTGCTGTGAGGCCCGCCACCCGGGTGGTCCTCGCCCTTGTCGTCCTCCTGGCCGGGTGCTCGGGGCCCGGCCGGGAGGCCCGGGAGGCACGCTGGACCGAGATCTTCCGTGACGACTTCTCCGGGGCCGCCGGATCCCCGCTTCCCCAGGGGTGGCTGCACGACCTCGGTACCTGCTATCCCGGCTGCCCCGCCCCCCGGTGGGGCACCGGGGAGATCGAGACCATGACCGACTCGACGGAGAACGTCTCCCTCGACGGTGCGGGGAACCTGGCCATCACCCCGCTGCTGCGCGAGGGGGCCTGGACGTCGGGCCGGGTGGAGACCGCCCGCTCCGACTTCAGGCCCCCACCGGGAGGCGTGCTGCGTGTGGAGGCCAGGATCCGGCTCCCGGCGGTGACCCCGGCGGACGGCGCGGGCTACTGGCCCGCGTTCTGGATGCTGGGCGCCCCGCTGCGCGACGGTTACACCGGCTGGCCCGCCATCGGCGAGATCGACGTGATGGAGGCGGTCAACGGCCGTCCCTCGGTCATGGCCGCCATGCACTGCGGTGTGATGCCCGGCGGGCCGTGCGGCGAGCCTTCGGGTATCGGCTCCGGCGAGCGTCCCTGCCCGTCCTGTCACGGGAGCTTCCACCGCTACACCGTGGAGATCGACGAGAAGGAGATCCGCTGGTATCTCGACGACGCCCCCGTCCTGACCGTCGCCGCCACCCGGATGGACCCGCAGACCTGGGGCAGGGCGACGGCGCACGGCTTCTTCCTGATCCTGAACGTCGCCGTGGGCGGCGGCCTCCCCAACGCCTTCGGCGGCGGCCCCACCCCCGCCACCGTCCCCGGCCGCCCCATGCTCATCGACTACGTCTCGGTGAAGACCAAACCCGCCCCCAAGGCATGAACACCCCCAAATGCGAGAAGTTTCGTCTCATGCTTTCCCGGTGCCACGTGTGAGGGGTTTCGGCTTGGGCGCGTCGGTGCTTGGACTGAGGAACGCAGGAGCGCAGCGACGCAGTGACGAGGGAAAGCACCGACCCGAAGCGCCCAAGCCCGCGACGCCGCAGGCGGAGCAAGGAGACACAACCCGCGACGCCGAAGGCGGAGCAAAGAGACACAACCCCCTACCCCATCCTCCGTAGGATCTCGGCCACCACGGCGGCGCGTTGGGGCTGGAGGTAGAAGTGGCCGCCGGGCAGGATCGTCAGGGAGAAGCCGGACTCCGTGCGGGCCTGCCACTCCTTGGCCTGCAGCGGGGTGACCACCGGGTCGGTGTCGCCGACGATGACGGAGATGGGGGTGCGCAGCGCGGGCCCGGGGGTGTGGCGGTATTCCTCGACCAGGCGGAAGTCGGCCCTGATGTAGGGGAAGACGACCTCTCTCATCGCCGGGTGGGAGAGGATCTCAAGCTCGGTCCCGCCGAGTTTGGTCATCTCGGCCAGAAAGGCCTCGTCGTCGTAGGAGGAGATCTCCCGCCTGCGTCTGGGCTCGTGCGGGGCGGCGCTTCCCGAGACGAACAGCCGGACGGGGCCGTCCCCCCCGGCTTCAAGTGCCCTGGTGGTCTCGTAGGCGACGATCGCGCCCATGCTGTGCCCGAACAGCACGACGTCCCGGTCCATCAGGGGCCGGATCTCCTCGACGACGGGGCCGACGATCTCGTGGATGTCGGCGGGCATGGGGTCGCCGAACCGGTCCGCCCTGCCCGGCAGCTGCACGCCGTACGGCTCGACCGATCCGGGGAGCAGGTCGGGCCAGTCGCGGTAGGCGGTGACCGAGCCGCCCGCGTGCGCGAAGCAGATCAGCCGCGTGGTGGCCCTCGGCCTGGGCTTGAGGGTACGCAGCCAGGTCATGTTGGTTCCTTCCGTGCTGTGGACTGGGGCGGCGCGGCGGCCGTCCCTCCATGATCGCCCCCCGGGTGCGGACGGCGCGAGGGGGACGGCCACTTGGGCTGTTTCGGAGATGACCGGCACCGGACAGTGCGGGGTGCGGGGATTCCCGGGTGACGGGTGGGGAACCAGTGTTGTGCGGGTCGCGCATTTCCTGTCCTGCCGGTGCCTCCGCGCTTCAGATCTTGTTCCGTTAGGCTTACCTTTCTTAACGTCTGAGCAACTGTTCAAGTGTTGATGAGGCGGGTCTCGGGATGGGTCACGGCCACGGACATGGGCATGGACACGGGCACGGCCACGGGGCGAACTCCGACCGTCGCTACCTGGTCGCGGCACTCGTTCTGCTGACGGTCTTCATGGCGGCCGAGGTCGTGGTCGGCGTCATCGCCAACTCCATCGCGCTGGTCTCGGACGCGGGACACATGCTCACCGACGCGGCCTCCATCGCCCTGGCCCTGGTGGCGATGAGCATGGCGGCCCGTCCCGCCAGCGGCGCCTACACCTTCGGCTGGAAACGCGCCGAGATCCTCTCGGCCGCGATCAACGGGCTGACGTTCGTGGCGCTCGTCGTCTACTTCGTCTACGAGGGCGTCCGGCGGCTCCTGCAGCCCCCGGAGGTGACGGGGGCGCTGGTCCTCGGCACGGCGCTGGTCGGCATCGGGGTCAACGCCGCCGCGGCCTGGCTCATCGCCAGGGCCGACCGCGGCAGCCTCAACGTCGAGGGCGCCTTCCAGCACATCCTCAACGACATGTACGCCTTCGTGGCGACCGCGGTCGCGGGGGCGGTCGTCTGGCTCACCGGCTGGGGCAGGGCGGACGCGATCGCCGCCCTGGTCGTGGCGGCCCTGATGGGCAAGGCCGCCTACGGCCTGCTGCGCGAGGCCGGGCGCATCCTGTTCGAGGCGGCGCCTCCCGGCGCGCCCCCGGCTGAGGTGAGCGCGGCCATCGCCGCCCACACCGAGGTCACCGGGGTCGACGACCTGCACGTGTGGACCGTGACCAGCGGGCTGTCCGCGCTGTCGGCGCACGTGACCGTCGCGCCGGGCGGTGACTGCCACCGGGTCCGCCGCGAACTGGCCGACCTGCTGCACGAGCGCTTCCACATCGACCACAGCACGCTGCAGGTCGACCACGTCCCGGGCGCCGCCTGCCGGATCGCCGCGGGCCGCGACAGGTCAGCCTGACGCCTCCCCGAGGCAGGCCTCGAAGACCTTCGTGAACCGCGCGACCACGGCCTCCCTGCCCGCCTCGTCGAACGCGCCCGGCCCGAAGAGCTGGCGCAGCGTGCCCGCGCCCGCCACGAGCGCGGTGGCGGCGGTCGCCCCGAGGAGGGCCTCCCGGGCGGGCAGGCACGCGGCCAGCGGCTCCAGGATCGCCGAACGGACCCGGTCCCTGACGATCTCGTGGATCTCCGGGCAGACCGTCGAACGGCTGAGCGTCGCCAGCACCGGCCCCTCCTCCCGCGAGCCGAGCAGGTCGGCGACGTACTCGGCCAGGCGCCGGGGCAGCTGCTCACGCGGGACGTCCAGCACCCCGGGAAAACGCCCCCGTACGGCCAGCACCTCGGCGAACAGTTCCCGCTTCGTGCCGAAGTAGCGGTTGATCAGGGCGATGTTGACCCCCGCCTCGGCGGAGATGAGCCGCATCGTCACCTGGTCGTAGCCGAGTTCGGCGAACAGACGGCGGGCGGTGTCCAGGATGCGGCACCTTGTGCCCTCCCTGTCACGACGCCGTATCTCGTCCACTTTCCCATTCCTTCCAGATTTGACGGGTAAACAAGCGTCTACTAACTTCATGTGTATCGTACATACATTGGGGGATGGTCCATGCTGACCGAACAACAGGTCCAGGCCGAGGCGGCCCCGAGGTTCACCCACAGACAGGTGCTGGAGATCCTGGCCGGCCTGATGCTCGCCATGCTGACGTCGATGATCTCGACGTCCGTGGTGGGGACCGCGCTCCCGACGATCGTGGGCACGCTCGGCGGTCAGGACCAGCTCGCCTGGGTCGCCAGCGCGACGCTGCTGACCATGACCGCCTCGACCCCGCTGTGGGGCAAGCTGTCGGACCTGTACGGCCGCAAGTTCATGTTCCAGGCCGCCCTGCTGGTCTTCGTGCTCTCCTCGGTCGCCGCGGGCTTCTCCCAGGACATGGGCCAGCTCATCGCGGCCAGGGCCGTCCAGGGGATCGGCGCGGGCGGCCTGGCGGCACTGCCGCAGATCATCCTCGGCGACGTGGTCGAGCCGAGGGAGCGGGGCCGCTACTCCGGCTACATCGGCGCGGTCTTCGGCGTCTCCACCGTCGCGGGACCGCTCCTCGGCGGCTTCGTCGTGGACAACATGTCCTGGCGCTGGACGTTCTGGATCTGTGTGCCGCTGGCCGTGGTCGCCTTCTTCGTCATCCAGCGGGTGCTCAACCTGCCGCCGTCCCACCGCGCGGCCAAGGTCGACTGGTGGGGCGCGACCTTCATCACCGGCGGCACGACCGCGCTGATGCTGCTGCTGTCACTCGGCGGCAAGGAGTTCGCCTGGAGCTCCGGCTGGACCTACGGGCTCGGCGCGCTGAGCCTGGTGCTGTTCGGCCTGGCCGTCGTCGCCGAGCGCCGGGCGGCCGACCCGATCCTGCCCCCGCACCTGTTCCGCAACCACACCTTCGTGCTCACCTGCCTGGCCTCGCTGCTGGTCGGCGCCGCGATGTTCGGCGCGCTGATGTTCCTGCCGCAGTACCTGCAGATCGTCAAGAACATGAGCCCGACCGCCTCCGGCCTGATGACGCTGCCCATGGTGCTCGGCCTGCTCGCCTCCTCCATCGCCGTCGGCCGCTTCGTCACCAGGACCGGCCGCTGGAAGGCCTTCCCCGTCGTGGGTATGCTGCTGGTCGGCCTCGGGCTGTTCCTGCTCTCCCGGCTGCACGTCGACAGCTCACTGGTGAGCGTCGGCGTCGACATCACGGTGCTCGGCGTCGGGCTCGGCGCCTCCATGCAGATCCTGATCCTGGCCGCGCAGAACGCCGTCACCCGCGCCGACATGGCCTCGACCACCTCCGGCGTGACGTTCTTCCGCTCCCTTGGCGGCGCGGTCGGCGTGGCCGCGTTCGGCGCGATCCTGTCCAACCGGCTCTCCTCCGAGCTGGTCTCCCTCGCCAAGGCCGCCCATCTGCCCCTGACCGGTGGCACGGCGCCCAGCCTCGGCTCCCCCGCCGCGATTCACCGTCTGCCTGCGCCGGTGCTCGAAGTGATCCTTGAGGCCTTCACCCGGGCCATCCACACGGTCTTCCTGGTCGGCGTGCCGATCGCCGTACTGGCCGCGCTGGCGGCGCTGATGCTCAAGGAACTCCCGCTGCGCTCGGCGCGGGGCGCGGTGCCCGCGGCGCAGGCCGACCTCGCCGACGCGAGCTGACGCCAGACACGAAGAAGGGCAGGCACAAAGAAGGGGCGGGTGCACACCCGCCCCTTCTTCGCTGTCTCAGACCGTGGCCAGAGCGGCCTCCGACTCCAGCACCGCCGCGACGGCGTTGACGACCGCGGCGATCCGGATGGCCTCCTGGATCTGCTCGCGGGGCAGCCCCGCCTTGCGCAGCACCTGCTCGTGGGACTCCAGGCAGCGGCCGCAGCCGCCGATCGCGGAGACCGCGAGCGACCAGAGCTCGAAGTCGACCTTGTCCACGCCCGGGTTCCCGATGATGGTCATACGGAGCTTGGCGGGCATGGTCGCGTAGGTCTCGTCACCGATCAGGTGCATCGACCGGTAGTAGACGTTGTTCATCGCCATGATCGCGGCGGCGCCCTTGGCCGCCCTGAACGCCTCGGCGGACAGGACGTCGGCCGCCTCGGCCGCGATCTCGGCGATCACGCGCTGGGACCTCGTCGCCGCCGCGCAGGCGAGCAGCGTCCCCCAGAGCTGCTGCTCGCCGAGCGAGGAGGTCGTGACGAGCGAACCCAGGTTGAGCTTGACGTCCTTGGCGTATTCAGGAAGGGCGCCCTTGAGGTTGTCGACGGACATCAGACGCCGGCCAGCAGCTGCTTCGCGTCCAGACCGGCCTCGCCCTTGTTCCAGTTGCAGGGGCACAGCTCGTCGGACTGGAGGGCGTCGAGGACCCGCAGGACCTCCTTGACGTTGCGGCCGACCGAACCGGCGGTCACCATGACGAACTGGATCTCGTTGTTCTGGTCGACGATGAAGGTGGCGCGCTGGGCGACACCGTCGGAGCCGAGGATGCCCAGCGCCGACGACAGCTCCCGCTTGATGTCGGACAGCATGGGGAAGGGCAGGTCACGCAGGTCGGGGTGGTCCTTGCGCCAGGCGTGGTGGACGAACTCGGAGTCGACCGAGAAACCCAGGACCTGGGCGTCGCGGTCGGCGAACTCGCCTTCGAGACGGCCGAACTCGGCGATCTCGGTCGGACAGACGAAGGTGAAGTCCTTGGGCCACGCGAAGTAGACCTTCCACTTGCCCTCGTAGGACTTGTGGTCGATCTGGGCGAACGCGCTGTCCGCGTCCAGGGAGACACAGGCGGTCAGCTCGAACTCAGGGAAGCGGTCACCGATGGTGAGCAAGTCCGGTTCTCCTTCACAGGGGACGTCGTTGTCGGAGCCCAGACTGCCGCACCTAGCATTGATTCGAGAAATCGAGCAGTCGAACGAATCTGACAGGTGATCCTTATCAGTGAGCCAACCCCCACCCTCGCTCAACTGCGGGCATTCCTCGCGGTCGCCGATCATCTGCACTTCCGGGAGGCGGCCTCCGCGCTGCGGATGAGCCAGCCCGCGCTGTCGAGCGCGGTCTCCGCCCTTGAGGAGACCCTGCACACCCGGTTACTCGAACGGACCACCAGGAAGGTCCTGCTGACCCCCTCGGGCGAGCGGGTCGCGGTGCACGCGGCGCGGGTGCTCAAGGCGGTCGAGGACCTCATGGGTGAGGTCGCCCAGAACCGGGAGCCGTTCAACGGCCCCGCGCACCTGGGGGTGATCCCCACGGTCGCCCCCTACGTGCTGCCCGCGTTGCTGCCGATGTTCTCGCGGCGCTTCCCCAGGCTCAAGCTGACCGTGCACGAGGCCAAGACCGAGACCATCCTGGAGGAGGTGCGTGAGGGCCGTCTCGACATGGTGATGCTCGCGCTGCCGACCGAGGTGACCGGGCTGGTCGAGGAGCCCCTCTACGAGGAGGACTTCCTGCTCGCCTTCTCCCCCGACCATCCCATGGCCGGGGATGACACGCCGCTGGACCGCGAGGCGCTCAAGGGGCTGGACATCGTGCTGCTCAACCAGGGCCACTGCCTGCGCGAACAGGCCATCGACGTGTGCCGTGAGGTCGGCGCGCGGGCGACGGCGGCCACCTACGCCACCAGCCTGCCGACCCTGGTCCAGCTCGTCGCGGGCGGTCTCGGGGTGACGCTGCTGCCCGAGTCGGCGGTCCCGGTCGAGACGGGCAAGCGGGTACGGCTGGCGCTGCGCCGCTTCGCCGACCCCGCCCCCGGCAGGACCATCGGCCTGGCCTACCGGGCCAGCTCGGCCAGGTCCGCCGAGTACGGCCTGCTCGCCAGGGCCGTCCGCTCGGCGCTGCGCGCCAGACGCCTGCCGGTCAGGATCGTCGGCTGAACGGCGCGCTCACCGGCCCGCCAGACGGCCGAGGCGGGCGACGGCCTCGTCGATGACCTCCTCCTTCTTGCAGAAGGCGAAGCGGACGAAGTGGCTGCCGCGTCCGGGGTCGGCGTAGAAGACCTGGGTGGGAATGGCCACCACGCCCGCCAGGTCCGGCAGCTCACGGGCCAGGGTGAGGCCGTCGGTGAAGCCGAGGGGGCGGATGTCGGTCTGCACGAAGTAGGTGCCCGAGGGGCGGTAGACCTCGAAGCCCGCCGCGGACAGCCCGGCCGTCAGGCGGTCGCGCTTGGCCTGCAGGGCCGCGCGCTGCCCGGAGACCCACTCCATCTCGTGGCGCAGGGCGTGGGCGACGGCCAGCTGCCAGGGGGCCGAGGCGGTGAAGGTGAGGAACTGCTTGACGGTCTGCACGGCGCGCACGAGCGGGGACGGCCCGCACACCCAGCCCGTCTTCCAGCCGGTGACCGAGAAGGTCTTGCCCGCCGAGGAGATCATCACGGTGCGCTCGCGCATGCCGGGCAGGGTGGCCGGCGGGATGTGCTCGACGCCGTCGAAGGTGAGGTGCTCGTAGACCTCGTCGGTGACGGCCACCAGGTCATGCTCCCCGCACAGCAGGGCGATCTCCTCAAGCTCGGCGCGGGTGAGGACGGTCCCCGTCGGGTTGTGCGGTGAGTTGACCAGGATCGCCCTGGTACGCGGGCCGACGGCGGCGCGCAGTTCCGCCGGGTCGAAGGTGAAGCGTCCCTCGACCGGGCGCAGGGTGACCGGGCGCAGCACGGCCCCGGCCAGGGCGATGGCGGCGGCGTAGGAGTCGTAGTAGGGCTCGAAGGCGATCACCTCGTCTCCCGGCTCGCACAGCGCCAGGATCGAGGCCGCGATCGCCTCGGTCGCGCCGACGGTGACCAGGATCTCGCCGTCGGGGTCGTAGTCGAGGCCGTAGCAGGCCTTGCGGTGCTCGGAGACGGCCTGGCGCAGGTCGGGGACGCCGGGGCCGGGAGGGTACTGGTTGGCCCCCTCCCTGATCGCCGCCGCCGCGCGTTCCAGCATCGCGGCGGGCCCGTCGGTGTCGGGAAAGCCCTGTCCCAGATTGATCGAACCGGTCCGTACGGCGAGCGCCGACATCTCGGAGAAGATCGTCGTGCCGAACGCGCGCATCCGCGCCACCAGGGGATCGTTCACACGGCAACAGTAGACCGGGGCGCGTGACAGATCGAGTGCCAGCCCGACGACCTAGATTTGTATGGGCTTGTCGTCTTATGACAGAGGTCGTCTAGGCGAGATGGATTGCGCGGTGATACGTCTGTTTCCTGTGACCCATACGGCTCCCGCATCCGGAAGGCTCCACGGGCTGGACGCGCTACGCGGGTTCGCAGTGTGCGGGATCATGCTGGTCAACACCTGGCAGCACCTTCGTGAGCGCGTGCCCGGCGCCGAGCGCGGTGCCGTCGACTGGGTCGTGGAGAATCTCGGACAGAGCCGTTTCTATCCAATCTTCTCCGTGCTTTTCGGGATGAGCCTTGTGCTGTTCCTCGATTCGGCCGCCGCGCGCACCGGCCGTCCCAGGCTCGTGCTGCTGCGCCGCCTGGCCGTGCTCGGGGTGCTCGGCCTGCTCCACCAGACGGTGAACCCGGGCGAGGTGCTCCTGCCGTACGCGATCTTCGGGGCGCTGGTGCTGCTGCCCGCCTCGTTCCTGCCGCGCCGGGGGGTGCTGCTGCTCGGGATCGTCGTGACGGTGTGGGGGGTGCGCGAGGGCGGCGGCGTCATCCTCATCCCCGGTCTGTTCCTGCTGGGCATGGCGATGATGGAGTACGGGCCGCCGCGGTGGCCGGTGGGGCCCGTCTTCGTGGCCGGTACGGCGCTGGCCGTCGTCCTCGGCTACCTGTGGGTCAGGGCGACGGCCGGGGACCGCACGTTCTACTTCCGCGGCCTCTACCCCACGGCCGGGCTCGCCGCCGCGACGGCCTACTGCACGGGGCTGCTGCTGCTCCTGCGGACCCGGGCGCGCGGGCCGCTGCTGGCGGTCCTGGCGCCGCTCGGCCGGATGGCGCTGACGAACTATCTGACGAGCACCCTGGTCATCCTGGCGGCGCTGCCGTTGCTGGCCGCGGACCCGACCAGGATCACGGTGGTCGCGCTGACGGTCACCGTACTGGCCGCGCAGGTGTTCCTCAGCAGGGCGTGGCTGCGGGGGCACCGCTACGGCCCGCTGGAGTGGGGATGGCGATGCCTGACGTGGCTGGAACGGGTGCCCAACCGCCGGATAGGGTCGAGGACGTGACGCGCATCGCACTGTGCCAGATCCCGGTCTCCGAGGACCCCGCCGTCAACCTGTCCCGCGCCCGCGAGGCCCTGCGCTCCGCCGCCGAGGACGGCGCCGAGCTGGCGATCCTCCCCGAGGCCACCCTCACCCGGTACGGCAGGCGGATCACCGGCCTGGCCGAGCCCCTGGACGGGCCGTTCGTCACCGGGCTCGCCGAGGCCGCCAAGGAGTCCGGCCTCGCGGTCGTCGCCGGGGTGTTCGAGACCGGAGAGGCCGGGACCGGAGAGACAGGGCGGGGCCGGGTGTACAACACCGCCGTCGCCCTCGACGAGACGGGCGCGCTCCTGGCCGCCTACCGGAAGATCCACCTGTTCGACTCCTTCGGCGCCAAGGAGTCGGAGCTGGTCGTCCCCGGTGAGGAGCCGGTGGTCGTCGAGCTGGCCGGGCTTCGGGTCGGCCTGGTCACCTGCTACGACGTCCGCTTCCCCGAGCTGGGCAGGGCACTGGCCGACCGGGGGGCCGACCTGTTCGCGGTGATCGCCGCCTGGGGGTCGGGCCCGATGAAGGAGGAGCACTGGGCGACCCTGGTGCGGGCCCGCGCGATCGAGAACACCACCTGGGTCGCGGCCGTCGGGCAGGCGCCGAACCCCGAGGCCGCCGACGGTTTCGGGATCGGCAGGAGCATGCTCGTCGACCCGATGGGCGTCGTCCACACCGACCTGGGGCCCGCGCCCGCGGTGCGGACGTGCGTGCTCGACCCCCAGGTCACGATTGCCACCCGGAATGCCCTGCCCTGCTTGGAACACCGGCGGCTTCAGGTCGGCAGATCGTAAAATGCGACCGTGAGTGAGCCACCTGGGCGTAGAACGCAGATGCAGAAGGTCATCCCGCCCCGACTGCTCGTGCCCTATCTCGCGGGCAGGCGCAGCGTCATATCGGGATATGTCTACCGCGTGCAGGACTGCGCCCGCCTGACAACGCCCGCCCAGCTCTTCGCGGGCCTCGACCTGGGCTTCGAGGGCTCCGAGCTGACCACGGCCGTCCCGGAGCTGTACCTCATGCGCTGGTTCGCCCGTGACGTCGACGCCTACGCCGTCCCCTACGGCCCGCACATGGGGGGCGACTGGAACGACGTCCCCCCGTTCGCGGGCAACGGCTTCACCACCTCGCGTGAGCACGTCGTGCCGCAGTTCCACACCACACCCGTGCCGATCCCAGCGGGAGCCGAGATCATCCACGTGACACCCGGCGAAGAGCGCCTGTTCGGCCGTTACGACGGCCTCGCCTGGCGGCGGGCCTCGTGAGCGACGTGATCGAACCGGTGGCATCCGGTTTCCTGGCGCGCTACGGCGAGCGGACCCACGTCGCGGCGCTGGGCCCCGGTGACTCCGAGGTCGTGCTGTTCGCCAAGGAGGCCCGGCAGGGCTTCGAACGTCTCTCCGGCTACTGGCGGGCCGTGGTGCCCCGCGAGGAGCTGGAGTGGCTGGTGCTGGTGCGCACGGTCGGGGCGTTCGGCGGCGAGCCGTGCCTGGTCCTCGACGTCTCCGAGGAGAACGGCGAGGAGAGCCTGCACATCGCCTACACCGGTCACAGCGGGCTGAAGGCCGAGGCGCTCGGCTACTGGATGGTCGACCACGGCGCCTACGAGGTCGTCGTCCCCCGTGACGAGGTCTTCTCCATCCGCGTCGAGCGCGTCCCCCTGTCCCTCACCCCGGCCGAGCCGGAGTCGTGACGTCCCGGCCTCAGGCCGGGTCCGCCCGCCCGCCGAGCGCCCGGTAGCGCGCCAGGCGGGCGGTGAGCCGGTCGGCCGGGGCCGGCCGCAGCAGCCCGGCGATCTCGTGTTCCAGGGCGTGCGCGACCCTGCGGGAGAAGGCCTCCGGCTCGTAGGCGGCGTCGGGCAACTCCGGGATGATCCGGTCGACGATGCCGTCGCGCCGCAGGTCGGTCGACTTCACCCGTTGCGCGGCGGCGGTCTCCGGGGCGAAGTCGACGCTCCGGTACAGCAGCGCCGAGGCGCCCTCCGGCGGCAACGGGGACAGCCAGGCGTGCTGGGCGCACAACACGCGGTCTGCGGGCAGCAGCGCCAGGGCGGCGCCGCCGGCGCCCTCACCGAGCAGCAGGCAGACCGTCGGTGCCCCGAGCGTGACCAGGTCGGCCAGGCAGCGGGCGATCTCCGCGGCCAGGCCGCCTTCCTCGGCCGCCTTGGACAGCGCGGCCCCCGGGGTGTCGACCACCGTGACCAGCGGCAGGCCCAGTTCCGCGGCCAGGCGCATCCCCCGCCGGGCGACCCGGAGCCCGGCGGGACCGAAGGGGGCCGTGACCCTTCTGCGGCCCCGGTCCTGGCCGAGCACGACGGCCGGGGCCTCACCGAACCTGGCCAGCGCGATGAGCAGGCCGGGGTCCGCCTCCCCCTCGCCGCTGCCGTTGAGCGGGGTGACGTCGCGGGCGCCGTACCCGAGCAGCTCACGCACGCCGGGGCGGTCGTCCCTGCGGGAACGGGTGACGGCGTCCCACGCCTGGACCGGGGGGACGTGCTCGTCCGGCTCCCGCCCTGCGGGCCGTACCTCACGCGGGGCGCACAGCACGGACAGGGCCCGGACGGCGAGCCGCCTGGCCTCAGGGGCGGGCACGACCGCGTCGAGCAGGCCGTGGGCCAGGAGGTTCTCCGCGACCTGGACGCCCTCGGGAAAGGGGTAGCCGTGCAGCGACTCGAAGATCCTGGGGCCCAGGAACCCGATCAGGGCGCCGGGCTCGGCCATGGTGACGTGTCCAAGCGACCCCCACGAGGCGAAGACCCCGCCCGTGGTCGGGTGCCGCAGATAGACCAGGTACGGCAGGCCCGCGGCGCGGTGGGCGGCGACCGCGGCGGTGATCTTCACCATCTGCACGAAGGCCGGGGCGCCCTCCTGCATCCGGGTGCCGCCCGAGGCCGGGGCGGCCAGCAGCGGGAGCCGTTCCGCGGTCGCCCGCTCGATCGCGGCGGTGAGCCGTTCGGCGGCGGCGAACCCGATCGATCCGGCGAGGAAGGAGAACTCGCAGGCGGCGAAGGCCACCCTGCGGCCGTCGAGCAGCCCCTCCCCGGTGACGACCGACTCGTCGTAGCCGCTCCTGGCGCGGGCCTGGGCCAGCTCCTCCGCGTAGCCGGAACCCTCGGGTGCGGGATCGGCGGGCGTCCGGTCCCACGACCGCCACGTCCCGGGGTCGAGGAAGGCGTCGATCAGCGCGCGGGCGTCGGGACGCACGAGGTTCATACCCCGGCTCTCCGGCCCGCGCGGCAGGGTGGGTACGAGGAAGAGGTCGTCATCTTTCACGTTCCTCCAGCCACGCGAGGACCTCGTCGTTGTGCTCGCCGAGCGCGGGCGGGGCGGTGTGCCGCATGGGCGGGTCGCCGTCGAAGCGCAGCGGCGGCCCGGGAAGCTCGATCGTGCCCAGGACCGGGTGGTCGACCTCGACGACCAGGCCCTGGGAGCGTGTCTGCTCCCAGGCGTAGACCTCGTCGATCGTCCTGATCGCCCCGGCGGGCACCCCGATCCCGGCGAACGCCGCCAGCCAGTGGGCGCGGCCGTGCCCGGCCAGGGCCCGTTCGATGTCGGCGATCAGGCGGGGGCGGTGCGCGAAGCGTTCCCTGTTCGTCGCGTACTCCGGGGTCAGCGGGTCGATGCCGAGCAGGCCGGCGACCTTGCGCCACTGGGCGTCGTTGGCCACCGCGATCTGGAGCATGCCGTCGGCGCAGCGGAAGGCGCCGTAGGGGGCGATGGAGGCGTGGTGGTTGCCGCCCGCGCCGGGCACCCGCCCCCCGACAGTCCAGGCCGTGCCGTGGTAGGAGTGCACGCCGGTCACCGCGGCCAGCAGCGAGGTCCGCACGACCTTGCCCCGCCCGGTCCGCTCCCGCTCGTAGAGCGCGGCGACCACGCCGTAGGCGCCGTGGATGCCGCCGAGCAGGTCGGCGATGGAGGCCCCCACCCGGTACGGCTCCGCGGGCGAGGGGCCGGTCAGGCTCATCAGTCCCGCCTCGCCCTGGGCGATCTGGTCGTAGCCGGGCCTGCCGCCCTCGGGGCCGTCGTGCCCGAACCCGGTGATCGACAGCACGACGAGACGGGGGTTGAGTTCGTGCAGCCGCTCGACGCCGAACCCGAGGCGGTCCAGGACGCCGGTGCGGAAGTTCTCGACCAGGACGTCGCTCTGCCGCACCAGGCGTTCGATGAGGGTCCTGCCCTCGGCGGACTTCATGTCCACGGTGATGGAGCGTTTGTTGCGGTTGGCCGCGAGGAAGTAGGTGGAGATGTCGTGGCCGGGGCCGACGAAGGGCGGTCCCCAGCTCCGGGACTCGTCGCCCGCCTCCGGCTGTTCCACCTTGATCACCCGGGCTCCGAGGTCACCGAGCATCTGTGCCGCGTGCGGTCCCGCCAGGGCGCGGGAGAGGTCGAGTACGACGATGTCGCCGAGGGCTCCGTGCAAGATCAACCTCCATTGGTGGTCGCCGAGCCTAGCCGAATCGCGACGGGAAAGGGGTGTCCCCCGCCACCGGCCGCCCCGCCCATCGAAGATCTTCCCAGCCCTCCGTCCGGCCCCTCCATCCGGCCTGGGACCGCCATGGGGGCCATCATGGAGGAATGGACGAGATCGTCTCCTTCGAGCGGCTCGCGGACACGGTCCTGCGGCTTCCCCCGTCGTGCGGCCCCGTCCGGCTCGTCACGGTCGACGGCCCCGCCGGGTCGGGCAAGACGACCTTCGCGCGGCGTCTCGGCGCGGCGCTCGGGGCGCAGGTCGTCTCCAGCGACGACTTCCCCGTGCCGTGGGACGAGGTGCCCAGGGAGTGGTTCCGGCTGGTCGAGGAGCAGGTGCTCGGCCCGCTCGCCGCGGGTGAGCCGGGGGGCTACCGGCGCTTCGACTGGGCCGGTGGCGGTTACGCGGAGCGGGTCGAGGTGCCCGTCGCGCCCGCGCTGGTCCTCGAAGGGGTGAGCACGGCCCGCCGTACGGCCCCGGCCGCCCTCGCGGTGTGGGTGTGCGCGTCCGCCGAGGTCCGCCGGGCCCGGGTGCTGGCCAGGGACGGCGCGCAGCTGGCCGAGCAGTGGCGGCGCTGGTGGCGGGCCGAGGAGACGTGGTTCGCCGCCGACGACACCCGCGCCAGGGCGGACCTGCTGGTCGACGGGGCCCGGGTCCCCGGGGAGTTCGTCAGGGTGCCCCGCGACCGGGTCCGTCAGGGCCTCGCGTGAACCGTCCCCGGCGTCTCCCCCGAAGCCGTGACGGGGAGAGCGTCCGGGACCGCGGAGACGGGTTCCGCCGTGCAGGGGGCGCCGCCGCAGACGTCGACGACCACGCCCTCCCGCAGGAAGTGGGCCTTCTGCACGCGGGCCTCCGGGGAGTTGCGCGGGTCATGGTGCGGGTCCCTGCCGTAGGCGGTGCCCAGCGGCGGCGTGTTGGTCCGCGGCGGGGTGACGGCCCCGCTGTCCCAGACGATGAGCGCCGACCCGGCGTACGGGCGGGGCGGCAGCGCCCTGATCCCCCAGTAGGGGGCGACGTCGGGGTCGCGGCCCGCGGCGACGGCGGGCTGGTGGACACGGGCGCCGATCGTGCGCGCCTCGACCTGTGCGGTCACGGTGGAGACCTGGTGGTCGCCGTAGGCGACGTGCAGCAGCACCCGGTGCCTGGGTGAGCCGGGCAGCGGGTCGTCGGTCAGGTGCTGGGCGTAGCCGTTGGTCTCCGCCCGGTCCCAGAGCATCTGCATGAGCGCGAAGCAGACCTGCTGGGTCAGCCGGTCGGGGTAGGCCTCGTCCATGATCCGCTGGAACGGCTGGAAGGCGGTGCTGCGGTTGAGCAGGGTGCTGTAGTTCATCCCCGTCACCCCGAGCACGGCGTTGCGCACGTCGGGGGAGACCGCGACCAGCGCGCCGCCCGAGATGCCGCCCTGGCTGTTGCCGTCGTAGGCGAGCCCGGCCCGCCGGTCGAACAGCGGCCTGCCCTGTTCGTCCCTGAACGCCCGGTGGCCGGTGAACCCGTCCCTGCCGACCATGGCGCGGCCGAGGAGGACGAAGTTCAGCAGGCTCTGCTGCAGCCGGTCGGGGACGGTGCCGAACGCGGACAGGTCGCGGAACACGCCCGCCACATGCTGGACGTCCTCCTCCGACATGCCGATCCACGCGGTGGCGCAGAAGACGAAGCCCTGCTGCCCGGCCATCTCCCGCACGTCACGGGAGCGCACCTCGGCGGCCCTGCCGAGCAGGCCGTGGCCGTACAGGGCGGGGGTCGCGGGTCTGGTGAAGGCCGAGCGCGGGATCACGCACTGGTAGCGCGTCCGCAGCGTGTCGCCGAGCGGGCGCGGCCTGCCGTCCTGGTCCCGGTTGAGGCGCGCCCCCGGCGGCGCGCCGGGCTTGTCGAGGTAGTTCGGGACCTGGATCTCCCCGGTGACCTCGCGGGCGATGTCGGGGTCCTGGGCCTCGGTGAGGTCGGTCACCGACTCCACGGTGAAGCGCGGCGCGGCCCCCCTGAGCGCGCGCAGTGCCTCATCGCGCATGCTCAGCACGGGACCGGCCAGGCCCCGCCCGCTGGCCACGGTGAAGTCCCAGGCGAGGTGGAGTCCCCGCCTGTCGACCCCGGCCGTCGCGAGGTCGGCGAGGGTCCTGCGCAGCGCGCGCTGCCGTACGGCGAGCGGGTCCCCCAGGGGGAGGTCGGCGCCGGTGAGCCTGGTGAAGGTCTCCGGGGCCCGCAGGGGGACGCCCGAGGCGTCCTTCAGGCCGCGCAGCGCGACGGCGTAGCGGTGGCCCTCGATGAGGTTCCTCGCCGGTCTGACGATCAGCGCCCGCCGGGCCGGGTCGGTCGCCCCCGCGTCGAGCTCCGCCCAGTACGGCCAGCGCTCCCCGGTCACGGTGTCCACGATCACGATGGGGGCGTCGCGCCGCAGGGACCACCCGATGTCGGTGACGGGCGCCGCCCCCGTCCTGGCGAGGTCGAGGCCCGGCACGTGGGCCAGCAGCATGGACCCCGGGGAGAAGCCGTCGGCGGTGTTCCACGACGCCGGGTCGACGGGGACGCCCTCCTCGTTGCGGGGCATGGCACCGGCGGACAGTTCGACCCGCAGGCCGGTCGCGGTGCGCGCGTTCACGGTGAACCAGTCGTTGGGGAAGGGCAGCAGGCACTCGTGACCCGCGATCGGGTCGCAGCCCGCGTCCTTCGCCCCGGGAACGGCGGCCGGCGGCACGGACGTCGAGGAGGAGGCCGGGACCGAGTCGGAGGGCGGGGCGGGGGCCAGGACGGGCAGCACGGGCCTGGGGCCCATCGCCGAGACCACGGCCAGCACGAGACTCGCCACCATCGCGCGCGGACGCATGCCTGTGCCTCCCTGAGCCTCGCCGGTGCCGGACACCCGTGACTAGCGCAGCAGACCGCAGGAAAGACCGTCCGTCAATGGGTGATCGACGAATGGGTTCAGAGTGATATGTCCCTCAGATGCCCGTCGTCGTTGAAGATCTCGGCCCGCGAGCCACGCCAGACCGAGACCGAGGCGTTCGTGACCGGCGCGAACGCGGCGACCGAGTCCAGCGCGACCCCCTCGATCACGTGTTTGAGCATCAGCACCACCGCGTCGTGCGCGACGACCAGCACCCGCCGCCCGGCGTACCCGGCGCGCATGTCACCGACCACCGCGCGCACCCGGTCCGCGACGTCGGAGAAACACTCCCCGCCGGGAGGGCGGTAGCCGTACTCGGCCCGCAGCAGTGACCGCGCCTCCTCGGGGAAGCGCCGCATGATGGCGGCCAGGTTCATCCCCGCGAGCTCGCCCATCAGGCGGTCGCCGAGCCTGGCGTCGAACCGTACCTCGGGGACGGCGCTCAGCTCGGCCGCGGCCAGTTCCCAGGTCTGCACGGCCCGCCGGTACGGCGAGCACCACACCACGTCGGGCCCCCGCTCCCGCGCCAGGCGCCTGCCGAGGGCGCTCGCCTGCCGTCTGCCGAGCGGGGTGAGCGGGACGTCCTCGTCGGCGCCGGTCAGGACGACGGCCGTCCCGCTCGCCTGCGCCCTGGCGTAGGCCACGTTGGACTCGCTCTGGCCGTGGCGTACCGCGGTGATCATCGAGGGCATGCCCTCAGCCAACCTCGCCGTGAACGTCCGCGCAAGACCCGGCTGCTAACGTCCGGTCACATGGACGACGGCGTTTACGTGGGCAACGCGGGCGAGGACGCGGCACTGGACCGGGGATGGATCCTGGGGCACTTCAAGGAGGCCGGGGACCCGCGGCACAGCGAGGACGTGGAGATCAAGTGGGGAGTCCACCCGCCCGGCGACCGGCGGGCCCGGTGGGTGCGGGGTGAGGAGCGCACGGCGCTCCTGGTGCTCGTCAGCGGCCGTTTCCGCGTGGAGCTGCCCGGCCGCAGCGTCCTGCTCGAACGCCAGGGTGACTACGTCGTGTGGGGCAGGGGCGTCGACCACTCCTGGGTCGCCGAGGAGGAGTCGGTCGTGCTGACGGTCAGGTGGCCGTCCGTGCCCGGCTACGCGGTCGCCCCGGTGGAGCGCCCGCCGCTCGTCCAGAGCTGACACCGGGCACGGACCCGGGTTCAGCGGCGGCGGGGGCCCATGGTCGAGCCGATCACCGAGTCCGCGTCGTGGGCGTGCACCTTGGCCGCGAGCCGGATGGCCATCTCGCTCGTACGGCGCAGCTCGGCCTCGACCCTGTCCTTGCCCGACTGGCCGACCTGGACGCCGAAGTAGGCGCCGATGATCGCGCCGGAGACGCCGACGAGCCCGGCGAACGGGGCGGTCGAGTCGCCGCCGCGCATGGCGATCACCACGAAGGCGACCAGGATGACGACAAGGCCCGTCACCACGACGTAGAACCCGTAGCGCCAGCGGGCCGCCTCGGCCTTGGCGGCCACGGCCTCGTCCTCGGTCATCATCGCCGCGAGCGCGACGGGGATCTCGACGGTCTCGCCCGTCGGGGCCGTCGGGGGGACCGCGGAGGTGTTCACCGCGGGTGACTTGATGACGGGCGGAGCGGAGTTCTTGGTGGTCGTCACAGGTTCTCCCACTTCTCGTTAGAGCCTCAACGAGGCTCCCACGCTTTACACGAACAAGCCAATCGAAAGGTGTCGCGCGGGACCTGACTCCCTTACCGGTGTACCGCGCCCCAAACCCCCGTCGAAGAACCACTAGGCTGGCCGCCTGTGACCGAACCGTCCGCGCTCTCCGCCGTCCCCACCGGAACCAGGGACGGCGTGCTCCGCTTCTACTTCGGCCCGATGGACTGCGGCAAGTCCACACTGGCCCTGCAGATGAACTACAACCATCGGCGTCAGGGCAGGCACGGTCTGGTGCTGACCAAGCACGACCGTTCCGGCGACGCCAGGGTGACCAGCAGGATCGGCCTGGGCAGCGAGGCCGTCGAGGTGGTCGACGGCCTCGACCTGGTCGAGCTGGTGCGCGGGCAGCGGCGCGTCGACTACGTGATCTGCGACGAGGCGTGCTTCTACACGGTGGAGCAGATCGAGCAGCTGGCCGACCTCACCGACGACTTCGGCATCGACGTCTACGCCTTCGGCCTGGCCTCGGACTTCCGGTCGCAGATGTTCCCCGCCGCCCAGCGCCTGTTCGAGCTGGCCGACGAGATCAACCGGCTGCAGGTCGAGGTGCTGTGCTGGTGCGGCAGGCCCGGCAGGCTGAACGCCCGCGTGGTCGGGGGCAGGCTGGTGCGCACCGGGGAACAGGTCGTCATCGGCGACACGGGTGAGGCGCCGATCCGCTACCAGGTGCTCTGCCGCCGCCACTACCGCGCGGGCGATCTCGGCGACGCCTGACGTCCGGCCGGACGTCAGGCGAGGGCGGGGCGTCAGATCGCGCAGTGGCCGTCGTCGCAGGCCTCGCCGGCCTCCGCCGTCCCGGGGGCCTGCCCGGTCCGCTCGGCGACCTCCTCAAGGGCGGCGAGCAGCGTGTCCTCCGGCTGGGCGCCGGAGACCGCGAACTGGCCCTCGAACAGGAACAGCGGGACGGAGGAGACGCCCAGGGAGCGGGCCCTGGACAGCTCCTGGCGGACCTGCTCCGTCCCGCCGGGGCCGTCGAGGTCGGCCTTGACGTCCAGGTCCGTGGCGATCGTGGCCAGGACCTCGCGGGAGCCGACGTCGAGGCCGTCGGTGAAGTGGGCGGCGAACAGGCGGTACAGCGCCTCCTCCCCCCTGCCCTGCTCGTCGGCGATCTGGATGAGCCGGTGCGCGTCGAGGGTGTTGGCGTGGACGGCGCGGTCGAAGCGCATCTCAAGGCCGTCCTGGGCGGCGACCTGGGTCACGTGGGCGAACATCTGCCGCGCGCGTTCCTGGCCGCCGAACTTGGCCGCGGCCCAGGTGAGCAGGGGTGACCCGGTGGACTCGGCGTCCGGTGCGAGCTGGAAGGGCCGTAGCCCGATCTCGACCTCGCCGCCGGTGGCCCGGTAGCGCTCGACGGCGCGGGCGAAGCGGGTGTGACCGATGTAGCACCAGGGACAGACCACGTCCGAGTAGATTTCAACCTTCACAGAAGGCTGCAACCAGGGCGAAGCCCCACTGATTCCGGAAACGAGGTCAGATGGCCGAGGCGATGTCCTCAAGCCGGGCGGCGAGGCGTTCCCTGTCTCCCTCGGCCAGCGCGGCGGCGGCGCGCCACCAGCCGAACCACTCTCCGCTGCGCCACATCCAGTCGGCCCGCTCGATCGCGGCGACGACGTCGCCCCTGTCCCGCCAGGACTCGCCGACGTCCTCGGTGTGCGCCCCGTGGCGCAGCGCCCAGGCGCGCAGGATCTCGGCGGCGGCGGGGTCGACCGGCTGCGCGTAGGGGTCGGGGTCCTCACCGGCGAGCCGGTGCGGGCCGAGCCCCGCGGCGACGCCCCAGCTCCACTGCGCCTCGGCCGGACGGGAGTAGCGCAGCGAGTGGAAGTCCAGGTTGGAGCCGAGGGTGTCGTCCGCGCGGGCGACCACGACCGCGTCGAGCCTGCCGCCGACGTCGAAGGAGACCAGGACCCGTTCGCCGGGCCGTACGTTCCCCGGCAGGTCGATCCGGTCCTCCGCCTGCCAGGAGTTCAGGTCGGTCGCCGCCAGGGGGCTCCCCCACTGCTCGTCCGCGGCGTCGTCGGCGATCCAGGCGGCGAGCATCTCCAGCACGGTCAGGTCGGTCCACGGGTCGATCGCGGTCGCGGTGCGCAGCACCTCGTCCGGGGAGGGCAGCTTCTCCCCCCTGGACCGCGACCACCACTCCTCGCCGAGGTCCCGGGTGCCGACCAGCAGCGCGGCGAGCGCCGCCAGCTCGGCCGACCTGCGGGTGAGCGCGACCCCCCTGACGAGGTCCGCGCAGAGCGTGGCCCGTTCGGCGCCGAGCACGGCCCGCGCCTCGCCGAGCAGCGTCACGGCGTCGGGTTGTCCTGCTCCGAAAAGGTCACGAACCAGTCTTCTGGCCTCGGTTCGGGCGTCCTCCGCACGTTCCTCGCGCATACGCGTCAGATTACGCCGGGAGCCAACCTCGCGCGAGGGTTGCGCGCCGTCGCTCACCGGCCGGCGTCCTCGCCGGGGATGGCCGTACCGTCGTCGCCGTCGCCGCCGGCCGAGGAGGCGTTCCTGTGGGCCGCGCGGCCGACCATGTAGGCGGCGACGGTCGCGGTGATCACCTGGAACACCCCGGTCAGCAGCAGCGTCCCCGCGACGGCCCAGGTGGGGTGGCGCAGCCACATGGCCAGCAGGACCAGCTGCAGGCCGAGCACCTGGGGCTTGGTCGCCGGATGCATGCGCGACAGGGTTCCGTGGAACCGGAACATCCCCACCCCGGCGGCCAGGGCGAAGGCGGCGCCGAGCAGCACGCACACCGCCGCGGCCACCTCGAGCGGGGTCACCGGACCCGCCCGGAGAAGAACCTGGCCAGCGAGACCGACCCGACGAACCCGACGAGGGACAGCACCAGCAGCACCGGCAGCGCGGAGTAGGCGCCCAGGGCCGTCGCCCCCGCCGCGATCCCGCACATCACCACGGCGGTGAGCACGTCGAGCGCGACCGCCCTGTCCAGCATGGACGGGCCGCGCACCAGCCTGGTGAGCGTCAGCGCCGCCGCGCAGCCGAGCAACGCGAGCGCCGTCAGGTACACCGCCGTCACCGCAGTTCCTCCCTGTCCTGTGAGGTGCCGAAGGCCGCGACGATGGCGCCCTCCAGACGGGTCACGTCGGCCTGGACCGTGGCGGGGACGTCCCCCTCGACCCCGAGCACGTGCAGGACCAGTCGCCTGTCCGCGAAGCGCGCCTCAAGGACCAGGCTGCCGGGAAGCGCCGACAGGGCGATCGTGACCAGCACGGTCATCACCTCCGACGAGGTGCGCAGCCGTACGGTGACCACCTCGACGGGCGGCTGGACGCCCAGGCGCAGCGCCCAGAGGGCCACCCTGAAGCTGGACATCACCAGGTCACCCGCGAAGCGGGCCAGGAAGACGGCCGCCGCGACCGGGTGGATCCTGACGCCGGAGTCGAGTACGGGCAGCGGCAGCGCCCAGACGATGACCGTGGAGGCCAGCAGGCCGCCGAGCACGTTGCCCACGCTCGGATCGCCCCACAGCAGCAGCCAGACCACGGTCAGCCAGACCACCTCGCCCGGCGGGACCGGCCTGCCCAGCAGACGCGGCACCCGCCCTGCCCCGCCCGTCGCCCTCACCGCGCGCTCCCCAGGACCGCCGAGATGTACGGCTCGCGGGCGAGCAGTTCCGCGGCCGTCCGGCTGGTCAGGGCCGACAGCGGCCCGGCGAGGACGGTGTAGGAGAGCCCGAGCACCACCAGGGCCGTGGTCGCGCCCAGCATCGGCGCGGGCATGGTGGCGCTGGTGACGATCTCCCGCCCGGTGATCCCCTCGGTGCCGGGCGCCCTGGTGAGCGTGGTCTCCTCGCTCTCCAGCACGGTTCCCGGCCGGTCGGCCGCACCCGGGGCCGGAGCCCGCCAGAACGCCTTGCTCCAGGCCGTGGACATGGCGTACAGGGTCAGCAGGCTCGTCACCAGGCCGCCCGCCACGAGGATGAGCGGCAGGGCTCCCCCGGCGGCGATCCCGGCCTGGACGAGGTTGAGTTTGCCCAGGAAGCCGGACATCGGGGGGATGCCGGCCAGGTTCATCGCGGGGACGAAGAAGAGGACCGCGATGACCGGAGCCAGCCGCATCAGACCACCGAGGTCGTCCAGGGAGGTGGTGCCCGCGCGCCGCTCGATCAGCCCGGTCACCAGGAACAGGCTGGTCTGCACGGTGATGTGGTGGACGACGTAGAAGACCGCGCCCGACATGCCCGCGGCGGTCGAGAGCCCGACCCCGAAGACCATGTAGCCGATGTGGCTGACCAGCGTGAAGGAGAGCATCCGTTTGATGTCGGTCTGGGCGACGGCGCCGAAGATCCCGACCAGCATCGTCAGCAGCGCCGCCCACATCAGCAGGACGCTGACCGGGCCACCGGGGAACAGCAGCGCCTCCAGCCTGATGACGGAGTAGATGCCGACCTTGGTGAGCAGCCCGGCGAACAGGGCCGTGGCGGGGGCGGGCGCGGTCGGGTAGGAGTCGGGCAGCCACGCCGACATCGGGAAGATCGCGGCCTTGACCACGAAGACCAGCAGGAGCGTCAGCTCGACCAGCAGCTTGAGGTAGTCGGGCAGCACCTGGAACCGTTCGGCGAGCTGGGCCATCGACACGGTGCCCGTCGCTCCGTAGGAGACCGCGATCCCGACCAGGAACAGCAGTGAGGAGGCCAGGCCGATCACCACGTAGGTGGCGCCCGCGCGGATGCGGGACTCGGTCCCGCCGAAGGTGAGCAGCACGTAGGAGCCGCTGAGCAGCATCTCGAAGGCGACGAAGAGGTTGAACAGGTCACCGGAGAGGAAGGCGTCGGAGACACCCGCCACCATGATCAGGTAGGCCGGGTGGAAGATCGCCAGTGGGGCGGCGTACTCCTGGTCGGCGTAGGCCTGCGCCAGCGAGTAGACCATCACGCACAGCGTCACCGCCGAGGAGACCACCAGCATCAGCGAGGAGAGGCGGTCGGCGACCAGGGCGATGCCGACCGAGGCGGCCCAGCCGCCGAGGTGCGTGGCCAGCGGCCCGCCGCCGTCGGCCGCGGCCAGCAGGAGCACCGAGACCACGAGCACCGCGGTGAGCGTGACCACACTGATGAGCGCCTGGAGCCTGCGCGACCTGCCGCCGATGGCGAGCTTGAGCCCGGCCGCGAACAGCGGCAGCAGCACCGGCACCGCGACCAGTTCCCGTGCCACCCCCTCCACCGCCTGCGCCATCAGTCGTCCCCCTCCAACTCCGGGTCCTGCGCCCTGGCCTGCCGTTCCCTGTCCTGCCTGATCGCCTCCCGCATCTCGGCGCGCGCCTGGCGGCGCCGTTCGCGCAGCCTCCTGCGAATCCTGCGCTCCCGCGCGGCCTGCTCCCGCTCCCTGCGGGCGAACTCGGCGCGCAGCCTGGCGGCCCGCTCGCCGCCGCCCTCCTTCGAGGCCTCCTCGGCGTCACGGCGTTCGCGTTCGCGCCTGGCCTCGTCGAGGCGGGCCAGCTCGGCCCGCTGCTGCCTGACCAGGCGCCGGTAGGCCTCGCGCCTGGCGAGCACGGACCTGGCCAGCTCCCCTCTGCGGGCGCGCAGCCGTACCCTGCGGTCCTCGGTGTCGTCCTGTACCTCGTCGCCGCCGGTGAGCTGCCAGGAGCGGTGGACCATGGCCAGCAGGAACGCGGTGACGCCCAGGGTGATCACCAGGGAGGTGAGGACCATGGCCTGCGGCAGCGGGTCGGCCATCCGCTCGACGGGGGAGACGCCGAGGATCGGCGGCTCACCCGCGGGACCGCCCGTCAGGACGATCAGCAGGTTGACGCCGTTGCCGAGCAGGATGACGCCCACGAGCAGGCGCACCAGGCTGCGTTCGAGCAGCAGCGCCACCCCGGCCGCGACCATCGTGCCCGAGGCGGCGAACGGCACCAGCGAGACGGTCACCGGCCCTCCTCCTCGATCTGCCGGTCGAGCTCGCCGCCCAGGCTGCGCAGGAAGTCCTGGACCATGCCGACGACCGCGGCGTAGACGCCGACGTCGAACAGCAGCACGGTCGACAGGTGGAGCGTGCCGACCAGCGGGACCTGCACGTCGGCCGCGAGCATGGTCAGCGGGGTCCCGGAGAACAGCAGCCCGACGAGGGCGGTGACCGTCGAGAGCAGCAGGCCGAAGCCGATCAGCACCCCGGCGTGCGCGGGCACCGCCAGGGCCAGTTCGTAGCGTCCGCCCGCGAGGTAGCGGACCACCAGCGCCAGCCCGGCCACGATGCCGCCCGCGAAGCCGCCCCCGACCGCGCTGTGCCCGGTGAACAGCAGGAAGACCGAGATGAGCAGCACGGTGTGGAAGATCAGCCGGGCCACGATCTCCAGGACGGCGGCCCGCTCCCCCTTCGGCAGGGTCGCCGCCAGCCAGTGCGGTCCCCGCTCGGGGCCGGGTTCCCCCGACGGGCGTTCCAGCGTGTAGGTGCGACGGCGCAGGAAGACCAGGCTGGTGACGCCGAGGGTGAGGACGACGAGCACGGAGCTCTCCCCCATGGTGTCCCAGGCCCGGATGTCCACCAGAAGGGCGCTGACGGCGTTGGAGGCCCCGGCCCTGCGGGCGGCCTCGGGGATCAGCGCCCCGACGGGGGGCGCCTGGCGGGCGGAGACGGCCAGCATCCCGGCGACGGTCACGACGACGCCGCTGACCGCGCCGAGGCCGAGCCGTACGCCGAGGGGCACCCTGGGCCTGCCCTCCCTGGGGCCGAGCGGGAGTCTGCGCAGCACGAGCACGAAGACCACCAGGCTCAGCGTCTCGGTGAGGAACTGGGTGAGCGCCAGGTCGGGTGAGCCGTGGACGAGGAACAGCAGGGCCGTGCCGTAACCGGTCAGGCCCGCGACCAGGGCGAGCACGATGTGCGTGCGGATCCGCGGGGCGAGGACGGCGACGGCCACCAGCAGCGCCCCGACCAGGGGTTGTTCCGGGCGGGTCCAGGAGGCGACGTCGAGGTGGACGTCCGGCGTGGGGCCGTACAGCGCGGCGAAGACCCCGATGCCCGCGACGGAGACGAACGCGATGATGAGGTAGTCGGTCAGCGAGCCCCGCTGGGTGACCCCGGTCAGCTGCAGGGAGAAGCGTTCCAGGCCCCGCATCAGCGCCCAGTAGACCCGTCCCGAGTCCACGAGCCGCAGCACCCGTCCCACCCGTTCGACGAGCCCGCCCGCCGCGAACAGCAGCGCCCCGCCGCACAGGGCCGCGGCCGACAGCAGCAGCGGCGTGAGCGCCCCGGTCCACAGCGCGAGGTGGACGTGGCCGGTGCCGGGAAAGGTGCCGGTGTAGCCCTCCATCGCCCGGCCGTACCAGGAGGCCAGGGGGGCGAGCACCACGCCCAGTACGGCCAGCAGCGCGGGCGGGGTGAAGGTCGCCGCGGCGGCGGGGCTCGCCGGGGTCGGCGCGAGGCCGCGTCCGCCGCCGAAGGTCCCCCACAGGAACCTGGCGCTGTAGGCGACGGTGAGCATGGAACCGGCGACGACGACCGCGAGCGCCACGGTGTCGGCGGTCCGCCCGGTCAGCAGCGACTCGAAGGCCGCCTCCTTGCCGACGAACCCCAGCGTCGGCGGTATCCCGGCCATCGAGACCGTCGCGGCCGTCGCCACCGCGCACAGCCACGGCGCCGAACGCCACAGGCCGTTCAGCTCGCGCAGGTCACGGGTGCCGGTGGCGTGGTCGACGACGCCGACGACCAGGAACAGCGACGCCTTGAACAGGGCGTGCCCGAGCAGCACGGCCACGCCCGCGAGCGCGGTGTCCCGGGTCCCGGCGCCGAACAGCGCCGTCATGAAGCCGAGCTGGCTGACCGTGCCGTAGGCGAGCAGCCGTTTGATGTCGTACTCGCGCAGCGCCCGCCACCCGGCCAGCAGCATGGTGAGCAGACCGAGGGGTACGGCGACCGCCCGCCAGACGGGCAGCGTGCCGAAGGCGGGGCCGAACCTGGCCAGCAGGTAGACGCCGGCCTTGACCATCGCGGCGGCGTGCAGGTAGGCGGAGACCGGGGTCGGGGCCGCCATCGCGGCGGGCAGCCACATGCTGAACGGGAAGATCGCCGATTTCGACAGGGCCCCGGCCAGGAGCAGGACGACCGCCGCCGGGACCACGGCGCCGGAGGGCGGGTCCGCGACGATCCGCGAGATCCGGTAGGTGCCCGCGCTCTCGCCGAGGATGACCATCCCGGCCAGCATGGCCAGTCCTCCGGCGGCGGTGACGGTCAGCGCCTGGGTGGCGGCCCTGCGGGCCTGCCTGCTGCGCGGGTCCTGGCCGATCAGCAGGTAGGAGAAGACCGTGGTCAGCTCCCAGAACACGTACAGCAGCAGTAGGTTGTCGGCGACGACCAGGCCGAGCATCGCCCCGGCGAAGGCGACGAGGACCCCGCCGAACCGGCCGAGCCCCTCCTCGCCCGCCTCGAAGTAGCGCGCGCAGTAGACCAGCACCAGCGCGCCGACCCCGGTGACCAACGCCATCATGAGCACGCCGAGCGCGTCGGCGCGGAAGTCCAGGTCGAGTCCGAGGGCGGGCGCCCAGGTGTGGCTCGACCCGGCGGGGACGCCCGTCAGGGCGATCCACAGCGTGTAGGCGAACCCGCAGGCGGGCGCGACGGCGAGCACGGGGAAGGCGCCGCGCCCGAGACAACGGGCCAGCGCCGGGGCGCACATCGCCGCGACGGCGTGCAGGATCAGCAGCGACTCCATGTTCCCCCGGGCACCGTCGTGGTCGGCACAGCGTCGGCACCGTGTCGGCACAGCCCAAAGTCCCAGAAGCCGGATGTTTCCTCGCCTGGCGCACCGGCGCCTTGACCCGAAAAGCGCCCCCTCTTCACCGCTCCCTGATCAATCCCCGGCCCGCCCCGGGGTCAGCGCCCTCTGCCGGTCCGGCCGAGCAGCCAGCCGATCACGGCGCTGCCGAGCGCGACCCCCGCCCCCATGCCGAACGCCGCCAGGACCGGCCAGGCGGGACCGTTCTCACGGTGCCGTACGGCGGGCCGCTCGAAGACCCGGGCGGGTTCCCCGGTCGCGGCCTCATGGACCTCCTCGGGCGCGGCCCCAAGGGCGGGGACGGCCTCAGGGGCGGGGACGGGGGTGCCGGACAGGTGGGTCTCGACGGCGGAGAAGAAATCACCGGCCGTCCTCTTCGCCACCGAGCCGAGCACCCGCTGGCCGACGCCGCCGATCATGCCGCCCACCACGGCCTCCGCGTCGTAGTCGACCCGGGTGCCGTCCTCGACCTCGCTGAGCCGTATCTCGACGGTCGCCTCCACGGTGCCCGGCGCGCCCTGGCCCCTGGCCCTGAGCACGAACCGGTGCGGGGCCTGCGGGTCGAGCAGTGCCACCTCCCCCCGGTAGACCCCCTTGACGGAGGCCACCCCGGCGGTGACCGTCATCCGGTAGACCCCGGGCCCCGTCTCCTCAAGGCGCTCGCAGCCGGGGATCGTCCGTACGAGCACGGCCGGGTTCTGCAGCGCGGACCACACGCGTTCTCTGTCGATGCCGAGTACGGCACTGCCTGTGACCTTCACTCCAGCACGATAGGCCGTCAGGCCCTCCGCGTCCGCAACGGCTCACCCGCCTCGTGCAGGTGCCGCAGGGCCTGGCCGTACGACTCGATCAGGCCGCACTCCAGGTAGGGGATGCCCAGTTCCGCGCAGTACCTCCTGACGATGGGCTGGGCGTGACGCAGGTTGGGGGCCGGCATGCCGGGGAACAGGTGGTGCTCGATCTGGTAGTTCAGCCCGCCGAGCAGGACGTCGACCACCCGGCCGCCGCGTACGTTGCGCGAGGTCAGCACCTGCTTCCTGAGGAAGTCGAGCCCGTCCTCGTCGGTCGGCATCGGCATCCCCTTGTGGTTGGGGGCGAAGGTGCAGCCCAGGTAGACGCCGAAGACCGCCTGGTGCACGAGCAGGAAGGCCACCGCCCTGCCCGGCGAGAGCACGGCGAACAGCGCGCCGAGATAGGCCACGACGTGTACGGCCAGCAGCGCCGCCTCAAGCCCCCTGCGCCGCAGGCTGGGGCGGGCCAGCGCCCTGAAGCTCGAAACGTGCAGGTTGAACCCCTCCAGGGTGAGCAGCGGGAAGAACAGGTAGGCCTGCCACCCGCCGATGAGCCTGGCCAGTCCCCGGCTCTCGACCGCCTGCTCCCTCGACCAGACCAGGGCGTCCGGGGCGACGTCGGGGTCGTGGTCGGCGTGGTTGGGGTTGGCGTGGTGGCGGGTGTGCTTGTCCATCCACCAGCCGTAACTCATGCCGATCGCCAGGTTGCCCGCGACCAGACCGGCGGCCTCCGCGGCGCTTCTGGCGCGCAGGACCTGCCGGTGGGCCAGGTCGTGGGCGACCAGCGCGACCTGGGCGAACACCACGGCGAGGAAGACCGCGACGAGGAGCTGGTACCAGGAGTCGCCGACCGTGAGGAAGGCCGCCCAGCCCGCGACGTAGAGGCCGCCGACGATCCCCAGGCGCAGGACGTAGTGACCCGGCCGTGGATTCATCAGCCCCGCCTCCGTGACGCGACGCGACAGGCGCGCGAAGTCGCTGCCCCTGGCGCTCCTGAGCATGGTCGTTTCGGTCACACTTCCCCCTATATCCGTGGAGTGCCGGGGTGGCACCCGCCACAGGATCGCGGCAGCGGCCGGGGGCGCGGACCCCCGCCGCCACCCCGGATCGTGGTAGTGCTGGCCCCACCCCTGATGCACCGGTTATGAGGGGTTTCGCAGGGAGATCAGGGGTTTACCAGCCAATTGAGGCTTCTGTTACTGGCAGGATGGTGCCCCATGACTTCGGGGACGTCGTGGGCGATCAGGACGGCGGCCGTGTTCACGGCCCTGGCGGCGAGCGCGGGGTGCGCGGCGGGGACCGGCGGCGACGCGAGGCCGGGCACGGGCGGGCGGGCCGCCGGGGAATCCTCCGCGAGGACGACCCCCACCACGGCCCCGGCCCGCCCGCAGGGCCCGCCCGGCGTGCTGCCCAGGCCCGGGGAGGTCGGCAGGATCCCCCGGCCCGCCGACGGGCTGCCGCCGGTGATCAGCTCGATCCCGACCACCAGGAAGGTGGTCTTCCTCACCATCGACGACGGCTGGGAGCAGGACCCCGGCTTCCTCGCGCGGGTCCGCGACCGGCGGATCCCGATCACGGCCTTCGTCACCCGCGACGCCGTCGAGGCCAGGGGCACGACCGACCCGACCGCCCAGGGCGGCAGGTTCCTCGGCGCGGGCAAGTGGGGCTACATGCGCGACCTGCGCGACGCGGGGGCGCCGATCGAGAACCACACCCTGACCCACCCGAACCTGCCCACGCTGGGCTACGCGGGACAGCGGGCCGAGATCTGCGGCACCTCCACGGTGATCCGCAGGCAGACGGGCAGGAGGCCCACGCTCCTGCGCCCGCCGTTCGGCAACCAGAACTCCCTGACCCGTAAGGCCGCCAAGTCCTGCGGCGTCGACGCCCTGCTGCTGTGGACCGCGACCGTGCAGCCCGGCGGGAAGATCGCCTACCAGGTGCCGGACAAGAAGCTGCGCCCGGGAGACGTCCTGCTGATGCACTTCAGGCCCAACCTGTCGCGGGACTTCCGCATCCTGGTCGACAAGATCGAACGCAGGGGCTTCGAGCTCGGCAACCTGGACGCCTACCTGAAGGCGGCGCTGCGTTAGGGCCTGTTCCGCGGACCTTCACGCCCACCGCGGCCGCCCGGCCGACGGCCCGCGGAACAGGTCCCGGTCATCCGCGCGGGGAGGATCGTCCCGGTCTCGGTGAGGAGGCGGGTCCGCCGCCCGGCGTACGCCGGAGTCATTCCGGCGGCTGACGACCCGTGGGGGTCACGTGACCGACGATGGTCGTGTGCTCGCGGGACCTGGTGACCCGCGAGCCCTCCCCGGCGGGTGGGGCGCGCACCTCGCCCGCCGGGACGACCGGGGCCCGGAGCCCCGGTGGCACGGGGAAAGCAGGCGCCGCGAGCCGGAGGGGACGATCTTGGTCCGGAGGAGATGTGCGGTCTCCCACCGGCCATGTGACAGAGATCGCATGTGCTCGCGGCGCCAACCCCTCTCAATGCTCTACACCTTGTAGTACTACTAGTAGTAGAACTACGAGTTGTAGAGCTCCAGCCCGCGAGGGGAAGATGGACGCACTAGACCTGGCACGGTGGCAGTTCGGGGTCACCACCGTTTATCACTTTCTTTTCGTACCTCTGACGATCGGCCTCGGCGTCTTCGTGGCCGGGTTGCAGACCGCCTGGCACCGTACCGGCAAGGAGCACTACCTGAGGTTGACGAAGTTCTTCGGGAAGTTGTTCCTGATCAACTTCGCGATGGGCGTGGTCACCGGCATCGTGCAGGAATTCCAGTTCGGGATGAACTGGAGCGAGTACTCGGTCTTCGTCGGAGACGTCTTCGGCGCGCCGCTCGCCCTTGAGGCGCTGCTCGCCTTCTTCCTTGAGTCGACCTTCCTCGGCCTGTGGATCTTCGGCTGGGACCGGCTCCCCAAGCGGGTCCACCTGGCGACCATCTGGGCCGCGGTGATCGGCTCCAACCTGTCGGCCTACTTCATCCTCGCCGCGAACGCCTGGATGAAGCACCCGGTCGGCTACGAGGTCGTCGACGGCAAGGCCCGCATGACGGACCTGTGGGCGGTGCTGACCAACCCGACCGCGACCGCCCAGGTGCCCCACGTGGTGGCGGCGTCGTTCGTGGTGGCGGGCGGTTTCGTGCTGGCCGTGTGCGGATACCGCATCCTGCGGGAACGGCGCGACCCCGACCGCACCAGGCCCGTACGGCGTGGCGCGGACATGTGGCGGACCCCGGTGCGGGCGGCCCTGGTCATGACGGCGATCGCGGGAGCCGTCGTCGCGGTCAGCGGCGACACCTCCGCCAAGCTGATGTACGAGCAGCAGCCGATGAAGCTCGCCGCCGCCGAGGGGCTCAGGCACGACACCGCCGGGGCGCCCTTCTCCCCGGTGCCCGGCGTCGAGGTGCCCATGCTGCTCAGCTTCCTGGCGACCAACGACCCGCAGGCCGTGGTGCAGGGCACCGAGGACCTGCAGAAGCGCTTCACCGAGCGGTTCGGCCCGGCCGACTACCGCCCCAACCTGCCGGTGGTCTTCTGGTCCTTCCGCGTGATGATCGTCTTCGGGATGACCACGGTCGGCCTGGCCGTACTCGGCCTGTGGCTGACCCGGGGGCGCCGCCGCGGACGCCGCGGGGAGGGTCCGCCGCGTGCGGTGCCCTCGTGGCTGGCCCGCGCGTTCCTGCTCGCCCTGCCGCTGCCGACCCTCGCGATCATCGCGGGCTGGCTGCTCAGCGAGATCGGCCGCCAGCCGTGGACCGTCCAGGGTGAGCTGCTCACCGCCGCCAGCGTCTCCCCCGGCGTCGGACTCGGCCAGGTCGCCGTCTCCCTCGCCCTGTTCACCGCCCTGTACGGCGCGCTCGCGCTGGCCGAGGCCGTATTGATCGTCCGGCACGTCAAGGCGGGTCCCGAACCCGTCCCCGCGCGCCGGCCGGACGTGCCCTCCGGTGTGGGCGGGAACGCGACCGCCGAACTCCAGCCGACCCTGATGTACTGAGGCGTCAAGATCATGGAACTCACCACCTTCTGGTTCGCGATCATCGCGTTCCTGTGGACCGGCTACTTCGTCCTTGAGGGGTTCGACTTCGGAGTCGGGCTGCTCGCCCCGGTGCTCTCCAGGAACGAGGCGGAGCGCAAGCAGGTGCTCGGCACGATCGGCCCCGTCTGGGACGGCAACGAGGTCTGGCTGATCACCGCGGTCGGCGCGATGTTCGCCGCCTTCCCCGCCTGGTACGCCGGGATGCTCAGCACGTTCTACCTGCCGCTCACGCTGATCCTGGCGGGGCTCATCGTGCGCGGTGTCGGCCTTGAGTGGCGGGGCAAGGTCCAGCACGCCTCCGACCGCGCCTGGTGCGACCTGGGCGTCATGGTCGGCAGCGGGCTGACCGCCTTCCTGTGGGGCGCCGTCTTCGCCGACCTGCTGCACGGCAGCGCCCTGGCAGCGCTGGTCGGCGGGGTGTTCTCGCTGTCGGTCTGCGCGCTGCACGGCGCGGTCTTCGTCGCCCTCAAGACGACCGGAGCCGTACGGGCCAGGGCCCGACGTACCGCGATGGCGGTCTCCGCGGTCGCGGTGCCCGCCGCGGTCGTCGCCCTGTCCGGCATCCCCGCGGCCCGTACGGCCGTGGCCGACTGGACCGCCGCGCCGTGGCTGTGGGCCTGCGCGCTGACCGCGATGGCGGCCCTGGCCGCCGGGGTCGCGCTGGTCTGGCGGGGCAGGGAGGGCTGGGCGTTCACCGCGACCGCCTCCTCACTCGCGCTGGGCGGCGTCGCCCTGTTCGGCGCCCTGTGGCCCGCCCCGCTGCCCGGCCTCACCGTCGCCGGGGCGGCCTCCGGGCCGTACACGCTGGGCATGCTGACCTGGATCGGCCTGGCCGCGCTGCCCTTCGTGCTCGGCTACCAGGCCTGGTCCTACTGGGTGTTCCGCAAGAGGCTGGTCGCCGAGCCGGTCTGACCGGTCCGCCGGTCAGGGGAAGCCGAGCGGCGCAGGTCGAACAGCTCCGACGGGGAGATGGGCATCCGGTCGATCCTGATGCCCTCCGCGTCCTCGACGGCGGAGGCGATCACCGCGGAGACCGGGATGACCCCCGCCTCCCCCGCCCCCTTGACGCCGAGCGGGTTCAACGGCGACGGCGTCCGCAGATGGGCGGTCTCCACGTGGGGGACCTCGGTCGCGTACGGCATCAGGAAGTCCATGAACGAGGCGTTCAGCAACTGGCCGTGCTCGTCGTAGACCATCCGCTCGTACAGCGCGCCGCCGACGCCCTGGGCGACCCCGCCGTGGATCTGCCCCTCGACGATCATCGGGTTGATCAGGTTGCCGCAGTCGTGGACGACGGCGTAGCGCAGGATGCGGATCTCCGCGGTCAGCGGGTCGGTCTCCACGATCGCCGCGTGCATGCCGGAGGCGAAGGTCGAGCGGATCGGCGAGTAGTAGCCACGGCCCTCAAGCCCCGGCTCGTCCCCCTCGGCGACCGGCGGCCTGTCCGGGGACGGGGTGCCCGCGAACTGGGTCGCCCGGCCCGCCTCCGCGTCGAAGGCGTAGCGCAGCGGGTTGGACAGCACCGCGACCGTGGCCAGCGGCAGGCCCGTGCCCGGCGAGCCGACGACCCGCACCACCCCGTCGACGATCTCCAGGTCGCCGGGGTCGGCCTCCAGGGCGTCCGAGGCGATCCGCAGCGCCTTCTCCCTGACCTTCCCGCAGGCCAGGGCGATGGCGTTGCCGCTCATCACCGCCGCCCGCGAGGCGAACGTGCCGACCGCGTAGCCGAACCTGCGGGTGTCGCCGGTGACCACGCTGACCCGTTCGATCGGCACGCCGAGCTCGGAGGCGGCGATCTGGGCGAACACCGTCTCGTGGCCCTGACCCTGTGAGGTGAGGCCGGTCGAGACGTGCACCCGGCCGTCGGAGGTGATCTGGACGTGACCCCCCTCGTACGGCCCGACCCCGGTGCCCTCCACGTAGCAGCCGATGCCGATGCCGAGCCTGCGTCCCTGTCCCGCGGCCCGTTCCCTCAGCGCGGGGAAGTCGTCCCAGCCGACGAGTTCCTTGAGCATGCGCAGCGACGCCGGGTAGTCGCCGCTGTCGTAGATCAGCGGACGGCCGTCCTGGAAGGTCAGGCCCTGGTCGTAGGGGAACTCCTCCGGCTGGATGAAGTTGGCCTCGCGCACCGCCGTACGGTCCAGGCCCAGGTGCCGGGCGATGCGGTCCATCGTCCGTTCCATGCAGAAGACCGCCTGCGGGCGCCCCGCCCCCCGGTACGGCGTGACCTGCACGGTGTTGGTGTAGAGGGAGGAGAACTCCACCCGGTAGGCGCCCAGCCTGTAGGGGCCGGGAAGCTGGGTCGAGGTGATGATCGGCACGATGATCCCGTACGGCGTGTAGGCGCCGTGGTCGTGCAGGATCGTCACGTCGAGCCCGAGCACCCGTCCCCGGTCGTCGAAGCCGACCCGGACGTGGTGCGCCTGGGCGCGCTCGTGCGCCGAGGAGACGAAGTGCTCACGCCTGTCCTCGGTCCACCTGACCTCGTGGCCGAGCAGCATGGCGGCCCACGGGACGAGCACCTCCTCCGGCCAGGGGTGCACGATCTTGACGCCGAACCCGCCGCCCACGTCCGGGGCGACGACCTCGACCTGGGGCAGCGGCAGGCCGAGCTTGGCGGCGATCGCCATCCTGACGCTGGTGGAGGTCTGGGTGCTCGAATGCACCCGCAGCGACCGGTCCCCGGCGTCCCAGCGGGCGTGCACCCCGCGCCCCTCAAGGGGCGTGGCGGCGCTGCGCTCGATGTCCAGGCCGAACTCCAGCCGGTACGGCGCCGCCTCGATCGCCTCCCGGGCGCCCAGGCCGGTCGCCGAGCGCACCTCCTGGACCAGGTGGGCACCGACGTTGCCCGGCACGTCCCGGTGGACCAGCGTCTCGGCGCGCCTCGCCCGCTCGATGCCGACGACCGGCGTGAGCGGCTCGTAGTCGACCTCGATCAGCGCGCAGACGTCCTCGGCGAGGTAGCGGTCGCGGGCGACGACCATCACGACGGGCTCGCCGACGTGCCTGACGACGTCCCGCGCCAGCGGGCGGGCGGTGCGGCCGTGGGTCAGCGCCGGGTGCGGGATCAGCAGCGGCAGCGGCTCGGCCAGCCGGGCGGGCAGGTCCTCCCAGGTGTAGATCGCCACCAGCCCCTCGACGTCGATCGCCGCCGAGACGTCTATGTCGCGGATCACGGCGTGCGCGTGCGGGGACCTGACGAACGCCGCCTCGAAGGCGCCCTCGCCGATGTCGTCCAGGTAGCGGCCCCCGCCGGTCAGCAGCCTGGGGTCCTCCCTGCGCCGTACCGGCTCCCCGAACAGCCGTGTCGTCACCGCTCCTCCGCCAGGATCTCGGCGGCCCGGTGGACCGCTCTGACGATGTTCTGGTAGCCGGTGCACCGGCACAGGTTGCCGGAGAGCCCCTCGACGACCTCCTCCTCACCCGGCGCCGGGTTGTCGCGCAGCAGGGCGGTGACCGTGCACAGGAACCCCGGCGTGCAGAACCCGCACTGCAGGCCGTGGCACTCGGCGAAGGCCCGCTGCACCGGGGAGAGCGTGCCGTCCGGCTCCGCGAGCCCCTCCACGGTCGTCACCTCGTGCCCGTCCGCGCTCGCCGCGAACATCAGGCACGAGCGCACCGGCCGCCCGTCGAACAGCACCGTGCAGCACCCGCAGACGCCGTGCTCGCACCCGACGTGTGTGCCGGTCAGCCCGAGGTCGTGCCGCAGGCAGTCCGACAGCAGCCGCCGCCCCGGCACCGTGACCCGCCGTACGACCCCGTTGACCGTCAGGGTGATCGCGATGTCCCTCACCCGCGCGCCGCCTTCCGCTCCACTTCCTGCGCCGCCTGCCGGGCCGCCTCTGTCAGCGCCCGTTCGGCCAGCACCCCCAGCAGGTGCCGCCGGTAGTCCGCGCTCGCGTGGATGTCGGCCTCCGGTTCCGTCCCGTCCCGTACGGCCGCCGCCGCGCCCCGCCAGTCGGCCGACCCCCACGGGCGGTGGCCGCAGGCCCCGGAGACGTCCACGACCACCGGGACCGGCCCGGCGCTCACGCACGCCGCCCTGGCCGTGACGACCCGCAGGTCCTCGTCCAGGACGACCAGCGCGGCCACCCCGGCCACCGCGTAGTCGCCGTGCCGCCTGGCCACCTCGTGGAAGGCCGTGCCCGAACGCGGCGCCAGGGCGGGGAACAGCGCCGAGACGGCCAGTTCTCCCGGCCGCAGCGCCGATTCGAGGGGACCGGTGAAGAAGGCGCCCGCGGGGACCTCCCTGGTCGCGCCCGCGCTCGCCAGCCGTACCGAACCGCCGAGCAGGGCCAGCACGGCGGGCAGTTCGGCGGCGGGGTCGGCGTGCGCCAGGCTGCCGACCACGGTCCCCCGGTTGCGGATCACCGGGTGGGCGACCAGCCTGAGCGCCCTGCGCAGCAGGGGCTGTACGGCGGCGACCTGCTCGGAGTGTTCGACCTGGGCGTGCCTGGCCAGCGCGCCGACCAGGACGCCGCCGGGCCCGGCCTCCACGGTGGCCAGTTCGGTGAGCCCGTTGACGTCCACGATGTGCCGGGGATGCGTCAGGCGCATGTTCAGCATCGGGATCAGGCTCTGTCCCCCGGCGAGGACCTTGCCCTCCCGCCCGGCGGCGGCGAGGATCTCCAGCGCCTCGCCGAGGGAACGGGGGGCGTGGTAGTCGAACGGGGGAGGCTTCACCCGGCCGCCCTTCCCTCGCCCGTTCCTCCGCTGTCCTGGCCGCCTGCCGCTCCCCCGCCCTCCCGCTCTCCGCGTCGCAGCACCCGCAGCAGGTGGTAGCCGCCGACGACCACGACGGTGCCCAGCGCGATGCCCTCAAGGGTGAAGGCCGAGCCGAAGGTGTGCCTGACCGGGCCGATGGCGAGGATGATCCCCGCCCCGATCGGCACCATGTTGACCGGGTCGGAGAAGTCGACGCGGTTCTCCACCCAGATCTTCGCGCCGAGCAGGCCGATCATGCCGTAGAGGATCACCGTGATGCCGCCGAGCACACCGCCCGGGGTCGCCGCGACCAGCGCGCCGAACTTGGGGCACAGACCGAACAGGATCGCGATGAGGGCCGCGATGTAGTACGCGGCCGTCGAGTAGACCCTGGTCGCGGCCATGACGCCGATGTTCTCCGCGTAGGTGGTCGTCGGGGAGCCGCCGAAGGCGCTGGCGACGGCGGTGGCCAGGCCGTCCGCCGCGATGGCCCTGCCCAGGTAGGGGTCCACGTCGGTGCGGGTCATCTCACCGACGGCCTTGACGTGGCCGACGTTCTCCGCGACGAGCGCGATCACCGCGGGCAGCACCAGCAGCACGGCGGAGACCCTGATGTCCGGCAGGTGCGTGTCCGGCCACCCGACCCAGGCGGCGTCGGCGACCGCGGAGAGGTTCACCCTGGGATGGGTGTCGATCCGCTGGGTCACCGCGTTGTAGGCGGTGACGTCCCCGAGGACCCGGTCGGCCGCCCAGGACAGCGCGAAGCCGAGGACCAGGCCGAGCAGGATGGCGATCCGGCCGGCGAACCCCCGCAGGACCACGAGGAACAGGAAGGTCGCGGTCATCGTGACCAGCGCGATCCACTGGTCCTGCGGCCAGTAGACGTCGGCGACCACGTAGGCCAGCCCGAAGCCGATCAGCATGACGACCGCACCGGTGACGACCGGCGGGAAGACCCGGTTGATGACCTGCACGCCCAGCCGATGTACGGCGAGGCCGACCAGGGCCAGCACCAGCCCGACGACGAGGACGGCGCCGGTGACGACCGCGTCGGCCGCGGGCGTGTCCCCGCCGTACAGGGACCTGATGGCGAGCACCCCGCCGACGAAGGAGGCGCTGGTGCCGAGGTAGCTGGGGATCCTGCCGTTCACGACGAGCAGGAACATGATCGTCGCGACGCCGGAGAACATGATGGCGATGTTGGGGTCGAGACCCATGACCAGCGGGAAGACGAACGTCGCGCCGAACATCGCCACGACGTGCTGCGCGCCGAAGCCGACCATGCGCGGCCAGGACATCCGCTCGTCCGGTTTGACGACCTCACCGGGTGCGAGGGTCCTGCCGTCCCCGTGTTTGGTCCACCCCGCAACCATCAAGCCCCACCTCTCACCGGGCCGTCGGTCGGCGGCCGCCCCGCAGGCTTCCCTCCGGCGAACTCCCATGCCGTCGTCGCGGCCCACGCCACGGACGGGCGAGGGTCTACGGAGGGTTTCCCGTAGGCACCACGTGCGAAACCCAGCTGTGTGATCATGGGGAGGTTGGAGAGATTGGTCAGAGAACTCCCGGTACGACCATGTGATGCAGTACGGTGAGTGGCGCTTTCGCGACTTTGAGTGAACCGTCCTGATCGGCCCCAGAGAAGAGTAGGCGCGCCCCCATGCAGGCTTTCACGCTGCCCGGCTTCTACATCCCGTACCCCGCCAGGCTCAATCCGCATCTGGAACGTGCCCGCGCGCACAGCAACGCCTGGGCCCGCGAGATGGGCATGCTCGACTCCCCCAAGCCCGGTGGCGGTCTTGTCTGGGACGAGCAGGCGCTGGCGAAGATGGACTACGCGCTGATGTGCGCCTACACCCACCCCGACTGCGACGGCCCCGCCCTGGACCTGATCACCGACTGGTACGTCTGGGTGTTCTTCTTCGACGACCACTTCCTTGAGCACTTCAAGCACTCGCGTGACCTGCGCGGCGCCAAGGCGCACCTCGACCGGCTCGAACTGTTCATGACCGTGGACGGCCAGGAGCCGCCCGAGCCGGAGAACCCCGCGGAGGCCGGGCTGAAGGACCTGTGGAGGCGGACGATCCCCTCGATGTCGGCCGGGTGGCGGCGGCGGTTCATCACCAGCACGCACAACCTGATGATCGAGTCGATGTGGGAGCTGCACAACATCGACCAGGGCAGGATCGCCAACCCCATCGAGTACATCCAGATGCGGCGCAGGGTCGGCGGGGCACCCTGGTCGGCCAACCTCGTCGAGTACGCCGTCGGCGCCGAGATCCCCGACGTCCTGGCCGGGACCAGGCCGCTGCACGTGCTGTGCGACACCTTCTCCGACGCCGTGCACCTGCGCAACGACCTGTTCTCCTACCAGCGCGAGGTCCGCGAGGAGGGGGAGAACTCCAACGCGGTCCTGGTCTTCGAGCGCTTCCTCGACTGCCCGACCCAGGAGGCCGCCGAACTGGTCAACGAACTGCTGACCTCACGGCTGCTGCAGTTCGAGGACACCGCGCTCGCCGAGATCCCGGCGCTGCTGGCCGAGCACGCCCTGCCCCCGGACGAGCAGGTCGCGGTCGGCCTGTACGTCAAGGGCCTGCAGGACTGGCAGTCGGGCGGCCACGAGTGGCACGCCAGGTCGAGCCGCTACATGAACGAGGGGGCCGTCACCTCCCCCGGCGTCTCCAGGGGGCCGCTCGGCCTGGGCACCTCGGCCGCGCGGCTGCCGACCGCGACGCTGACGCCGGGCCTGGCCCGCAGGACGCGCCAGCAGTCCCACCGGCCCTTCGAGCCGGTCGGGCACCTGCCGCTGCCCGACTTCCACATGCCCTATCCCGTCCGCATCAGCCCCCACCTGGACGCCGCCCGCCGCGACTCGGTCGGCTGGGCGCGCCGGGTCGGCCTGTTCGACGCGATCCCCGGAGTCGAGGCCGGCGGCGTCTGGGACGAGCGGCGTTTCCTGCTCTTCGACCTGGCGCACTGCGCCTCGATGATCCACGCCGACGCGAGTCTCGAACAGCTCAACCTGTCGTCCGACTGGCTGTCCTGGGGCACCTACGGCGACGACTACTACCCCGTGGTCTTCGGCGCCTCCCGTGACCTGGCCGCGGCCAAGCTCTGCGACGAGCGGCTCGGCCTGTTCATGCCGATCGACCTGGGCGCGGTCCCCGAGCCGCTCAACCCGCTCGAACGGGGCCTGGCCGACCTGTGGCACCGTACGGCCGCGCCGATGAACGAGGCCGCCAGGCGTGACTTCCGCGCGGCGATCGAGGCGATGACCAGCAGCTGGCTGTGGGAGCTGGGCAACCAGACGGGCAACCGGGTCCCCGACCCCGTCGACTACGTCGAGATGCGCCGCGACACGTTCGGCTCCGGCCTGACGATGAGCCTGGCCAAGCTCGCGCACTACGACCTGGTGCCCGCCGAGCTGTACCACACCAGGGTGATGCGTGAGCTGGACACCGCCGCCCAGGACTACGCGACCTTCACCAACGACCTGTTCTCCTACCAGAAGGAGGTCGAGTTCGAGGGTGAGGTCCACAACATGGTGCTGGTCGTGGAGAACTTCCTCCAGGTGGACCGGCTGACCGCCAGGGACGTCGTGGCGGACCTGATGACGGCGCGGATGCGGCAGTTCCAGCACATCGTCGAGGAGGACCTGCCCGCGATGTTCGAGGAGTTCGGCCTCGGCGACGAGGTCCGCGGCGTCCTCACCCGGCACGCCGACGGCCTCAAGGAGTGGATGTCGGGAATCCTGGAGTGGCACCGCAGGTGCGCGCGGTACACCGAGGCCGAGCTGCGCCGCCACCACCACGGCTCCGTGTCCGCGGTGGTGCCCGCGACGGTGGTCTCCCGGTTCCTGCCCTCGGGGCCGGGCACCTCGGCGCTGCGCCTGCGCCCCGCCGCCGTGCCCTCCTCCCCCGCACCGGCTCCGGCGGCCCCGGCCCCGGCGGGGGTCGCCGCGTTCAGGAGGCCCTCCGGGCTCGGCACGTCCGCGGCCAGGCTCTCCCCGGTCTCCGTGCCGTCCCCCTCGGGGAGCGGCCCGGCGTGACGGTCAGCCGCCGGGGGCGACCACGTGGATCTCGAAGCCGTCCCCGGCGACGACCTGTCCGGCGCGGATCTTGCAGGTCTTGCGGAGCTCGACCCGCCCGTCGACCGTCACGTTGCCCTCGGCGATGAAGTGCTTGGCCTGGCCGCCCGTGTCGGTCACGGCGCAGTACTTCAGCAGGTCGCACAACGGGATGTAGTCGGTTTCCAGCTCAAAGGTCTCGTCCACGCCCGTGAGTCTAGATGCCCCGCATCCGCAGGACGTGCAGGGCCAGGGTCAGGTTCAGCCGCAGATGGGCGTCCTCGGTGAAGTCGCCCAGCATCCGTTCCAGCTTGCCGATCCGGTAGCGCAGGGTGTTGTAGTGGAAGTGCAGCCGCCTGGCCGTCTCCGCGACGTTGAGGTTGGTCTCCAGCAGCACCTGCAGGGTCCTGCGCAGGTCGCCGTTGTCGGCGTCGGTGTCGGAGGCGAGCGGGCCGAGGGTCTCACGGACGAAGGCGTGCAGTTCCTCGGTGTCGCTGACCAGGGAGAGCAGCCGGTAGACCCCCAGCTGGTCGAAGTGGGCGACCGCGCCGGGACCGTGGAGCTGGCGGCCGACCCTGGCGGCCTTCACGGCCTGGCCGTACGCCTCCGGCAGGACCTCGATCCCGGCGGCCGTCCGGCTCGCGCCGGTCGAGAAGGTCGCGGGCAGGCACTCGGCGAACGCGGCGACGGCGTCCCTGGCCAGGCGGGTGGTGTCCACGGCGGCGTCCACGACCGCGACGACCTCGTGGGAGAAGCCCGCGACCGCGCCGTGCCCGTCGTGACGGCGCATCGCGCTGGTCCAGCAGGTGACCAGCCTGTCCTGGGCGACGCGTTCGTCGCCGTCCGGGTCGAGTTCGGCGACCAGGACGGTCACCGGGCGCCGCAGGTCCCAGCCGAAGGCCTTGGCCCGCGCGGCGACCCGTTCGGCGCTGCCCGCCCTGCCGGTGAGCACGTCGCGCAGGAAGTCGGCGCGGTACTTGCTCTCGACGGCGTTCACCGCCTCCTGCCTGGTGATCACGAGCGCGGCCACGGTGGCCGCGCGCTCCAGGATGCCGATGTCGTTCTCCCCCGGCCTCGGCGGGGCGCAGGCGACGATCCGCCCGTGGTGGTGGCCGCCCGCGACGACGGGGACGAAAAGGTGTTCCCCCCGGTCCCGCGCTCCCGACGCGCGCAGCCCGGCCACCTGCTCGGCGGGCCCCGCCGCGGCCAGCACCTGCCCCGCCCCGTCCAGTACGGCGACGGCGGCGCCGAGCAGCCCGGCCACCTCCTCGGTCACCTCGCCCAGCCCGCCACCCGCGAGCACGACCTGGACCAGCGCCCGGTGCGCCTCCTCCGCCCTGGCCAGCGCCGCGGCCTGCCGGTTGAGGATGTCGGTGAGGACCTGGTTGAGGATGTCGTCGAAGCCGACGTCCTCGGGGAGCTGGATGAGCGGGAACCCGAGCCGGTCGGCCTGTTCGACCATCTCCTCGGGCAGCCGGTCCAGATAGCGGCCGAGTTTGATGCCCAGCGCGGCCAGGCCGCGTTCGTCCAGGTCGCTGACCAGCCGGTCGAGTGACTGCGGGGTGTTGCGCAGCGGGTAGCCGGTGGTGAGCAGCAACTCGTTCGGCTTCACCCAGGCGAGGATGTCGGGAACCTCCATGACGTTGAGCCGCTGCACGATCCTGCCGAGGCCGCGTCCTCCGGCCAGCAGCCTGGCCCCGGCGAGTGTCGAGGCGCCCAGTACCTCGCCTACGGCCACGCCGTGGGTGATGGTTCCGGTGCTCGCCAGCCGTACAGGAGGTTCCATGACGTGATTGTCACCGATAAGGCCGTCTGTCAGGAAGAACCAACCTTTGGGGTTTCTGTTGGCACCTTTCTCCGTACGGCGAGCTCGCCGGGCGTTCTACCGTCGGCTCAGTGGAACGGGGGCGTCCTGGCCGGTCACAGCCGCGCGACACGGTGACGACACGACCGCGGCACAAGCACGGCACAGCACGGCACGGTGAAAGGCAGGCGAGGGCTCATGACCGTCGGAGCGCGTCCGAGGGCCCGGCGGAGCCGGGGCGTCCAGCCAGGACATGTACGGGCGCACGCGACGGGCGCGGCCGGCACGGCCCTGCGCGCGCTGCTGGAGTCGCCCCGCCGCCCCGCGCGGGTGCTCGCGGCCTTCCCCGCCGGGATCTACCTTGAGGTCCGCACGGAGCTGGAACCCCACGTGGTCGCGGTGCTCTCGGGGGACGCGGTCCGGCTGCCCAACGCGATGGTGATCAACGGCCCGATGCCCCGGGTCGCCGTGGGCGAGGAGGCGTGGGTCGGTGACGGTTCCATCGAGCTCGGCGGCCTCGGCCTGCGGGCGCACCGCTGGTGGGACGCGGCGCCGCCGCTCGGTCCCGTCGAGCCCGCGCTGCTGGCCTCCTGGCTGCCGGTGCTTTCCGGACTGTGCGAGCGTTCGCCGAGACGTCCCGGGCTTGAGGGCAACGACGCCGCCGTACGGCTCGCGCTCGGGTGCGCGGAGGGTTCGCTGCTGCGCGGCGTCACGGCCGCCGAGCAGCTCGTGGGTCTCGGCCCCGGCCTCACCCCGAGCGGTGACGACATGATCGCCGGGCTGCTGGTCGCGCTGCGCCATCTCGGCACCGCCTCGGGCGTCGGCCGGGCCGTGTGGCTGGCCGACTGGCTGGCCGCGGCGGTCACCTTCGAAGCCCGTGAGCGGACGACGCCCATCTCCGCGGCGCTGCTGCACTGCGCCGCCAGGGGTGAGGCGTGCGGGGAGGTGCTGGCCGTACTGCGGGGCCTGGCCGGGCGGCAGGCGCTCGAACCCGCGCTGCACCGGCTGTTCCAGATCGGCCACACCTCGGGAGCCGACCTGGCGTGGGGGGTGCGCGCCGGTCTCGCCGCGGTGGCCGGGCTTGCGGGAGCGGGCCGTTGAGCGCCGACCTGGTCCGGGTGCGCCCCGGGGTCTACCACGACTCGGTGAGCCTCATGCGGGTCAGCGGGGCCCTGTCGGCGCTGCCCGGGATCGAGGTGGCGGTGGTGGCGATGGCCACCGAACTGAACCTCGGCCTCGCCGCCGGGCTGGGTTTCGCGCTGCCCGAGGCGGGACAGGGCGACCTGCTGGTCGCGCTGCGCGGCGCGGGCCCCGATGACCTGGAGACGGCGCGCGCCGAGCTGGACCGGCTGCTCACGGACCTCACCGTACGAACCGTTCAGGGAGGCGGCGGGGAACGGCCCGCGCGCACCGTGCGCTCGGCGGCGCTGCGCGGGGCCGGTGAGAGCGGTGAAGGCGCTGCCACGCTGGCGCTGGTCTCGGTGCCGGGGCCCTACGCGTTCGCCGAGGCGATGGACGCGATCGAGGCCGGTCTCTCGGTGATGATCTTCAGCGACAACGTCCCCGTCGAGCAGGAGGCGCTGCTCAAGAGGCGCGCGGCCGAGCTGGGCCCGCTGGTCATGGGGCCGGACTGCGGCACCGCGGTGGTCTGCGGCGCGGGTCTCGGTTTCGCGAACGTGCTGCGGCCCGGTCCCGTCGGCGTCGTCGCCGCCTCGGGGACGGGCGCCCAGCAGGTGACCTGTCTGCTGGACCTGGCCGGTGTCGGGGTCAGCCACGTGCTCGGCGTCGGCGGCAGGGACCTGTCCGCCGAGGTCGCCGGGCTGTCCACACTGCGTGCCCTGGCGGCGCTCGACGCCGACCCCTCGACCGAGCTGATCGTGCTGGTCTCCAAACCGCCCGCCCCCGAGACCGGCCTGGCCGTACGGCGGGCCACGCGGGCGCTGTCCACCCCGGTCGTGACGGCGCTGCTCGGGTCCGGCTGTGACCTCGACTGTGACCTCGACGGCGGCTCCGGGGGCGGCCCCGGCGACCTGACCCACGCGGCGGAGGCCGTACTGCGGGCCCTGGGTGTCCCGGTCCCGGTGTGGCCCTCGTGGCCCGCACCCGTGAGCCCGCGGGCGGGCCCCGCCGGGACGCTGCGCGGCGTCTACTCGGGGGGCACGCTGTGCGCGGAGGCGAGGACGGTCGCCGGGACCGGGGAGTTCACCGACTTCGGCGACGACGTCTACACCCGGGGCAGGGCGCACCCGATGATCGACCCCTCCCTGCGCCTTGAGGCCCTCGCACGGGTGCCTGCGGGGGACGTCGCGCTGCTCGACGTGGTCCTCGGACACGCCGCCGACCCCGACCCGGCCGCCGGGCTCGCCTCCGGGATCGCCTCGGCCGTGGCCCGGGGCGTGCCGGTCGTGGTGGCGCTGGTCGGCTCGCGTGACGACCCGCAGGGGCTGACCGCCCAGGCGGAGGCGCTGCGGGCGGCGGGCGCCTCGGTCTTCGTCTCCAACGCCCACGCGGCCGGGTACGCGGCGGCCCTTCTGGCGGGTGCGCGGTGACTCCGGCGACTCCGGCGACTCCGGCTTTGCTGCCCGCCCTCCACGGGGAGCCCAGGGTGGTCACGGCCGGGGCCGAGGTGTTCGGGGAGGCTCTGGACGCGCAGGCCGTACCGAGGATGGCCGTCGACTGGCGTCCGCCGCTGCCGGGCACCGGGGACGACGTCGCACGGGTGCTGGCCGACCCCCGCAGGTCCCGCGCGAACGCGACGGCGCTCGGCCGCATGACGTCGGCCAGGCCCCACCTCGTGGGGGTACGGCGGGCGGGTGAGGCCCTCGGCCTGCCGCCGGGCACGTTCCTGCACGCGGGCCCGCCGATCCGCTGGGAACGCGCCTCGGGACCGCTGCGCGGCGCGCTCACCGGGGCGGTGCTGCTCGAAGGACTGGCCGGGGACCCCGAGGAGGCGCTGCGGCTGCTCGAACAGGGGCGTGTCCGCCTTGAGCCCTGCCACGGGTGGGGCGCGGTCGGGCCGATGGCGGGCGTGGTCAGCCCGTCCATGTGGATGTTCGAGGTGCGTGACGAGGAGAACGGCGGCACCGCCTGCTGCTCGCTCAACGAGGGCCTGGGCAGGGTGCTGCGCTACGGCGCCTACGACGACGGGGTGCTGCGGCGGCTGCGCTGGATGGGCGAGGTGCTCGGCCCCGCGCTGCGCGAGACGCTGCGGGCGTCCGGGCCGCTCGACCTCGGGGCGCTGATGGCGCAGGCCCTGCAGATGGGCGACGAGCTGCACAACCGCAACCGCGCCGCCACCTCGCTGCTGGTGCGGGAGCTGGCCTGCGGCCTGGTCGAGACGGCTCCCCTGCACGCGGCCGAGGTGCTGCGCTTCGTCGGCGGCAACGACCACTTCTTCCTCAACGCGGCCATGGCGGCGTGCAAGGTGAGCGCGGACGCCGCCAGGGACGTCCCCGGCTCCAGCCTCGTCGTGGCGATGGCCCGCAACGGCACCGACTTCGGCGTGCAGGTCTCCGGGCTCGGCGAGCGCTGGTTCACCGGCCCCGCCGCCGTGCCCGACGGTCTCTACCTCGGCGCGTACGGCCCGCGGGACGCCAACCCCGACATCGGTGACTCCACGATCACCGAGACGGCGGGCCTGGGCGGCTTCGCGATGGCGGCGGCCCCGGCGATCGTCCGGTTCGTCGGCGGGGAGGTGGCCGCCGCGACGGAGGCGACCCTCTCCATGTACGAGATCACCCTCGCCGAACACCCGGTCTACCGGATCCCCGGGCTCGGTTTCCGCGGCACCCCGGTCGGCGTGGACGTGACGCTGGTCGCCAGGACCGGCCTGCTGCCGGTCGTCAACACCGGCATCGCGGGCAGGGTCGCGGGCACGGGACAGGTCGGCGCGGGCCTGGTGACCCCGCCCGTCTCGGCCTTCACCTCCGCGCTGGCCGCGCTCGCCGAGGTCGCCGAGGTCGCCGTCACCGAGGTCGCTGCCACCGGCGGGCCGCCGACTTCCGTTGCCTGACACGATCCCGATATCGTGTCCAACCTTGCGCATAGGGTTGGTTGCGGGGACGAGGCAGGACGACCGATCGTCTGCCGGGAGGGCCCCCCATGGGTTCGGAGGGCGACACCATCGGCACGACCGAGGCGGAGGCGCAGGGCAGGCTGGTCGGCAGGCGTTACCGCCTGATCTCACCGGTCGGCCGGGGCGGTATGGGTGTGGTGTGGCACGCGCACGACGTGCTGCTCGACCGTGACGTGGCGGTCAAGGAGTTGATCCTCCCGCCCGGTCTCGACGAGGAGGGCATGCACGCCGCGCACCGGCGCATGCTGCGCGAGGCACGCTCGGCCGCCCGGCTCAGCCATCCGGGGATCATCACGGTCCACGACGTGGTCGAGGAGGACGGCCGTCCCTGGATCGTGATGGAGCTGGTCCGCGCCTGGTCCCTTGAGCAGGCCGTACGGCGTAACGGTCCGCTGCCGGTCGTGCAGGCCGCCGAGATCGCCGTCCGGGTGCTCGACGCGCTGCGGCACGCGCACGGCGCCGGGGTGCTGCACCGTGACATCAAGCCGGGCAACGTGCTGCTCACCTCGGACCGGGTGGTGCTCACCGACTTCGGCATCGCCGCGATAGAGGGCGACGTCTCGGTCACCCAGACGGGCCTGCTGATGGGTTCGCCCGCCTACATCCCGCCGGAGCGCCTGTCCGGCAAGCCGATCACCCAGGCCGCCGACCTGTGGTCCTTCGGCGCGACGCTGTACACGGCGGTCGAGGGGCGGCCGCCGTACGAGGGGCCGGACGCGGTGGCCGTGCTCGGCGCGATCCTCACCCAGGAGCCCAACCGGCCGCAGCGGGCCGGGGCGCTGATCGCCGTCATCGAGGGCCTGCTCCGCAAGGACCCGGCGGACAGGATGACCGCCGGACAGGTCTCCGAACTGCTGGGCCGGGTGCTGCGCAGCCACGGTTCCGTGGCCCACGACCAGCTGCCCACCGCGCCGCCCGCGCCCGAGGTCCTCACCCCGGTACGGCCCGCGGCCCCGCAGCCCGCCCAGTTCTCACCGTTCTCCCAGACCTCGTTCACGCAGTCCGCGTCCGCCCAGCCGCCGGGGCCTTCGGGGCAGTCAGGGCCGACGGGACCGCTGCCCTCGCGGATCATCGAGACCCCCTCCGGGCCTGTCCGGGTGCCCTACGACGCGCCCGGGCTCGTCTCCGGGGCCTCCGCCGTCCACCCCGACGGTCGCCCCACCACCCGCCCCGACGGTCAGGAGACGGGGCACGGCCGCGGGTACGACGCGTTACGCAGCCCGGCCTCCGGTCTCGGGCGTGGCTCCTTCGTCGACCTTCCCGAGGCTCCTCCCGCCTCGGCGCGGCGTTCGGCGCGCGGGCGTGACGAGGAGGACACCCTGGCCGGGACACGGCCTCCCGCCGCGGGCGGCCGCAGGAGCGCGCGGCGCAGGGCCGTGAACGAGGGCCCCTGGATGCGCGGGGGCCGTCCGGCTCCCCTGCTGATCGCCGTCTGCGCGGTCGCGGCGCTGGCCGCGGTCGCCGCCGTACTGTTCCTGCTGTTCCTCCCCGGTTCGGCCACCCCGCAGGCGGCTCCCTCCCCGACCGCTCCGGCCCCCTCCTCGGCCGCGCCGTCGCCGTCCCGGGCCGAGATCCCCGGCGGTTACCGGACCCTGGGCGCCGGGGGTGTCTCGGCGGCGCTGCCCGGGGGCTGGACGGTGCGTGAGGCCGACGGGGTCGTGACCTTCCACGGGCCGAGGAACAGTGGGCAGAGCGTCGTCGTCTCCCAGACAGCGGTGACCGACCCGGTCGCGGCGCTCGACGGGATCACCAAGGACGACCTGGACGAGTACACCGAGGTCGGGGTTGAGACGGTGCCGTACGGCTCGTGGCGGGCGGCCGACTGGGAGTACACCTACGTCAGGTCTCCCGGGGCCGTCCCCATGCATGGTTTGACGCGCTATGTCGCGGTGGACGGGCAGAGCGCCTACCTGATCTCGTTCACCGCCCAGGATCTGGACTGGGACCGGGGCACCCAGGCACGGCGGGTCTTCTTCTCGACGTTCCAGCCGAACGCCTGAGCGACCCCCACCATCCCACCCGATAAAGCGTTATAAGTGATGACAAAATTCATTTGTGACCGCAACCCCCACAAATAGCGCCATTTCCTATAAAGAAACACGGAAAGCAGCCGCGGTGCAGCGGCGAACGCTCGTCGTCCTGTCCGTAGCGCAGATCGCCAGCGGGATCGGCACCGCCGTCGGCTTCACCCTGAGCTCCCTGGTCGTCGCACAGCTGTCGGGCTCGAAGACGATCAGCGGGCTCGCCGGGACCGCGACCGTCCTCGGCGCCGCCCTGCTCGCGCTGCCGACCGCCAGGACCTCCGGCAAGGGCGGACGGCGGGCCGGGCTGGCCCTCGCCTACGGCTGCGCCCTGGTGGGATGCGTGATCATCCTCGCGGCCGTCACCGTGCGGTCGTGGCCGCTGCTGCTCGGCGGGCTCGTGCTGTTCGGCAGCGCCGGCGCGGGCAGCCTGGCCTCCCGCTACTCGGCGACCGACCTGTCCCCGCCCGGGCACACCGCCCGGCACCTGGCGTGGGTGGTGTGGGCCGCGACGATCGGCTCCGTCGCCGGCCCCAACCTGGCCGAACCCGTGGAACGCCTCGGCCGCTCCCTCGGCCTGGCGCCGGACACCGGCCCCTTCGCGCTCTCCCTGATCGCCTTCGCCGTCGCCCTGGTCGTCATCCTGGCCGGTCTGCGCCCCGACCCGTTGCTCCTGGCCCGCTCCCTGGCCCCCACGGAGAACCCGGCGGCCCCGGAAAAGGGAGGCCCCAGGCGGGGCGGCACCCCGCGCACCGCCTGGCGGACCCTGCGCCGGGAGCCGGGCGCCTCCCGGGCGCTGGCCGCGATCGCGGTGAGCCACACGGCGATGGTGTCGATCATGTCCATGACGCCGGTCCACCTGGGCCACGGCGGCGCGGACTACTCGGTCATCGGCATCGTGCTCAGCCTGCACATCGCGGGCATGTACATCCTGTCCCCGGTGGTCGGCTGGCTCTCCGACCGGATCGGCCGGGTCAGAGTGCTCGTGCTCGGCATGGGGTTCCTGCTGGCCGCCGCGGTCCTGGCGGGCGGGGCCGGACCCCACGACGTCGCCCGGGTGGCGGCGGGGCTCACGCTGCTCGGCCTCGGCTGGTCCTGCGGGCTGATCTCCGGCTCCGCGATGCTCAGCGAGGCCGTACGGCTCGAAGACCGCCCCGCCGTACAGGGCGTTTCGGACCTGCTGATGAACGTCTGCGGCGCGGTGGGCGCGGCGCTCGCCGGGGTGGTCGTCGGCACCCTGTCCTACGGGGTGCTCGGTACGGCCGTCGCGGTCATGGTGACCGTCACCGGCGCCTGGCTGGTCCTGCGGCCCGTTCACTTGGCGTCGGCGTAACAGCGCACGGCGACGGCGTGCATCGGGAAACGCACCGGCGTGTCCCCGAACAGCAGCCCGGTCGCCTCCTCCGCGGCCCTGCCGACCGCCTCGACCACCTCCTGGCCCAGCTCGGCGGGACAGTGCACCATCACCTCGTCGTGCTGGAAGAACACCAGCGCCGCCGGAGGGGGCAGCAGGCCACGCAGGACGGCCATGAACGCCAGCGCCCACTCCGCCGCGGTCGCCTGGACCACGAAGTTGCGGGTGAAGCGCCCCCAGTCACGCGCCGCCCTGGCCCCCTCCGGCCCCGAGACCAGCTCCCGCCAGCGTGCCGAGGGCGGCGGCGAGGTACGGCCCAGCCAGGACCGGACCAGCCTGCCCTCCTCCCCCGCCCTGGCGGCGTCCTCGACGAACCGGTAGGCCCTGGGGAAGCGCTGGCGCATCACCGCCAGCAGCTTGGGCGCGTCGCCGCTGGTCCCGCCGTACATCGCCGACAGCAGGGCGATCTTGGCGTGGTCGCGTTCACCGCCGAACGCCCGGGCCAGCGCCTGGTAGAGGTCGATCTGCCCGGCCGCCGCCGCCAGGCCCCGGTCACCCGCCATCGCGGCCAGCACCCGGGGTTCCAGCTGGGCGGCGTCGGCGACGACCAACGTCCAGCCCTCGTCGGCGACCACGACCCTGCGCATCACCTTGGGGATCTGCAACGCCCCTCCGCCGTTGGTCGCCCAGCGCCCCGAGACCACCCCGGCCACGACGTACTCGGGCCTGAAGCGGTTCTCCCGCACCCACTGGTCGGCCCAGGTCCAGCCGTGGAAGCTGTGGATCCTGGCCAGCTCCTTGTAGGCGAGCAGGGGCGCGACCCCGGGATGGTCGACCTCCTTGATCTCCCGCGCCCTGGTCGAGGTCACCGACAGACCGGCGGACTTGAACGCCTTGACGATCTGCTGCGGGGAGTCGGGGTTGAACGGGCCGCCGAAGGCCCGCGCGAGCTCGTCGGCCAGAGCCTGGAGCTTGGCCGGGCGCATGCCGTGCACGGGACGCGGCCCCAGCAGGTCGGTCAGCAGCTCGTCGTGCGCGTCACGACGCCACGGCATGCCCTCGTGGGCCATCTCGGCGGCCACCAGCGCCCCCGCCGACTCCGCGGCGACCAGCAGCCGGAACCGTCCCGGCTCGGGAAGGGCCTCGATCCGCCTGAGCTGGTCGGCGTGGACCTCGGCCACCAGGTCCGCGTCCGGCGGGGGCGCCTCCTCGTCGAACAACGTCGCCTGCCTGGCCTGCGGCCCGGGATGCTCCTCGGGCACCGGCAGGCCGTGCAGCCTGGCGTGCGCGGCCCGCGCCGAACGGGGCTCGCCGTGGCGCCCCTCGTAGCCCAGCAGCAGCCCCTCGGTGAGGGCCAGGTCGTGACAGCGCCCCAGCCGCACCCCCTCACGCAACAGCGCCGGGTAGACCTCCCGCGTGTCGGCCCAGACCCAGCGGGGCGTCGCCGTCCCCGCCCCCGTCTCAAGCTCCCGTACGGCCGCCGCCAGATCGGCGACCGTCCGGGACCCCTGCCCTTCGGGGCGCAGCACCCCCGAGGTGCCGGGCCCCGCGGCGACTGCCATGTTCATCCGGCCAGCCTGTCACGCGGGACCGACACTTCCGGTCAGGCGCCTCCCGTCAGGTGAGCGGGATCTCGACCTCGTCCTCAAGCGGCGGCTCCATCTCCTGCGGCAGGCAGCCGGTCGCGGCGAAGCAGCGGATCCGCAGACTGGCCGGGGTCACCGACACGTGCAGGAAGCTTTTGAAGAACGGCGGAGTGTCCCAGTCGGACAACTCCGACAGGTAGCGGTGGAAGGTCTTGCCGACGGGCAGCCGCAACGGCATGGGCCAGCCGCCCAGGATCCGCGCCGCCCAGCGCATCCTGCGCGTGATGGGGACCGGCCCGATGTCCCTCGGCGGGGTGTTGCCGATCTGCCGCGACATCAGCGCCACCCCCTCCTCCGGGGTGAGGTAGAGCCAGCGCATGCGCAGCCGTTCGCTGTAGAGCTTGCTGTAGAACGACAGCGAGTCGCCGCGCAGCGGGTAGCACCGGTAGTCGTCCTCGTTCACCCCGCCGACGGTGATCCTGGGGGTGGTGTGGGTGGCGTGCATGAAGGCCCCGGAACCGCCCGCCACGATGTACTGGATCGTCCGGTCGCCGACCCTGACCGGGAAGCGCTGGTAGTTGTGCACGTCACCGCCGATGGCCGCGACGTAGTTGTTGGCCGGGTCGGTGACGACGTCGTCGATCGTCCCGCCGCCCTCGATCCCGGACGGCTTGTAGTCGTTGCGGACGTAGATCGGCTTGCCGGTGATCAGGATCTTGGGCCGTGGGTCCCGGGAGACCTCGCGCAGCCAGCGTCCCTGCTCCCGGTCCAGGCCGCCGTGGATGCCGGTGTCGACGCCGACGATCAGCAGGCTCGGCGTCTCCATCGCCCAGTACGGCCCCGGCTGCGCGGGCTGGGCCGTACCCTGCTCGGGGCGGGCCCTGAGTTTGCGCGCGCCGGTCAGGCGGACCTCGTCGATCGCCTCCGGCTCACGCCACAGCGTGCCGCGCAGCCCCGAGCGCGACATCCTGAACCCGCGCCGCTCCTGTTCGAGCGCGGGCGCGTCGCAGAAGACCCGCATGAAGCCGCCGAGCCCGTCGTACCAGTCGTGGTTGCCGGGGACCGCGTAGATCGGCGCCCGATAGTCCTGGTAGGGGCGGAAGAACTTGTCCTCGTACTCGTCGCCCGCGCCCGCCGGATAGATCACGTCGCTGGCGATGACCGCGAAGGCCGTGTCCGCCCCGATCTTGAGCATGCCGGGGACGACGGCGTACTGCGACAGGTCGCCCTCCCCGGTGTCCCCGAGGAGGAGGAAGGAGAACTCGGGCCCGACGTCCATCGGGACGCGGAGGGAGGGGTCGACCCCCCGTTCGAGCTGCGCGGCGACCCAGCGCGCCCTGGCCTGTCCCGAGGGGTCGCCGAACAGGCCCGCGAGCACCTGGTTCCTCGACTTCCACAGCACGCGCGGGCTGAGCCAGCTGAAGGTCTTCCTGTCGGGCACCAGGGCCCTGAAGGTGCCCATCTGGGCGCAGGACCAGCCCGCGCCCTCCTCTGAGACCCGCGAGGAGACCTCACGCCCGCGCCTGGCGGCCCGCCCGACATCGACCATGGTCATATCTTGGCGTTGATCTTACGGAGACGCATCCGTTTCGTGGTGAAACCGCCCACCGCGACGGCCCAGCCCTTTACGTTGTAGATCAAGAACTGGGGATCAGCGCCCCGGGGTTGAGAACCCCCTCCGGGTCGAGCCGTTCCTTGATCCCGCGCAGGATCTCCCCGCCCAGCTCGCCGATCTCCACCGCGTAGGCCTCCCGATGGTCGCGTCCCACCCCGTGGTGGTGCGAGATCGTGCCGCCCTCCGCCACGATCACCTCGCTCACCACGCGTTTGGCCCGTTCCCACTGCGCCACCGGGTCCTCCTCCTGCGCCGTGACGACCGTGAAGTAGAGCGAGGCCCCGGTGGCGTACACGTGGGAGATGTGGCACATCACCAGCGGCGCGCCGAGTGAGGCGGTCAGCGCCGCGCGCACCGCCTCGTAGAGCCGGGGCAGAACGGCCCAGAAGCCCGCCGTCTCCAGCGTCTCCACGGTCGCCCCCTCCGCCAGCAACGCGTCCCGCAGGTACGGCGCCGCGTAGCGGCCGCGCGCCCACGCCTGTCCCGGCTCGGTTCCCAGACAGGTTCCGCCGAGTTCGGACAGCACCGCGGCGGCCCGCTCCCGCGTCTCAGCGACCTCCAGGGGACCGCCCTCATAACCCGCGACGACCAGGCAGCCCGCCCCGGCCACCGGTTCGCCGATCTCCTCCGGCCTGGCCAGCCCGATCATCGTCTCGGTCTCGTCGGAGAGCCTGAGCACGGTCGGCAGCGGCCCGTCCTGGGCCAGCCGCCGCAGCGCCGCGGCGCCCTCGGAGAAGGAGGCGAAGCGCCATCCCTCGTAGTGGCGCTCCGCGGGCGAGCGCCGTACCCGGAGCCGGAGCGAGGTGATCACGCCGAAGGCGCCCTCCGAGCCGAGGATCACCTGGCGCAGGTCGGGACCCGCCGCCGACCTGGGCGCGCGGCCGAGGTCGAGGGTGCCGCGCGGGGTCGCGACCGTCATGCCGACCACCATGTCGCCGAACCCGCCGTAGCCCGCCGAGGCCTGACCGCTCGACCTCGCCGCGGCGAAGCCGCCGAGTGTGGCGTACTCGAACGACTGGGGGAAGTGCCCGAGGGTGAGCCCGTTCTCGCCCAGGAGCCGTTCGGCCTCGGCCCCCCGCAGCCCCGGCCCCAGCTCGGCGACCATCGACTCGGTGTCGAGGGAGACGAGCCGGTCGAGCCTGCCCACGTCCAGCGCGACGACCCCGGCGAAGCCGTGCCCGTCGGCGCTCAGACCGCCGACGACCGAGGTGCCCCCGCCGAACGGGACGACCGCGACCCGGTGGCCGGAGCACACCCGCAGCACCCGGAGCACCTCGTCGTGGGAGCCGGGCAGCACCACGGCGTCCGGTGCCCGCGAGGCGTCCCCGGCGCGCAGGCGGATCAGGTCGGGGGTCGACTTGCCCCGGGTGTGCCGGATCCGGCTCTCGTCGTCGGAGCGGACGTGCTCGGCGCCGACGACCGCGCGCAGCTCGTCGAGGACGGACGGCGCGAGCACGACTTCGGGCGGCCTCACCTCTTCGAGCCCGACGGCGGGGGTGCTCGGCGCGCGCACCCCCAGCAGGTCGCGCAGCAGCGACCGTACGGCCTCGGGCAGCTCGACGGCCCCGGCGGGGTCGCCCCATCCGGACCAGAGCATGGGCTCGGCTGTTTTCTTGGGAGTGTCCACCTCTACACTGTGACATATGGCGTCCATTCGTCACAATGACCCCGTAGAGGGCGGAACACCCGCCGACCCGGTGCTCGACGCGGCCAGGGAGGTGGTGCTCGCGGTCGGTGTCAGGCGGACCACGCTCACCGACGTGGCCCGCAGGGCCGGGCTGTCCCGCATGACGATCTACCGGCGCTGGCCCGACGTGCACGCCCTGGTCGCCGACCTGATGACCCGCGAGTGGCTGCGCGTCGCGGGCCGCTTCGCCACCGAGGACCCGGTGACCGCCGCGGTCGCGACCGTCGGCGCGCTGCGCGGCCACCCGCTCTGGCGCAAGATCGTCGAGGTGGACCCCGAACTGCTCCTGCCGTACCTGCTGTGGCGCAGGGGCGCCAGCCACGAGGTGATGCTCTCGCTGGTCGGCTCGGCCGTCGCCAGGGGCCAGGAGCGGGGCACCGTACGGCCCGGCGACCCGGCGCGGCTGGCCGGGACGGTCGTGCTCACCGCCCAGTCGTTCCTGCTGTCCGGCCCCGTACTGCTGGCCCCGCTCACCGGGGACGCCCTCGACGCCGAGCTGACCGAACTCCTGGAAAGGTACCTGCGGCCGTGAACTCCTCCCTCAACGCGGCGCGGCGGGCCCGCGAGCTGGCCGGACTCCCCGGCCTCGTGGTCGACGTACTGGTCGTCGGACTCGGCGTCACCGGGACGGGCGCCGCGCTCGACGCGGCCTCGCGGGGTCTGTCCGTCGCGGCGATCGACGCGGGCGACCTGGCCTCCGGCACCTCACGGTGGAGTTCGAAGATGGTCCACGGCGGCCTGCGCTACCTGGCCAGAGGACAGGTCGGGGTGGCGCGGGAGAGCGCCGTCGAACGCGGCGTCCTGCTCACCCGCACCGCCCCCCATCTGGTACGGGCCCAGCCGTACCTGCTGCCGCTCACCCCGTCCGTCTCCCGGGGCCGGGCGGCGACGGTGATGACCGGCTACCGGCTCGGAGACGGGCTGCGGATCGCCGCGCGCACGCCCAGGCGCCTGCTGCCCGGCCCCTCAAGGGTTTCCGCGGGGACGGCGCTGCGCCTGGTGCCCGGCCTGGAGTCCCGGGGCCTGCGCGGCGCGCTGCTGTCCTGGGACGGGCGGCTGACCGACGACGCCAGACTCGTCGTCGCGCTGGCCAGGACGGCCGCCGCGCACGGCGCCATGATCCTGACCCGGTGCCGGGCGCTCGAACTGACGGGGGACGGGGCGCTGGTCCGCGACGAGCTGACCGGGCAGGTCCTGACGGTCCGGGCCAGGGCGGTCGTCAACGCGACCGGCGTCTGGGCGGGCACGCTGGTCCCCGAGGTCCGGATGCGGCCCTCACGCGGCAGCCATCTGGTGCTGCGCCCCGAGACCCTGCCGGGCCTGTCCGCCGGGCTGCACGTGCCGATCCCGGGCGAGGCCAACCGGTTCGTCCTGGTGCTCCCCCAAGCCGACGGCAGGGTTCACGTGGGGCTCACCGACGAGCCGGTCGAAGGCCCGGTGCCGGACGTGCCCTCGGTCCCGGAGGAGGACGTGACGTTCCTGCTCGGCGTGCTCAACTCGGTGCTCGGAACGGCGGTCGGCAGGCGGGAGGTGGCCGGGGCCTACGCCGGGCTGCGCCCGCTGCTCGACGCCGAGGGACGCACCGCGGACCTGTCGAGGAGGCACGCGCTCTCGGTCTCCCGCGACGGGGTCGTGACGGTCGCCGGGGGCAAGCTGACCACCTACCGGCGGATGGCGCAGGACGCGGTCGACCTGGCGGTACGGCTGCGCGACCTGCCGGCGGGCGGCAGCCGTACGGCCCGCCTGCCCCTGGTCGGCGCGACCGGGGGAAGCGGGACACCCGGACGACTGGCCGAGCGTTACGGGAGTGAGGCGGCGGCGGTCCAGGCACTGACACGGGAGGACCCGGCACTGGCCGAACCGCTGCCGACCGGGGTGACCCGGGCCGAGCTGGTCTGGGCCGTCAGGCACGAAGGCGCCCTCGACGTCGACGACCTGCTCGACCGCCGCACCCGTATCGGGCTGGTCGCCGAGGACAGGGCCGTGGCCCTGCCCGCGGCGCGGGCGGCGCTCGACCGCTGAACGGCGGCGCCGTATGACGACTTCCGTGCGCCCATGCGGGGGTCACCTGGGATCACGGAAGAACAGAGAAGAGGCTGGGGGAGGTTCAGGGCACCGGGCCCCTCCCGGCGGACCTGGAGCGGTGGCCCACCACCACCCCATGACCGCCGGCTCGGGACGGCGGACGACCGCCCGCCGGTGTGAGCCCGTTGACAGCGCCCATTGAAGCAGGGGTGTGGGTGCCCGCACGGGGGAACGGCTTTATTCGGCGGTTCCATTGACAGCGGGACACCGCAGGATTTAGTGAACGTCCGATTCACCCAGGGATCGCCCCGCTCCTCCTCCGTCACGTTCGCAACACTCTTAGGTTAGTCTTACCTAAGTATGCATTGGGAAGACGTCACCGGGGGGAGCGTTCCGGATATGACACTCAGGGGTTGCGCGCATCCCGAGGGCTGCCATACCGGCGACCTGCCCGTTCTGGCGAGCGCCACCGTCGGGGCACGCTTCTGGCTGCTGGTCGAGCACCCCGGCCCCTGGGCCTCCCACCTGGAGGAATGCCGCCTGCCCTCCGGGGTGCGCGCCCTCGTCGACAGGGCCGTCGCCGCCGGTGTCCGGCCCCAGCTCATCCGCCGTCCCGGACGCCGCAGACCCGTGACAGGCGGCATCCACGTCATGGTCGCCGACTCGACCGCCGCCGAGCCCTGGCTCGCCGAGGGCGTCGTCGCAGGTCCAGACGATCTTGACATGGACGCCTTGATGGCCGGAGTGGTCCCGGAGTCCTGCATACTTGTGAGTGAGCCGGTTTTTCTGGTCTGCACGCATGCCAAACGCAACGCGTGCTGCGCCCGCATTGGACTTCCCCTAGCTCGTTCCCTGGCGAAGGTTTTGCCGGACAGAGTATGGGAAACATCACATGTTGGCGGCGATCGCTACGCCGCCAACCTTGTGTGCTTGCCACACGGCCTCTACTACGGCAGCATGTCTCAGGCTGCTGCGATCGCGGCAGCCGATGCGTACCGGTCCGGCGAGATCACTCTCGACCGTTTCCGGGGACGTTCAGGCATCCCTGAGCCACTGCAGGCCGCCGAGCATTTCGTCCGCGCCCACACGGGCGAGCTCTCGGTTGGCGGAGTGGCCGTGGAGTCCTCCAGGTCGGACGGCGCCATCACCGAGGCATTTGTGCGCGGTAGTGGCGTTCGTTTTCGGGTAGTGGTTGAACCCATGACGTTGACGACGCCATGTGGTACGGCTTGCGCCGAGGAGATCACTACCTATCGGCTGGTCGCGCTGGACAGGCTCACCCCTGTGCGGTACGCCACGCCCGCCCTGACCTGACCTGGGGAACATCACGGCCTATCCAGGCGTTGGACCCAAGGACGCCGGAAACGTCCAATGCGGCATCAACCCGAAATACCTCTCACTAAAAGGTGGTTTTCTCATGTCTCAGGTACGTCGGCAGACCGCCCGGCCCCGGCCCAGCTGGGGCTGGCAGGATGACGCCGCGTGCCGGGGTGAGGACCTCGTGCTCTTCTTCGGTCCTGACGGGGAGCGTCAGCCTGAGCGTGACATCCGCGAGCGGAAGGCCAAGGCGATCTGCGCCCAGTGCCCGGTCCGCGCGGAGTGCCTGGACTACGCGCTGTCCCGTCCGGAGAAGTACGGCACCTGGGGCGGTCTGAACGAGGACGAGCGCGCCTCCGAGCGTCGCCGTCGCATGCGCCGCGCCGCCAGCGCCGGCATCAGCGCCGTCGCCTGAGCAAGTACCTCCACCCGGCTTCCCCCTGACGTGTGATCTCGCTGATTCCCCTGCGAGATCACACGTTGTCGTGTAAGGGATGGATACGTGCGGGCGGTCAGTTCCGCGGTGGAATCTTCGGTGTGTCCCGGTGCCCGCGCGAGGGCAGCGGTTTGACGTGGGACGCCGAGCATTCGGGGCAACTCTGGTCGACCCACGGCGGAGTGGTGACGATCCCCCTCCTGCGCCACACCACCGGACGCCCGTCGTCGGCGTGGCAGGTCTCGTAGAGGTCTCCCCAGACGTGCTGGCAGCGCAGGCACTGGAAGTCCCAGGCCTCGGCGACAGTGTCGATCTCTCGCATGTGCTCTCTTCTCGCATGGATTCCGTACCGGCCTGTGGGCAGGACGTCGGCCTATATGCGAGACACACCGATCATGATCAGCCTGCCGGCTCCGGTGGGCAGGGCGGCGGGAAGGTCCTCCCTGTTTCCGCTCCGCTCCGGCCCCCGCCCCTGCGGCGCCCGCGCGTCCCCGGCGGGGCGCGGTGCGGGCAGGTGCGATTCACGTCCCCGCCCGGCGTCGTGCGCCAGGGGTGAGACGGGCGTCTCGTCGACCGGGTGCGGGGCCTCCTCCACCCGTTCGACGCACTGGCGTTCGGCCACCAGGCCCACCAGTCCACCCGGCTGCCAGCCGAGACAGAGCCCGAGGCAGACGGCGAGCAGGACCCACGGCACCGTCCAGCGGCGCCGCGAGGGCGCTCCTGAACACGAACCGGCGATCACACCTACAAGGTTTGCCTACTCTGGGTCAACGAAACACGACCCACGGTGACCGGCATGGCGCCCGGAGGAACGCGACCCTCCCCGGTCCGCTGAAACACACGGCGCCGTGCCGGACCCGGGGCGGAGTCTCCCGCCCCGGGTCTTTCCCGTTCTCCACGGCCTGTGGCGGCCCGGGGCATCAGGGACGGCTGCGCCCCGGCTTACGCATCTCCTTGTGGATGGTCTTCCACCGGTTCTGCATCTCCTTGCGAAGGCGCGCGTCGGTCCGCGACGCCATCCACAGGGCCTCGCGCTGGAGCTTGTTCCAGCTCTCCAGCCGCCGCTCGGGAAGCGTGCCGTCCTCGATGGCGGCGATCACCGCGCAGCCCGGCTCGCTGTCGTGCCCGCAGTCGGCGAAGCGGCACCGCTCGGCCAGTTCCTCGATGTCGGAGAAGACCATGTCGACGCCCTCCCCCATGTCGTACAGGCCTATACGGCGGATACCGGGGGTGTCGATGATGAGCCCGCCGTCGCGCAACGGGATGAGCTCGCGGTGGACCGTGGTGTGACGGCCCCTGCCGTCGGCGGCCCTGACCTGCTGGGTCTCCATGACCTCCGCCCCGGCCAGCGCGTTGACCAGGGTGGACTTGCCCGCGCCCGAGGCACCGAGCACGACGGCGGTGCGCGTCCCGCCCAGGTGCCCGCGCACGATGTCCACCCCTTCTCCGGTGAGGGAGGAGATCGCGTGCGCCTCGACGCCGGGCGCCGCCGCGGCGACCTCCTCCATCAGGAAGGCCAGGCTCGCCCCCGCGAGGTCGGACTTGGTGACGAGCACGACGGGCTGGGCGCCGCTCTCCCAGGCCAGGGCGAGCAGCCGCTCGATCCGGCCGAGGTCGGCGGTGTCCGTGGCGTGCAGGGCGGGTTCGGCGACGAAGACGACGTCGACGTTGGCCGCGAGCACCTGCCCCCTGGAGTCGCCCGACAGGCCGCCGCGCGAGAGCCTGGCGACACCGCCGCGCACGAACGCCGTACGGCGGGGCAGCAGTGCCTCAAGCTCGTAACGGCCCTCGGCGAGTTTCCTGAGCCCGGCCCAGTCCCCGACACAGGGCAGGGCGACGGGGTCGGCCGCGGCGGCCCGCCGTACGGCGGCGCCGTAGTGAGCCTGGAAGTGCCCTTCGGCGCACAGGATCTCGGCGGCCCCCCGGTCGACGCGCGCGACCCTGGCGGGGATCAGCCCGTCGGGCAGCGAGGTGGCGTGGGAGTCGTCCCAGCCGAGCGAGGACAGGTCGGAGGAGACGGGAAAACGTGAAGCTGACAACGTGGGTACACCCTTTTCGAGGAAGGTCGGGTGCCCGGTGAAGGAAGTCGGCTAGACGGGCACCCGGAGGACGGCTGAAGGCATGCCAAGGAAGAAGACCCGCATGTCCTCACCTCCTCATCTCTCGGCCACCGCTCGCGGCGGTGGCGTCGCCCACGGGCGCGACAACGCCCACCCGCAGAACATTAGCGCGAACTCCCCCATCACGCGCAAACCTTTTTCCGGCGAGCCGGGGAAGCAGGGCCGTACGGCGTGCGAAAGCCCCGGAACCACGGGCTCCGGGGCTTTCTCTCGTGCGGGTTACAGGCCGGGAGCCGGGAAGTGGCTCGTCAGCTCACGGACCTCGCCGTGCACCCGGGTGATGACGTGCTTTGCCTCGTCCTCGTCCTTGGCCAGGGCGCTGACCACCTGGTCGATCCAGGCGCCGATCTGCCGCATCTCGGTGACGCCCATGCCGCGGCTGGTCACGCCCGCGGTGCCGATGCGGATGCCGGACGGGTCGAAGGGCTTGCGCGTGTCGAAGGGCACGGTGTTGTAGTTGGTCTCAAGCCCGGCCTTGTCCAGGGCCTGCGCGGCGGGCTTGCCACCGATGCCCTTGGGGGTCAGGTCGAACAGGATGAGGTGGTTGTCCGTGCCACCGGACACCAGGTCGAAGCCGCGGCTCTTGAGCTCCTCGGCCAGCGCCTGGGCGTTCAGGACGACCTGACGCGCGTAGTCCTTGAAGTCGTCGGTCGCCGCCTCCTTCAGCGCGACCGCGATGGCCGCGGTGGTGTGGTTGTGCGGACCGCCCTGCAGGCCGGGGAAGACGGCCTTGTTGAGCGCGGTGGCGTGCTCGTCGGAGCTGGCCATGAGCATCGCACCACGGGGACCGCGCAGGGTCTTGTGGGTCGTGGTCGAGATGACGTCGGCGTGGCCGACCGGCGACGGGTGGGCGCCACCGGCGACCAGGCCCGCGATGTGGGCGATGTCGGCGGCCAGCACGGCGCCGACCTCACGGGCGATCTCCGCGAAGGCGGGGAAGTCGATGGTGCGCGGGATGGCGGTGCCGCCGCAGAAGATCAGCTTGGGGCGCTCGCGGAGGGCGATCTCACGGACCTCGTCCATGTCCACGCGGCCGGTGTCCTTGCGGACGCCGTAGCGGACCGGGTTGAACCACTTGCCGGTCGCCGAGACCGACCAGCCGTGGGTCAGGTGGCCGCCGAACGGCAGGCCCATGCCCATGACGGTGTCGCCGGGCTGCAGGAAGGCCAGGTAGATGGCGAGGTTGGCGGGCGAGCCCGAGTAGGGCTGGACGTTGGCGTGCTCCACACCGAACAGGGACTTGGCGCGGTCGACGGCGAGGGTCTCGATCTGGTCGATGACCTGCTGGCCCTCGTAGTAGCGCTTGCCCGCGTACCCCTCGGAGTACTTGTTGGTGAGGACGGTGCCGGTGGCCTCAAGGACCGCCTTGGAGACGTAGTTCTCCGAGGCGATCAGCTTCACCGTGTCGGCCTGGCGGCGCTCCTCGGCCTTGATGAGCTCGGCGATCTGCGGATCGACGTCGGATAGAGAACCCATGGCGCCTTCACTCCCCTGTCATCGTTGACAACCTGCGAAGACCCAGGCGTACGGCCTCCGCTTTTCGCTCCCCGGTGGTCGCTCCCACCCAATGCGCCAGTCGCGCTTTAGACGATAGCGGACCCTTCGTGCTCACCCCGCACGCGCTGCGCGGCCCGCGCCGTCGACCGGCCAGAGCCTGTCGACCTCCGCGTTGAGCGTCGCGCCGATGAGCACGGCCAGGGCGGTGATGTACAGCCACAGCAGGACCGCGATGGGGGCGGCGAGGGAGCCGTAGATGGAGACGGGGGAGAACCAGGCGGCCAGCACCGCGCGCAGCACGGCGGCGCAGGCGATCCAGATGATCAGCGCGAGCACGGCCCCCGGTGTCTCCCGCCACCAGCGGGTGCGCACCGGGACGCTCACGTGGTACAGGAGGGTGAGGAAGAACACCGAGCCCGCGACGACGACCGGCCAGTACAGACCGGTGACCAGGCCCGCGTAGTCGGGGGGCAGCGCGCTGCGCAGCGCGACCGGGCCGAGGACGAGGACCGGCATGACCAGCAGCCCGATCAGCAGGCCCGCCAGGTAGAGCCCGAAGGACATCAGGCGGGTGCGGATGATGCCGCGTTCCTCCCCGAGGCCGTACGCCAGGGAGATCAGGTCCACGTAGACGAACAGCGCCCGGGAGCCCGACCACAGGGCCAGCAGGAAACCCAGGGAGATGAGGGAGACCTGGTTCTCCGGTTTCAGCACGTCGTCGATGAGCGGGGAGACGACCTTGTCGACGGCGTTGTCGGTGAACAGCAGATGCGCCTGCGTCTCGATCCAGTCGCTGACGTCCTTGACCGTCTCGGGGCCGAAGACACGGGTGAAACGGCCGAGCACGCCGATCAGGCCGAGCATGAACGGCGGCAGCGACAGCAGGGCGAAGAAGGCGGCCTCCCCCGCCAGCCCGGTGACACGGTAGGCGACGCCCGCGCCGGTGGTCGCCCGCGCCAGGGCCCAGGCGTCCGTTCCCCGCACCCAGGACAGGCCCGCGCGCAGCCGTGCCCTGGCCGCGCCCGGCTCACGCCTGCGTGGCCCTCGCCTGCGCGCCGGCGCGTCGGTGGAGGTCATGGCACACCACGGTATGCGCAGCGCCCCTGTGATCACGAGCTCACGCGGCAAACGATCGAGTCTCGGGTCGGTCGCGTCGTCACCTGCGGTAAAACGCCTCCGCGTCGTCCACGTCGACGATCCGGGCGCCCAGCGGCAGCAGGGAGACGGGGATCAGCTTGATGTTCGCGACGGCCAGCGGAATGCCGACGATCGACAGGAACAGCGGGATCGAGGTGAGCACATGGCCGATGGCCAGCCAGATCCCGGCGACGACGCACCAGATGACGTTCCCGACGGTCGACAGGCAACCCGCCTCGGGGTCGCGCACCACGGTCCGCCCGAAGGGCCACAACGCGTAGGCGGCGATCCTGAAGGAGGCGATGCCGAACGGGATCGTGATGATCAGGACACAGCAGATGACGCCCGCGACGACATAACCGAGGGCCAGCCAGATCCCCGCGAACACCAGCCAGATGACGTTCAACAACGTGCGCATGTTCCGATCATCTCAATGAGCGGACAGACAACTCCATCGGGCACAGCCCTGGCGAAACCCTGGAAAGCCCCTGATCCGGACGGAGTGCCGCTCCACGGGGTACGCCCCACGCCGCCGCACAATGGAGGGGTGATCTGCGCGAGCTGCAAGGAACGCAGGCACGGCGAGTGCAGGGGTGGCTCGTGGTGCGACTGCCAGCACCAGCCGGAGACCCGCCGGGACCGGGAGGAGGAACCTCCCGCGGAGCCCGCGACGAACTGGCTGAGACAGGGGTGATCTCCGGCCGTTCCCGCCCGGTGGACCCGGCCGCGCCAGGGCTGGGCGGACGGCGCCAGGGAAGGATGCGGAAAGTCCAGATTCCGGACCCCGCATTGGACATCTCGGGCCGCCAAGGTATCGTCATGGACATGCCAGCGGACCCATTGCTCGTCGTGCGACGCCACGTCGACCTGCTTCGTGTCCGCAGCGCCATCTGTCGTGACGTCCGTTGACCGTCGCCCTCCGCTGATTTCATCCAGCTCGGGCGCGTGACAGACGTCATCGCTCTGTGAGCGCCACTCCCCCGCACTCAACGAAGAGGCGGCGGCAACGTCTGCGCGTGTCCGGAAATCACTCCACCGATTTACAAAGGACGCGCACATGACGACCCCGGCCAGGCCGGCTAACCGCCACCACAAGCGCCCGCGAGGCGAAGGTCAGTGGGCTCTCGGTTACCGCGAACCGCTCAACAAGAACGAAGAGCTCAAGAAGAACGACGACGGGCTCAACGTCCGCCAGCGCATCATCGACATCTACTCCAAGCAGGGCTTCGACTCCATCGACCCGGCAGACCTGCGGGGCCGGATGCGCTGGTACGGGATCTACACCCAGCGCAGGCCCGGGATCGACGGCGGCAAGACCGCGATCCTGGAGCCGGAGGAGCTCGACGACCGCTACTTCATGATGCGGGTCCGGATCGACGGCGGCAGGCTCAGCCTGGCGCAGCTGCGCACCATCGCCGACATCGCCAACCTCTACGGCCGGGGCACCGCGGACGTCACCGACCGGCAGAACATCCAGCTCCACTGGATCGAGATCGAGTCCGTCCCCGACATCTGGGAGCGCCTGGAAGCCGTCGGCCTGTCCACGACCGAGGCCTGTGGCGACACCCCGCGCGCCTTCCTGGGCTGCCCGCTGGCCGGGATCGACACCGAGGAGGTCCTGGACGGCACCCCGACGGTCCTGGAGATCCGCGACAAGTACATCGGCGACCCCGCCTACTCCAACCTGCCCCGCAAGTTCAAGACCGCGGTGAGCGGCTGCCCGGCGCACTGCACGGTGCACGAGATCAACGACGTGGCCTTCGTCGGCGTGGTCAACGACAAGGGTGAGGCGGGCTACGACCTGTGGGTCGGCGGCGGCCTGTCGACCAACCCGATGCTGGCCAAGCGCCTGGGCGTCTTCGTCACCCCCGAGCAGGCCAGCGCGGTCTGGGCCGGGGTGATCGGCATCTTCCGTGACTACGGCTACCGTCGCCTGCGGCACAGGGCGCGGCTGAAGTTCCTGGTCAGCGACTGGGGCACGGAGAAGTTCCGGCAGGTCCTGGAGACCGAGTACCTCGGCCACGCGCTTCCCGACGGCCCCGCGCCCGAGCCGCCCCGCAACGGGCGCAGGGACCACGTGGGCGTCTTCCCGCAGAAGGACGGCAACTTCTACGTCGGCTTCGCCCCCAAGGTCGGCCGTCTCAGCGGTGACACGCTGCACCTGATCGCCGACATCGCCGAGCGGCACGGCTCGGGCCGGGTGCACACCACGGCCGAGCAGAAGATGGTCATCCTCGACGTCGCCCCCGACCAGGTCGACAGCGTCGTGGCCGAGCTGGAGGCGAACGACCTGCGGGTCAACCCCTCCACCTTCCGCCGCCAGACCATGGCGTGCACGGGCATCGAGTTCTGCAAGCTGGCGATCGTCGAGACCAAGGGCGCGGGCGCCAACCTGATCGACGAGCTCGAAAGGCGCCTTCCCGACTTCAAGCAGCCGCTGACGATCAACCTCAACGGCTGCCCGAACTCCTGCGCGCGCGTCCAGGTCGCCGACATCGGCCTCAAGGGCCAGCTCATCGTCAACGACGAGGGCGAGCAGGTCGAGGGCTACCAGATCCACCTGGGCGGCTCGCTGGGCGTCAGCTCGGGCTTCGGCCGCAAGGTCCGCGGCCTGAAGACGACGGCCACGGAGCTTCCCGACTACGTCGAGCGCGTGGTGCGCAACTTCGACAAGCAGCGAAACGAGGGCGAGACCTTCTCCGAGTGGGTCCAGCGGGCCGACGAGGCGGACCTCAAGTGACCGGCCTGCCGTACGGGGAGGGCCAAAGATGAGCGAGCGGGCCGTCCCCTTCCACTGCCCCTACTGCGGCGAAGAGGACCTCGAACCCTACGAGGGCGACGGCGGCTGGTACTGCCGTTCGTGCGCCCGCGCCTTCAAGCTGAAGTTTCTCGGAATCGGAGTGCGGTCATGAGCCTGGTGGACATCGAAGTCGGATTACGGCAGCAGCGCGGCACGCTGGACCTGCAGGACATCGTCGAGTCGGCGGCCCGTTTCCTTGAGGACGCCTCCGCGCTTGAGATCATCCGCTGGGCGGCGGCCACCTTCGGCGACCGGCTGTGCCTCACCTCCTCCATGAGTGACGCCCTGCTGATCGACCTGGTGAGCCGGGTCAAGCCCGGGATCGACGTGTTGTTCATCGACACCGGTTACCACTTCGCCGAGACGATCGGCACCCGCGACGCGGTGCGGCAGGTCTACGACGTGAACGTGATCGACGTCAAGCCGTCCAGGACGGTGGCCGAGCAGGAGCGCGACCTCGGTCCCCGCCTGTTCGGGCGCAATCCCGACCTGTGCTGCTACCTGCGCAAGGTCGAGCCGCTCAACCGCGCCCTTGAGCCGTACCTCGCCTGGATCTCCGGCATCCGCCGTGACGAGGCCAGCACCCGCGCCGGGGTCAAGGTCGTCGAGTGGGACGCCAAGCGCCAGATGGTGAAGATCAACCCGATCGCCCGCTGGACGCAGGAGGACGTCGACAACTACATGGCCGACAACGGCGTGCTGATCAACCCGCTGCACTACGACAACTACCCCTCGATCGGCTGCGCGCCCTGCACCCGTCAGGTGGCGCCCGGCGAGGACCCGCGCAGCGGCCGCTGGGCGGGGATGGGCAAGACGGAATGCGGGCTGCATCTATGACGTCCGTGACGTGGCGCCCGCGTGGCGTGACGTCGGCACCGCCCCTGATCGCGGTGGCGCACGGGTCCCGCGACCCGCGCGCCGCCGCGACGGTCGAGGAACTTCTCGACCTCGTACGGCGCGCCCGTCCCGAGATCCCGGTGCGCACCGCCTACCTCGACCACGCCCCGCCGACGCTCGCCATGGCGCTCTCGGGGCTGGGCGAGGCGGCGGTGCTGCCGCTGCTGCTCACCGAGGCCTACCACAGCCGGGTCGACATCCCCGGCGCGCTGGCCGAGGCCACGGCCCGTAACCCCAGGCTGCGTGTGCACAGGGGCGCGACGCTCGGCCCGCACCCGCTGCTGGTCACCGCCCTTGAGCGGCGTCTGGCCGAGGCGGGGGTCGAGGCCGGGGACCCCTCGACCGCGGTCGTGCTGGTCTCGGCCGGGTCGAGCAGCCGCAGCGCCAACGCGACGGTCGCCGGGGTGGCCGCCCAGTGGGGACGGCGCCGGGGCTGGTGGTCGGTGACCGCCGCCTACGCCACGGCCGCGGAGCCGACGCCGCAGGAGGAGGTCCTACGGCTGCTGCGCGCGGGGGCCCCTCGGGTGGTCGTGGCCCCCTACCTGCTGGCCCCCGGCCACTTCGCCGACAAGATCCGCCGTGACACGACGGCCGTGGGCGCCGAGGTCGTCGCGGACGTCCTCGGCGCCGCCCCCGAGCTGGCCACCGTGTTAATCGAACGTTACGAGCAGGCCCTGGGCGGGCTGGAGCGCTCAGCCACCGCCTGACCCCGTTCCACCGGTGGTGGGATGGACGGGGGTGATGGTGATCGTGATGGTGACGGAGGGCGAAGGCGAAGGCTTGGGAGGGCTGGGAGTGACGGTCACGGTCACCGTGGGCTCAGGGGTGCTCCCGTCCACGAAGGTGCAGTCGGGTCCGTTCTCGCAGGGTTCGATCCACGTGTCGGTGACCCTGAACCGCATGTCGGCCCGCCCCCCGTTCGCGAGGTCGAGCACCCGGCGCGCGTCCTCACCGGTGACGAGCGTCCTGCCCAGCCGGGCGACGGAACCCGCCGGGAGCACGGCGACCTCGAAGCGCGAGCCCCGTCGCACGGTCAGGTTGACGCCGTCTCTGAACTTCTTGTCGGTGCCGGGCAGCCATTCGGCGCATGACAGGGCGTTGCGGTAGACGCCGTCCTCCCAGTAGAGCAGTTCCGCCCCGCGCGGACAGGAGATCATCGCCGTCGCGTTGCCCCGGTCCGTCTTTCTGGGGATGTCGAAGGCGACGCGCTCGCCCATCTTGGTGAACCGCTCGTCGAGGACGACCTTGCTTCTGGAGGCGACGCCGTAGCCGGGTGATGAGGCCGCGGACATGACGCCGTTCCAGGTGTCGTCCGTGCTCTCCGGGGCCCCGGTGACCGGCAGGATCAGGGTGGCGGCGACGGCGAGCCCCACCCCGGCGGCACCGCCGAGCAGGCCGATCCTGCGCCGTCTGATCCCGCGGACGCGCTCGTGGACCCGGGCGACGGTGACGCCGCCCCCGGCGCCCTCCCACCGCTCGGCGTCCTGTCGCAGCAGGTCGCGCAGCTCGGATTCGATGTTCGTCATGTCAGCTCCCCGAGGGTGGCCGCGGCCCTGGCCGCGGGATCGACGCGCAGCTTGGCCAGCGCCCTGGCGGCCTGGCTGCGTACGGTGACCGCCGAGCAGCCGAGGATCTCGGCGATCTGCCCGTCCGGCAGGTCCGCGTAGTAGCGCAGCACCAGCACCGCCCGCTGCTTGGCGGGCAGGGCGGCCAGTGCCGTACGGAGTTCCTCGCGGACGCCGAATCCGTCCGAGGGGTCCTCCAGGACGTTCTCCGGCAGGCTCCCTGTCGGGATCTCCGACCGCCATCTCCTGCGCCACCAGCTCGCGTGGGTGTTGGCCAGGATCCGGTACACATACGGGTCGGGGTCGTCGCGCACCCTGCGCCAGGCGAGCCACGCCTTGGCCAGCGCCGTCTGCGTCAGGTCCTCCGCCTGCCCCCAGTCGCGGCAGAGCAGATAGGCGGTGCGCAGCAGACGGGCCGAGCGTTGCGCGACGTAGCCTTCGAAGTCGGCCCGGTCTCGCATCCGATGGTCCTCACTGATCGGTGATGTTCACCGATCACTACCGTCCGGACCCCCGGGAACGTTGCACGGCCGTACGGGACGGCGGGGGGAGGCTAGCGCCGGTCGTCGCGGCGGTCGGAGCCGTGCCAGCCGTGTGAGCCGGGACCGTGCTGTTCCCCCGTGAGCTCTCCGCGCATTTCCCGCCACTGCTCCCGCCAGGCGGCCCACTGCTTCTTCAGGGGCTTGGTCCTGGAGTCGCCGATCACCTTGAGTTCGCCCATGAGCACGTAGGCCTTGACCCGGATCAGCGGCGCGTTCACGCCGGGCGGCGCCTCGTTGACCTTGACCTTCTTCTCCCCCATGATCGCGATGCCGTCCAGCTCGACGTCCACGCCGTCCGGCACGATGATCTTCACCTCGCCCATGACCGCGGTGACGACGATGTCGACCACGTCGGTGCGGACCTCGGCCTCGCGCAGGTCGAGGACGACCCCGCCCATCACGGCGACCGCGCCGAGCCCCTGGTCGATGCGCCACTTGCCGCGGCGCTTCGACTCGCTCATCACCGCGACGAACCACTTCCGCGCCCTTCCCGGGGGCCGCCCCTGCGGCTCGTAGGCGGGGGCGGGAGCCGGGGCTGAGCGTCCTGTGCCGGGCAGGTCCGAGGTGATGACGGCCAGCTCGGCCTGGGTGACGGCGGTGTAGGCCGCCTCGGTGCGCTCGGTCAGCTCCCCGAGCGTCAGCCGCCCCTCGACGGAGGCGACACGCAGCCACTCGACGGTGGCCTCCCGCTCGGCGTCCGAGATTCGCATCGCACCGGGATCGCTCATAACTCACAACATATCGCGAGTTGTCCGGTCAACGGCTCCTCCCTGAGGAGGACATGACCGCCCCTGAGGAGGGCGGGAACAGGTTAGGGTCCCCTCATGTACCAAGAACTTCTTGAGGCGGTCGCCCGCGGTGACGTCGAGCGCGTCGAGCGCCTGCTCCGGGACGGCCTCGGCGCCGACCCCGAGGCGGCCGGGCACAGCACGGCGCTGTACGCCGCCGCCGCGGGCGGCAGGACGGCGATCGTCGAGGCGTTGCTGGCGCACGGGGCCGACCCGGGCAGGATCAGCGGCGGCGAGGAGGAGGGCCTGCCCCTGTGCGCGGCCGCCGCCCTGGGCCGTGTCGAGACCGTGGAGGCGCTGCTCCGCGCCGGGGCCGACCCCTCGGCCAGGGAGGAGGACGGCTGGACCGCGCTGCTCTGGGCCGCCTCGAACGGCCGGGAGGAGACCCTCACGGCGCTGCTGGACGCCGGGGCCGACCCGGAGGAGGCCAACGAGAGCGGTGAGACCGCGCTCACCCTAGCCGCCAGGCGCGGGGCGCTCGGCGCGACGCGGGTGCTCCTGGAGCGCGGGGCCGAGGCCGACAGGCCCGACGGCGAGGGCGACACCCCGCTGGCCATCGCCTACGACTGGCTGGGCACCCAGCTGGAGAGCGCGCTGCTCGAACAGCTCACCGAGCAGGTCCCCGAGGACTCCCAGTTCGTCGTCGGCCGCAGCCGGGCCTCCGACGGCACCGACCTGGTGACCGTCGCCGCCGTGAGCCAGGACGGGGAACGGCTGGCCGAGCTGCGCTGCCAGCGCGGCCACGCGGCCGTCGCGACCCTCCTGGAGGAGGCGACCGGTCAGCTTCCCGGCGTCGAGACGCTGGTCGAGCGGGCGCTGCCGTACCGGGACGTCGACGAGGAGGCGGAGACCTGGTGGACGATCGCGGGCGCGCTGAGCAAGCGCGCGGACGAGGAGACGTTCGAGGCCGCGGCGCGGTTGTGCGTCAGTGAGGACCCGCGCAGGCGGGAGTTCGGCGTCGACGTGCTCGCCGAGTTCGGCTTCACCGACGACGAGCGGCCCTTCCTCGACCGGACCCTGCCGATCCTGCGGCGGATGGCGGCCACCGAGGGCGACGAGCGGGTGCTGCGCTCGGTGCTCGGCGCGCTCGGCCACCACGCCGACCCCCGCTCCCTGCCCGAGGTGCTGGAGATCGTCACCGCCCCGGGCTGGACCCGCACCCAGGCCGACCCGGCCGCGCTGGCCGCCGTGCTGCCGCCCGGCCACGCCGAGGGGCTCGCGCTGCTCATCTCGATGAGCGAGGACCCCGACGAGGAGGTGCGCGAGTGGGCGACCATGGGCCTGGCCGGGCTGTCCGAGGACGGCGAGCCGATCCGTGACGCGCTGGCGGCGCGACTCGGCGACGAGGAGCTGGGCACGGTGGCCGAGGCGACGCGCGGCCTGCTGGTGCGCGGCGACCCGCGGGCCAGGCAGGGGGTCGAGCGGGTCCTCGCCGAGAGCGACGAGGACGACGACTACCTGCGCGACCTGGTCAAGGAGGCCTGACTGGATGGCCCACGACGTCTTCAACCAGGTTCCGCCGCTCGTCGGGCACGACGTGTCCGACGACGCCGCCCTCCTGGCCGGCGTCGAGCGTGAGGGTGCGGGCTGGGCCACGGGGGAGGTGCGGGCGCTGGGCGTGCTCGCGGGCTCAGCGCGGGCCGCCGAGTGGGGGCGCCTGGCCAACGAGCATCCGCCGGTCCTGCGCACCCACGACGCCCGTGGCCACCGGATCGACGAGGTCGAGTTCCATCCCGCCTGGCACGAGCTGATGGCCGTCGCGGTCGGCGAGGGGCTGCACGCCGCGCCCTGGGCCGATGCCAGGCCCGGCGCGCACGTGGCCCGCGCGGCCGGGTTCTACCTCTGGAGCCAGGTCGAGGCGGGGCACGGCTGCCCGATCTCGATGACCTACGCCTCGGTCGCCGCGCTGCGTCACGCCCCCGCCCTCGCCGCCGAATGGGAGCCGCTGCTGACGTCCAGGAGCTACGACTTCGGGCTCCGGCCGCCGCTGGGCAAGCGCGGGGTGCTCGCCGGGATGGCGATGACCGAGAAGCAGGGCGGCTCAGACGTTCGTGCGGGCACCACGAGGGCCGAGCCCCTCACCGGCGGCGGCTACGCGCTGACCGGCCACAAGTGGTTCAACTCCGCCCCGATGTGCGACGCGTTCCTGGTGCTCGCCCAGGCGCCGGGAGGCCTGTCGTGCTTCCTGCTGCCCCGCGTCCTGCCGGACGGCACCCGCAACGCCATGCACCTGGTGCGGTTGAAGGACAAGCTGGGCAACCGGTCGAACGCCAGCGCCGAGGTGGAGTACGAGGGGGCGTTCGCCTGGCCGGTCGGTGAGGAGGGCCGGGGCGTGCGGACCATCCTGGAGATGGTGAACATGACCCGGCTCGACTGCGTGATCGGCTCGGCCGCCGGGATGAGGTACGGCGCGGTCAGGGCCGTCCACCACGCCACGCACCGCGCCGCCTTCGGCAGGAGGCTGGCCGACCAGCCGCTGATGCGCAACGTCCTGGCCGATCTCGTCCTGGAGTCGGAGGCGGCGACCACGCTGATGACCCGGCTCGCCGGGGCCACCGACCGGGCCGTCGCCGGGGACCGGTCCGAGGCGGCGCTGCGCCGTACCGCGCTGGCGGTCGCGAAGTACTGGGTGTGCAAGCGCGCCCCCGCCCACGCGGCCGAGGCGATGGAGTGCCTGGGCGGCAACGGCTACGTCGAGGACTCCCAGATGCCCAGGCTGCTGCGCGAGTCACCGCTCAACGGCATCTGGGAGGGCTCGGGAAACGTCGCGGCGCTGGACGTGCTGCGTGCTCTGGGGCGTGAGCCGGAGGCCGTCGAGGCGTTCCTCGCGGAGGTCGCGCTCGCCAGGGGGGCCGACCGGCGTCTCGACGCGGCGGTCGTACGGCTGCGTGCCCTGCTGGGCGCGCTCGGCGATCTCTCCGCCGCCGAGGCGAACGCCCGCCGGATCGCCGAGGACATGGCCCTGGTCCTGCAGGGTTCCCTGCTCGTACGGCTGGCGCCCGCGGCCGTCGCCGACGCCTTCTGCGCCTCCCGGCTGGCCGGTGAGGGGGGCCGTGCCTTCGGCACCCTGCCGCCCGGCCTCGACCTGGAGGCCGTGATCGGCCGGGCCGTCATCTGACCCATCCCTGGCGTCTCTGGTGGTAGGCGGCGACGGCCGCCGCGCTCTGGACGTCGTCGGCGAGCAGCCTGGTCAGCCGGTCGAGCCGGTTGGCGGCGCACAGCGCGTAGCTCTCCGCCCACCACTCGGCCGGGCAGTCGCGGTAGCGGTCGAGAACCAGCAGGGGGCGGCAGAAGCGCATGATCCGGCGCCACTCAGGGGTCTGGTCCATCTCGTCCATCTGGCACAGGGCGTGACCGATCATGTGGTGGACCAGCGAGCCCGACGAGTGCGCCCCTCCGGTGACGACGATCGTGCGCCCCATGTGGATGCCCGCCGACTCCGCGGCGACCCGCGCGTCGCAGGAGTCGTCCGGCTCTGGCGGCTCGGGCAGCAGGTCGGCGCCGAGCCAGATCCCGTCGAGGTCCTCGGACAGCCGGGTCGCCAGGTGGACCGGCAAGCTCGCCAGTTCGTCGATCGCGGCGACGAGCTCCCTGCGCGGTGTCCCCGTCCAACGCCGGTGGATCACCCGTTCCAGCACGCCGCAGTCCCGGCTGCCGTCCCTCGGCAGCGGATCGCGGTGGCCCGTGCGGGCCGGTCCGGGGGTCCTCATCCGAAGCGCTCCGTCCTGACAAAGAATTGCTCTCCGGTGGTAAACGTCCGTCGCAGCGGAGTTCATTACGAGCGGCGGCCGGATATTCATTGATCCGCGAGGGCGCGAGAGCGGCCCCTCCCCGGCGGACGCGTCGTTTCCGGCCCGTCCCCGCCCTCGGAAGACGGCCGGTTTCACCCCCACCAAAAGGATCGAACATGACGACCAGCCTGAAAGCCCTGGGAGCGGTGTGCGGCGCGCTTTCCTGCCTGCTCACCGGTCCGCCGGCCACGCCGGTGCCGCCCTCCGTCGAACGTCCCTCCCCGTGTCAGGCCGATGTCGCGCGGGCGGTGGCCGAACAGCTCGCGAAGGCACCCGACGGGCGTTTCGTCCCGCCGGACACGGTCTCCTACGACGACGGCGCCGAGGTGATCACCTTCCGGCCCCCGTCGTGCGGCCCGGCCAGGCGTGGCGCCGAGCACGACTGCGACGAGGACGGCGTTCCCGGCAACGCGGTCTGCCTCTACGACCGCAGGGCCTACGAGGGATCGCGGCAGGCCATCAAGGTGCCGGGCACGAGGAGGATCGACGGGATCGGCCTCTTCATGTCCCTCAGGAACGACCGCCCCTTCGTCTTCCTCGTCAAGAGGAACCGGGACGAGGAGGGGACCTGTTTCCCCGGCGGGTCGGGATACGGCAATCTCCGGGGTGTCGCCGACCGGCGCTGGGTCAACGCCCATCCCAGCCTGCGTGAGTGCCCCGGCCGATGAGAGGGCGACGGCGCCGTACGGTTTGGGCGGGATCGCACCGTACGGCGCCGCCGCCGGTCATGAGGTCAGGCCGGGACCGGCGACCCACCGGGCGGTGAGGTAGGTCCGGTACTCCTCGACGGCCGGGCGCGGTTCCCCCGGGCCTCTGAGCCTGATCAGCTCGGTCGCCAGCAGCCCACCGGTCGCCGAGCTGACGACGAACACCCCGAGCAGCGGCCCGTCCTCGAACCCGAAGGCCCGCCCTGGCCTGCCGTTGCGGTCCCTGACCTGCCCGATGTCCCGCAGGTCGTCCTGGGCGGCGAGCGTCCGCCACAGAGCCGCGCGGAGGTCGGGCTCGACCACGTCGTGGGAGTGCAGGTCCTCGACGGCCCTGACCAGGCGGTGCGTGCGCGTCATGCCCGCCTGCGGCTCCCCGTCGAGCAGCTGGTCGCGCAGCTCCTCCTCGGAGCGCGACAGAGCGGCCGCCCTGGGGCCGAGGTCCGCCGCGGCGCCGGTCTCACTGTTCTCACCGCCCTCGGTGGCCGTCGCCTGGTCGGCCCCTGGCCTGATACCGGCCCAGCCGCCGCTCCCGAACGGCCTTCCGTGCCTGCGCGTCCTGTGGTAGGTGCCCCGATCGTCCTGCGGCGTCCAGCGGCTGACGACCCACGGTGTCATCCGCGAGGTCGTGCCGTCCCGGGTGACGCTGGTGGCCAGCAGCCACTCCTCGGTCTCGACATAGCTCCACGGCCCCTCCTGCCTGCCCGGGCGGGAACCGGCGAGCCGGGCCAGGCCGAGCAGTCCTGCCGAGGCCCGGGGGAAGGACGACATCGGGAGCGGATGGCCGCGCAGCGGCTCGACCGCCGACAGGTGGACGATCCGTGCCAGGTCCGCGGTGATGGGCGGGCCGGTGCGCGAGGCGGCGGCGCCCGGCGGCGGGCCCTCCCCCGCCCCCTGCCGGTCTCCCGGCTGTCCCCGCTGCACGACCCTCGGCAGGACCGCCACCGCGACGGCGGTCGCCAGCAGGGCCACCACCAGGACCGACCCCCTGCCCCGCGCCCGCCGAGGGGTGCTCTCGCTCATGATCCGCCGTAGGACCTCCTCCTGCCCGTCGCCCATCCTCCGCCGCGCCTCGTGCGGGGGCACGGGGTTGCAGCGGACCATGAGCTCGCGGAACCGGTCTCGTCCCCGCGCCCTCACCGGCCCGCCTCCTCGCACCACAGGCACATGCCCCGCAGCAGGTCCGCCAGCCTCATGCGGGCCCGGCACAGCCGTACCCTGACCGCGTTCGGCGTCAGACCGAGAACCCCGCCGATCTCATCGATCGCGAGGTCCTCCCAGTAGTGCAGGCGGAGGACCTCTCCGTCCTTGGGGCGCAGGCGCGCCATGGCCGTCTCCATCGCGGTCCTGACCTCTTCCTCGTCGTGTGTCCCGTCACCGGACAGCTCCGGTGGCAGCTGTCTCAGCAGCGCCATGAGGCGCTGTCTGCGCCCCTCGCCGCGGGTGGCGTTGCGCACGTGCCCCCAGGCGACGCGGTACAGCCAGGCGACGACGGCGCGGTCGTCGTCCCTGGGAATCCTGTTCCTCTTGCGCCAGGCCGTCTGGAAGGTGCACGAGGCGACGTCGTCGGCCCCGGTGAAGCCGACCCGGCGCGCCGCGTAGGCCCAGACGGGCTCGTAGAAGGCGCGGAACATCTCCTCGAACCACTTCTCCTCGTCCTCCGGCACGGTCGCCCCTTCCCCACCTGGCGTCATGTTTCTTACGTCCACCACCAAGGGATCGATTACAGATTCCGTTCGTAAGGTAACGCCGGGTAATCGAATCGCCTCGGGAACGGGGGCGACGGACGGCTCCGGGGACAAGCCTCGTGATCTCGGCGAGTAGGGTCGTTCCTGGTTAACGCTTCGTGATCGAAAGGACATCGCCATGGCGACGACACGTACCGCGACGACCCAGTGGAAGGGCTCGCTCCTCGACGGATCGGGCACCGTCTCGCTGGACTCGTCCAAGGTGGGCACCTTCGACGTGTCCTGGCCCTCCAGGGCCGAGCAGGCCAACGGCAAGACCTCGCCCGAGGAGCTCATCGCGGCGGCGCACTCCTCCTGCTTCTCGATGGCCCTGTCCCACGGCCTGGCCCAGGCGGGCACCCCGCCGCAGTCCCTGGAGACCAAGGCCGAGGTGACCTTCCAGCCGGGCGAGGGCATCACGGGGATCGTCATCTCCGTCCGCGGCCAGGTCGAGGGCCTGTCCGCGGAGGAGTTCCAGAAGGCCGCCGAGACGGCCAAGGCCAACTGCCCGGTGAGCAAGGCCCTCTCCGGCACCACGATCAGCCTCAACGCCGAACTGGTCGGCTGATCGAGCGTGTCTTCCGGCCGTGCCCGCCTCAGCGGCGCGGCCGGGAGACCTGCGTCCCATCCCCGCGAGGCGGGAAAAGCGCAGGTTAAAGCCTTGCGGCCAGGCGTTCCACCCGGTGACCCCGGGCGCGTACACTCAGGCGACCCCCATTCAGCCGGGCGGGCCGTCCCTCTTTCACGGCCACCGTCCGGCCGAGACCGCCGAGACCGTCAGAGGAAAGTCCGCACACCTTGTGAGCTCCCGCCCCCTCGTTTCGTGTCCCCCGGACCAGGGTGAGGAGGGCGACGGCACCTGTGCGCACGAGGGCTAGCTGAGGGAGATTGAGGGCCGCATGCGCGAGATCTGGCCGGGAGAGCCTTACCCCCTGGGCGGCACGTGGGACGGCGCGGGCACCGGCTTCTCGGTGTTCTCCGAGGTCGCCGAACGCGTCGAGCTGTGCCTGTTCGACGACGACGGCCGTGAGGAGCGCGTCGACCTGCCCGAGGTGGATGGTTTCGTCTGGCACGGCTACTTCCCCGGTGTCGCCCCCGGCCAGCGGTACGGCTACCGCGTGCACGGCCCCCACGACCCCTCGCGCGGCCACCGCTGCAACCCCGCCAAGCTGCTGCTTGACCCCTACGCCAAGGCGGTCGAGGGCGAACTGAGGTGGAACGAGTCGCTGTTCTCCTACCCCTTCACCGACCCGGCCAGCAGGAACGACGACGACAGCGCCCCCTTCATGCCGAAGAACGTGGTGGTCAACCCGTTCTTCGACTGGGGGAACGACCGGCCGCCGCGCACGCCGTACCACCAGACCGTGATCTACGAGGCGCATGTGCGGGGGCTCACCATGCGCCACCCCGCGGTGCCGCCCGAGCAGCGCGGCACCTACGCGGGGCTGGCGCACCCGGCGGTCATCGACCACCTGCTGGCCCTGGGCGTCACCGCGGTCGAGCTGATGCCGGTGCACCAGTTCGTGCCCGAGCACGCGATGGTCGCCCGCGGGCTGACGAACTACTGGGGCTACAACACGATCGCCTACCTGGCCCCGCACGCCGCCTATTCGAGCTCGGGGCAGCGCGGCGAGCAGGTGCTGGAGTTCAAGGCGATGGTGCGGGCGCTGCACGACGCCGGGATCGAGGTCATCCTCGACGTGGTCTACAACCACACGGCCGAGGGCGACCACATGGGGCCGACGCTGGGTTTCCGGGGCATCGACAACGCGGCCTACTACCGGCTGCACGACGGAGACCGACGCTACTACCTCGACTACACCGGCTGCGGCAACTCCCTCAACGTCCGCTCCCCGCACGCCCTGCAGCTCATCATGGACTCGCTGCGCTACTGGGTCCTGGAGATGCACGTGGACGGCTTCCGGTTCGACCTGGCCTCCGCCCTGGCCCGTGAGCTGCACGACGTGGACCGGCTGAGCGCCTTCTTCGACCTGATCCAGCAGGACCCGGTCATCTCCCAGGCGAAGCTGATCGCCGAGCCGTGGGACGTGGGGCCCGGCGGCTACCAGGTCGGCAACTTCCCGCCGCTGTGGACCGAGTGGAACGGCAAGTACCGCGACAGCGTGCGCGACTTCTGGCGCGGCAACGGCTCGGCGCTGCCTGAGCTGGCCTCGCGGCTGACCGGTTCGGCCGACCTGTACGCCACCTCGGGGCGCCGTCCCGTCGCCTCCATCAACTTCGTCACCTGCCACGACGGGTTCCCTCTCACCGACCTGGTCTCCTACGACCGCAAGCACAACGAGGCCAACGGGGAGGACAACCGGGACGGCACCGACGACAACCGCTCGTGGAACTGCGGCGCCGAGGGTCCGGTCGACGACCCGGAGATCACCTCCCTGCGCCGCCGTCAGCGCCGCAACCTGCTGACCACCCTGTTCGTCTCGCAGGGCGTGCCGATGTTGCTGGCCGGCGACGAGTTCGGCAGGAGCCAGGGCGGCAACAACAACGCCTACTGCCAGGACAACGAGATCTCCTGGATCGACTGGTCCCCGGCCGGGACCGACAAGGAGCTGCTGGACTTCGTCAGGGGACTGTCCGAGCTGCGGCGCGAGCACCCCGTCTTCCGGCGGCGCCGGTTCTTCCACGGCCGCAAGGCCGAGGACGGCACCCGCGACATCGTCTGGCTGACCCCCTCGGGCGAGGAGATGTCGGCCGCCGACTGGCACACCGGCTACGCCAAGTCGCTGGCGGTCTTCCTGAACGGCGCGGCCATCACCGAACCCGGCCCGCGTGGCGAGCCGATCGTGGACGACTCGTTCCTGCTGCTGATCAACGGCCACCACGAGGACCTGACCTTCACCGTCCCCGGCGCCAGGTACGGCGCGCGCTGGCTGTCCGTGCTGGACACCGCGCGGGAGGGCGGCGACGAGGCCGCCCACGAGGGGCCCTGGCCCGCCGACGCCCACGTCCCGGTGACCTCCCGCTCGATCAGGATCCTGCGCTGCCGCCGCCCCTGACGGCGCCTCGCTAGGGCCTGGTCAGCAGGATGAGGACGAAGGTGGTCAGCCCGGCGAGAAGGTGCAGCAGGATCGTGAGGACCGGCGGGCGCTGGCCGGCGCCGCGCGCGTGACGGCCGCCGCCGAGCCAGCGGGTGGACATGGTGAAGCCGAGCAGGGCCGTCAGCGCGAGCGCCCCGAACGCCAGCCAGGCCAGCACCCGGCGGTCGGTGACCAGGTAGGCGCCCCAGCAGCTCAGGGCCGACATGGCGAGCATCGGGTGGGCGAAGAGCAGCGCGGCGGGGAAGCGGGTGACCTTCGCCGCCTGGCTGCGTGGCCCGCCGTGGAGCAGCCACAGCCGCAACAGGCGGACGCCGAACATCGCGGTGATCAACCACGTCACGATCGCGGCCAGCCCCACACTGCCTCCCCGTCTCTTTTGCCGCATCATGTAACGCCACTCGCCCCGATTTCACCGGAAGTGTCGAATCCGTTACCGAACGTTCTCGCGGGAGGGCCGTACGGTCTCCTGTGCCAAGGTAGGAGGATGCGTCTCATCCACCCGGCCGCCTCCGACGAGGTCGATCTCGCCCGGCTCTACGCCTACCCCCGCGAACGGTGCGTCCGGCTCAACATGGTGGCCAGCGCCGACGGGGCCGCCTGGCTCGACGGGCTGTCCGGCGGATTGTCGGGCCGTGGCGACCGGCGGATCTTCGGGGTGCTGCGCGGGCAGGCCGACGTCGTCCTGGCCGGCGCCACGACGGTCAGGGCCGAGGGGTACGGCCCCGCCAGGCCCCGGGAGTCGTGGCGTCACCTGCGTGCGGGGCGTCCTGCGGCGCCGCCGGTGGCCGTGCTCACCCGGCTGCTCGACCTGGACCTCGAAAGCCCGCTGTTCACCGAGGCCGAGCCGTACGCCAGGACGATCGTGGTCACCTGTGAGGCGGCTCCCGCGCGGCGGCGTGCGGAGACGGCCGAGGTGGCCGAGGTGATCGTGGCCGGTGGCGACCGGATCGACCTGGCCGCGGCGCTGGCCGAGCTGGCCTCACGCGGCCTGGGGCGGGTGCTGTGCGAGGGCGGCCCCAAGGTCAACGCCCAGCTCGCCGAGGCCGACCTGGTCGACGAGCTGTGCCTGACGGTGAGCCCGATGCTGACCGGCGGCCCCGCGGCGCGCATCCTCAACGGCCTTCCGGCGTCGGTCCGGCTGGACCTGGCCCACGTCCTGGAGGAGGACGGTTTCCTGTTCACCAGGTATGTCCGTCCTCTCCGGTAGAAAGGTCAGGCTAGCCCGACGAACGGACGACGAGGAGTGACATGAACCTGCCGCTGCGGCCCCCGGTCGCACCGATGCTGGCCAAGGCCGTCAAGTCCCTGCCGCCGCAGGACGGCACCATGCTCTACGAGCCGAAGTGGGACGGCTACCGGTGCGTCGTCTTCCGCGACGGCGACGAGGTCTACCTCGGCAGCCGCAACGAACGGCCGTTCACGCGCTACTTCCCCGAGCTGGTGGAGGCGGTGCGGGCGGAGCTGCCCGAGCGGGTGGTGGTGGACGGGGAGATCGTCATCCGCGGCGGCCAGGCGCTCGACTTCGAGGCCCTGCAGCAGCGCATCCACCCCGCGGCCTCCCGGGTGAGACTACTGGCCGAGCAGACGCCCGCCTCGTTCGTCGCCTTCGACCTGCTTGCCCTCGGCGACGAGTCCCTCATGGAGGTCCCCTTCGCCGAGCGCAGGGCACGCCTTGAGTCGATCTTCGGCGGCGCGGGCCGGAGCATACGGCTGACACCGGTGACCACCTCGCAGGAGCGGGCGGCCGAGTGGTTCGAGACGTTCGAGGGCGCCGGGCTCGACGGCATCGTGGCCAAGCCCGGCGGCCTGCCGTACCAGCCGGACAAGAGGGCGATGTTCAAGGTCAGGCACGAGCGCACGGCGGACGCCGTGGTCGCGGGCTACCGCGAGCACAAGTCGGGGCCGGTGGTCGGCTCCCTGCTGCTCGGCCTCTACGACGCCGAGGGCGCCCTGAGGCACGTCGGCGTCGCGGCCTCCTTCCCGATGAAGCGCAGGGCGGAGCTGGTCGAGGAGCTGGCGCCGTACGTGAGCCAGGACGGTCACCCGTGGAGCGCCGAGTCCCTGCCCGGGGCGATCTCCAAGTGGAGCGCGACCAAGGACCTGTCGTTCGTGCCGCTGCGGCCCGAGCTGGTGATCGAGGTCGCCTACGACCACATGGAGGGCACGCGTTTCCGGCACACCGCCCACTTCCGCCGCTGGCGCCCCGACCGGACCCCGGAGTCGTGCACGTTCGAGCAGCTCGAACAGCCCGTCTCCTACGACCTGGACGACATCCTGGCCCGCTGAGGGGCCGGTGGATCAGTCTCGCGCCTTGCTCGGCTGCACCCGCTTCGGCTCGCCGGGCATCTTGGGGTAGTTGGGGGGATAGGGCAGGTCCTGCGCGCCGTCGCGTTCGTACCATTCGAGCAGTGGCTCGATCGAGAAGGCCTGGTCGTCGATCGCGGCGTGCACGTCGCCCAGCTTGGCGAAGCGGGCCGGAACCGTGCGGATGTCGAAGTCGCGCGGGTCTGCGTCGGCCAGCTCCTCCCAGGTGAGCGGGGCCGAGACCGGGGCGTTCGGCCTGGCCCGCACCGAGTAGGCGGCGGCCAGGGTCCGGTCGCGGGCGTTCTGGTTGTAGTCGATGAAGATCCGCTCGCCCCGCTCCTCCTTCCACCAGGCGGTGGTGGCCAGGTGGGGCACCCGGCGCTCGACCTCGCGGGCGAGGGCGATGCCGGCGTGGCGCACCTGGACGAAGTCCCAGCGCGGCTCGATGCGCACGGCCACGTGGACGCCCCGGCCGCCCGAGGTCTTGGCGAAGCCGGTCACGCCGAGCTCCTGGAGGATGTCGCGGACCGTGAAGGCCACCTGCCGCGCCTGCGCGAAGCCCGTTCCCGGTTGCGGGTCGACGTCGACGCGCAGTTCGTCGGGGTGCTCGGTGTCACCGGAGCGCACCTGCCAGGGATGGAAGTCGATGGTGCCCAGGTTGGCGCAGTAGGCCAGGGAGGCGACCTCGGTCACGCACAACGCGTCGGCGGTGCGCCCGCTGGGGAAGCGGACCGTGGCCGTGCGCACCCAGTCGGGCCGCTTGACGGGCATCCGCTTCTGGTAGATCTCCTCCCCCTCGACCCCGTCCGGGTAGCGCCTGAGGTGGGTGGGACGGTCACGAAGGGCGCGCAGTGCCCCCTCGCCCACGCTCACGTAGTACTCGACGAGCTCCCGCTTGGTCACCCCGATCTCGGGGAAGTAGACCTTGTCGGGATTGGTGACCTTGATCACCCTGTCTTCGACAGTGAGTTCGATGTACGGCGACGGCATACGTCCGACCGTACCCCTTGTGAGCCCTCAGGGGCCCGCTCCCACACGACGGGCCGTGGGGCGGGTCCGTCCCGGAGCCGCCGCGGCGGCGGGACCGCGTACTCGACGGGACGGACCACGTGACCGTCCGCCTGCTCTCCGGTCCGAGCGCTGGCGCGTCACCCGGCCGGCGGCGTTCTTCGGCCGTCCTGTTGATCCTCGGACGACCGGGCGGACGATCTCACCCTTCAGCAGGAAGGCGAAATACCCCCCACATCTCTAAAGACGCCAAAACGGGCATAAATGGATGCTTCGCCTCCAAGATTTTTTCCTCCCGGGTGTACGGCGGGAACCACCCGGGGACACCGCCGGGAGCGCATAGGCTTGAGGGATGGAAAAGGTGGTCAAGAGCGACGCCGAATGGCGCGTCCAGCTCTCTCCCGAGGAGTTCCACGTGCTCCGCCAGGCGGGCACCGAGCGCCCCTTCACCGGTGAGTACGTCGACACCAAGACCGAGGGCGTCTACAGCTGCCGGGCCTGCGGGGCCGAGCTGTTCCGCTCGGACACCAAGTTCGACAGCCACTGCGGCTGGCCCAGCTTCTACGAGCCGTCGCAGTCGGAGGCGGTGACCCTGATCGAGGACCGCTCGCTGGGCATGGTCCGGGTCGAGGTCCGGTGCGCGACCTGCGACTCCCACCTCGGTCACGTCTTCCACGGCGAGGGCTACGGCACCCCGACCGACGACCGTTACTGCATCAACTCCGTGTCCCTGCGGCTCGAACCCGCCGAATAACCGGCGCCCGGCGCCCCGCGACGCGATCCCCCATGGGGAGCGCGGGAGCCCGGCACGGCACGGCGCCATAACTCAAAGTACGCTACCGCCTCCGCAACGTGTTCTTGCTCAGGGAGCAACCGTGCACCTCCGGCACAGGTGGGAGATCGTCGAGACCATTGGCCGGGTGATCACCCAGCGCTGCAGGATCTGCGGCAGGACCAGGGTCCGGGTGAGATGACCCGTCGTCACTTCGGCTCGGGGTAGGTGAGGCGGCAGTCACGGTCCTTGGAGCCGATGATGTTCGCCAGGACGGGGTTGCCGTTCTCGCCGAACCTCGCCTGGACGAAGACCACCGGGTTCGGATCGCCGACCTCCCCGACGAGATAGTCACGACCCGTCTCGCAGAGCTTGAGGGCCTGCTTGGAGTTGCTCGCGGAGTCGGGAAGGTCGGTGTAGATGCGCAGGTAGCCGCCGACGATCCGGATGTCCTTCAGACGCTTGGTCGCCTTGTGCTCGACGAAGTAGGCCAGCGCCTGCTTGTCGGTGTGCTTGGACAGCCCCCCGGCCTTGGCCTCCTGCCCCTTCTTCGCCTTACGCGGCTTGTCGGCCGTGGCCTTCTCCGCGGCCTTCCCGGTGGCCTTCCCAGGGTCCTTCGCCGGATCCTCCGTCTCGGCGGGCGCCGCCACGGGGGCGGTCACCAGCGCCCGCCCCATCTCCTGCTCCTGCGTGCGCGCGCCCGGCCGCAGCAGCGAGCCGCCGAGCACCAGCAGCGCCGCGACCAGCGCGGCCGCCCCGACCAGCGCCCGGAGCGTCCCCGGGAGACGGGACCGGCTCCGGCTCCTCCTGCGGCGGTTCCCGCCCGTTTCCATCCTCGGCCTCACAGACGGCGTCGTTCTCCCCGGGCCTCCCCCGGGGGCGGTGTCATGGCGCCGCTACGGCAGCGCGGCGATCAGCTCTCCGGCCGGCTTGCGGACGCCCGTGTAGAAGGGGATCTCCTCCCGGGTGTGCAGCCGTGCCCGCGCGCCCCGCAGGGTTCGCATGAGGTCGACGATGCGGTGCAGTTCGTCGGCCTCGAAGGCGAGCATCCACTCGTAGTCGTTCAGCGCGAAACAGGCGACGGTGTTGGCCCTGACGTCGGGGTACTCCCGGGCCATCTTGCCGTGCTCGGCCAGCATCGCACGGCGCTCGGCGTCCTCCAGGAGGTACCACTCCAGGGAGCGGACGAACGGGTAGACGCAGACGTATCCGCGTGGCTCCTCCTCGGCGAGGAAGGCCGGAATGTGCGACTTGTTGAACTCGGCGGGCCGGTGCAGCGCCATGACCGACCAGACGGGCTCGGCCAGCCGCCCCAGCTCGGTGCGGCGGAACCTGGAGTAGGTCTCCTGCAGGTCGTCGGCGGACGGCGCGTGCCACCAGAACATGAAGTCGGCGTCCGCGCGGAACCCGGCGACGTCGTACAGACCCCGGGTGACCACGTCCTTCTCCGCCACCTGGGCCAGGAGGTCCTCGACCTCGTCGGCCATGCCCTCGCGGTTGGCCGGGCAGCGCTCGCGCAGCCGGAAGACCGACCACATGGTGTAGCGGATCACCTGGTTCAGGTCGCGTGCCTTCGGCCGCGGGTTCCCGTCCGTCGTCCTCACCCCTTCGTCAGCGAATCAGCTTTCCCATGCCATTGTCCCGCCGGATCCAGGTGGTCCAGAATCCGGGCCGCCGCGGTACGGGCGGTCGCGACGCAGGCGGGGACGCCGAGGCCGTCGTAGGCGGCGCCGCACACGGCCAGGCCGGGCTGCGAGGCGACGGCCGCGCGGATGCGGGCCACCCGGTCGAGGTGGCCGACGTCGTACTGCGGCAGGGAGCCGCCCCAGCGGGTCACCCTGGAGTCGCGGGGCAGCCCGCGCGCCCCGGCGACCTCGGCCATCTCCTCCACCGCCAGGGCGACCAGGTCGGCGTCGTCGCGCTGGAGCAGCGCCTCCTCGCCCAGGCGGCCGACGGAGCAGCGCAGCATGACCAGATCGGGGTCTGCCTCGGCCAGGTGCGGCCACTTGACCGAGCTGAACGTGGCGGCCTTGACCGCGCGCCGCTCGACGGGCGGGACCAGGTAACCGCTGCCGGTCGGCGGTACGGGGAAGGCCGCCCTGGGGTAGGCGAGCGTGACGACGGCCATGCTGGCGTACTCGATCCTGGCCAGCTCGGCCGCGGCCCCGGGCACCTCGGCCGCGAGCAGGCGACCGGCCGCCGGAGCGGGCACCGCGACGACCACGGCGTCCGCCTCGATCACCTCGGGCTCGGGCACCGGCCCCGCGACGAGACGCCAGCCGCTCTCGGTACGGCGCAGCTCCCTGACCGTGACACCGGTCCTGATCTCCGCGCCGGAGGCCTCGGCGACGGCCGCGGGCAGGGAGCCCATGCCCCGGTGCAGCGTGGTGAAGACCGGCCCTTCCTTCCGCGCCCCGGTGACGATCTCGCGGGCGGCGGTGAGCAGTGACCGCTCCGACCTGGCCGCCGCGGCGATCCCGGGCATCGTCGCCTCAAGCGACAGGCGCTCGGCCCGGCCCGCGTAGACGCCGCCGAGCATCGGCTCGACCAGCCGCTCGACGACCTCCTCGCCCATCCTGGCCCTGACGTAGGAGGCGACGGAGACGTCGGTCGTGACGAGGGTGGCGGGCAGGACGCGATCCAGTGGGACACGCGCGAGACCGGCGGGGCTCAGCACCCCCGACCTGACCAGCGCGGCCAGGTCCGAGGGGACGCCCATGACCTGCCCCGCGGGCATGGCGCGCAGCGCGCCCCTGCTGAGGATGGCCGCCTGGGTCGTCGCGGGGTCGCGTAGCTCCCCGCCGAGGCCGACGTCCTCGGCCAGTGCCCTGCCCTCGGGGCGCCGCGCGAGCATGGCCTCCGCCCCGGCGTCCACCTGGACACCCGCGACCTCGGAGGCGAACAGCTTGCCGCCGATCCGCCGGGCGCCGTCGAGCACGGTCACCCGGACGCCCTCACCGCCCTGCCTGAGGTACCACGCGGCCGCCAGACCCGCGATCCCCCCGCCGACGACCACCACATGGCACCGGTTGCCTTCCATGACTCCTGACCGTACCTCCCGCCATGGCCGCCCGCGTGTCTCCCCCCGTCCCGTGGCGGGCCGTACCGGAACGTGATGCCATCGTGATCCCCCCGGCAAAACCACGCCGCCGCCGGGGCCGTCTCCAGGGGCATGAGAAAACTCGCGTACGGCGTGTGCGTGACGGCCATCGCGCTGTCCCTGTCCTCCTGCGCCGGACAGAGCATGCGATCGATCCCGGACTCGGGTGGCTCCGCCGAGAACCAGGCCGCACCGGCGATGGCCGAGTCGTCCCCCCGGCCGGGGAAAGAGGCCGCACCCAAGCGGGACGAACAGGTGAAGCTGGTCGCGCAGGATCGGGCGATCATCTACACGGCCGAGCTGACCGTCCGCGCCAAGGACGTCGTCGCCGCGGCCGACACGGCGCGGCGGATCGTCACCACGGCGGGCGGCTACCTGTCCACGGAGAAGTCGGACACCGGCTACGGTGACCGCGCCTCGACCAGCCTGACCTTCAAGGTCCCGCCCTCGGCCTACCCGGGGGTACTGCAGCGCCTGGGCGGGGAGCTGGGCAGACGGGAGTCCCTGCAGCAGAACACCGAGGACGTCACCGAGCAGGTCGCCGACGTGGAGAGCCGGCTGCGGTCGTCGCAGGCCGCGCTCGACTCGCTGCGCTCCCTCATGAAGAAGGCCAAGACGATCGGTGAGGTGCTGGACGTCGAGCGGGAGGTCTCGGCGCGCGAGGCCGACCTCGAATCCCTCCAGGCCCGGCAGAAGACGCTCGCCTCGCAGACGAGCATGGCGACGCTGACGCTGAACCTGATCGGTCCCGAGGTCACCGTCGAGGAACCGGAGGAGGAGTCCCCCGGTTTCCTCGGCGGTCTGCGCTCCGGCTGGCGGTCCCTCGTCTCGGCCGTCGGGATCGGCCTCGTCGTGCTGGGCGCGCTGCTGCCCTGGCTGGCCGTACTGGGCCTGGTCGGGCTGGCCGTGGTCCTCCTGCGGCGTCTGTTCAGGGGCGGGTCCGCGCCCGCCGCACCGGATCGGGAGCCGGTCGAGCCCGCCGAGACCGCCAGGGTCTCCGGGCCGGCTGAGACCGAGGAGACCTGACGGCCTCAGCGGGTCGAGGCCTCGTGGACGAAGTCCGTCAGGCGGGCGAGCTGGTCGGGATCGGTCGAGGGCAGCACGCCGTGGCCGAGGTTGAAGACGTGCCCCTCGGCCTTGGCTCCGCGCGCCAGGATGTCGGCGGCCCTGCGTTCGACGACCTCCCACGGGGCCAGCAGGATCGCCGGGTCGAGGTTGCCCTGCAGCGCCCTGCCCGGCCCGACGCGCCTGGCGGCCTCGTCGAGCGGGACCCGCCAGTCGACGCCGACCACGTCCGCCCCGGCCTCGCCGAGCAGCCCGAGCAACTCGCCGGTGCCGACGCCGAAGTGGATGCGCGGGATGTCCAGGTCGGCCAGTTCCTCGAAGATCCGGGTGGTGTAGGGCATGACGAACTCGCGGTAGTCGTCGGGCGCCACGGCGCCGACCCAGGAGTCGAAGAGCTGTACGGCCGAGGCCCCGGCGTCCGCCTGGACGCGCAGGAAGCCGACGGTGATGCCGGTCAGCCGCTCCATCAGGGCGTGCCACAGGTCGGGCCTGCCGTACATCATGGCCTTGGTGTGGTCGTGGTTCTTGGAGGGGCCGCCCTCGATGAGGTACGAGGCCAGGGTGAACGGCGCGCCCGCGAAGCCGATGAGGGGGGTCGAGCCCAGCTCGGCGGTCAGGGCGCCGACGGCCTCGGTGACGTAGGAGACGTCTCCGGGTTCGAGCGGGCGGAGCCTGCCGATCCCCGCGGCGTCCCTGATCGGCTCCGCGACGACCGGGCCGACGCCGGGCTTGATGTCGAGGTCGATCCCGATCGCCCTGAGCGGCACCACGATGTCACTGAAGAAGATCGCCGCGTCGACGCCGTAGCGGCGCACGGGTTGCATGGTGATCTCCACGATCAGATCCGGGGTCGCGCAGGCGGTGAGCATGGGCACCTCACCGCGCACCGCCCGGTACTCGGGCAGCGAACGACCGGCCTGCCGCATGAACCACACGGGAGTGCGGGAGACGGGCTGGCGGCGGCATGCGCGCAGGAACGGAGAGTCGGCGAGCTCGGGAGTCACCCCACCAGGGTGCCATGCCGGTGACGCGGTCCGTTCTTCACGGCTGCTGAGCGTCGTTCTGGGTATGAAATCACCGGTTATTAAATGAGATCACACCTAACAACACCCAGACAGCTTCAAGTCATGATGACGATAGGGTTCTACCCGTTTCGAGCGCTTCGTCCGCCACCCCACCGGCTGGAATCCTGGAGCGGAGCGCCCCGGGAGGCTCCGGGCCGCGCGAAGCGATCATGTTTCCGGGTACAGTTCCTCCCATTGACGAACCTGGCCCAGCCCTCGGCTGAGCCAAATGTTCGCCAAGTCACCGCGCGGCATCATTCCGGCACCACTTTCGGGACACGCCGAGCACGTTGCGCGGAAATGTCGGCGCGACGTGCCAACGTCGGACCACGACCCGACGAAAGGCCTGTGCGATGTCCACGATGTGGAGTTCACCTGAGCACCGCGGTGAGCACTGCGCTTCCTGTGCCGACGAGCGGGTGTCCGGGCAGCCCCCCCATGCCTTCCCCCACTACGCGGACGTGCCCGCCCCCCACCGGGCGGCGGCAGTGGCTTGATCGGTCCCGATGGCTCCTACACACACCCCAGTGGTCCCCATGCGTTCAGTTCCGACCTACGCTTCCGGTATGACCGCCGGTGACGCGCCGCCCGCTCCCGCCGCCTTCACGCGCGCGGCAGCCAGCATGCGCCCCACCGAGGTCAGACCGGAGATCGAGCTGGAGGACATCCCGGCGCCACAGCGCCTCGCCCCCTACTCGGCCGCCATCGGCGCGTCGGTCTACCGCGACGACGACGAACTCGCGGTCGGCCGTCTCATCATGCTCTTCGACCCGGACGGCCAGCGCGGCTGGGACGGCCAGTTCCGGCTGGTCGCCTACGTCCGGGCCGACATGGAGCCCGAGATCACCGAGGATCCGTTGCTCGGCCCCGTCGCGTGGAGCTGGCTCACTGAGTCACTCGACGCGCACGGCGTCGCCTACGCCGCCGCCGGAGGCACCGTCACCAAGGCGGTTTCCGAGGGCTTCGGCAACAAGGACGGAGATCCGGTGACCACGGAACTGGAGCTGCGCGCCTCCTGGTCTCCGCTGGAGGAGGACCTCTCCGGCCATGTCGCCGCCTGGTGCGATCTGATGTGCCTGGCGGCCGGTATACCACCCCTGCCACCCGACGTGGCGAGCCTGCCGCCACGCCGTCGCGAAGATCCGGAGTCCTTCCGAACGTGACCGACGAGACAACCATCGTTCCGCTGCTGGAGCCGCGAGAGGGAATCCCACCCGTCATCGAGGACGAAGCCGACCTCGCACGTGTCGTGCGCGCCTTCGCCGAGGGCACCGGGCCGGTCGCCGTCGACGCCGAACGCGCCTCGGGATACCGCTACAGCGGACGTGCGTATCTGGTACAGCTGCGCCGCGCCGGTGCGGGCAGCGCGCTGATCGATCCGACCCACTGCCCCGACCTGTCCGGGCTCGACGAGGCGCTCGCCGACGCCGAGATCGTGCTGCACGCCGCCTCCCAGGACCTGCCGTGCCTGGCCGAGCTGAACTTCCATCCCCGGGAGCTGTTCGACACCGAGCTGGCCGGGCGGCTGCTCGGCTACGAACGGGTCGGCCTGGGGATGATGGTGGAGAACGTCCTCGGCCTGAGGCTGGAGAAGGGTCACTCGGCCGCCGACTGGTCGACCCGGCCGCTGCCCGAGGACTGGCTGCGTTACGCGGCGCTCGACGTCGAGGTCCTGGTCGAGTTGCGTGACGTCCTCTACCAGGAACTCGACGCCAGCGGGAAGCTGTCCTGGGCCCAGGAGGAGTTCTCCGCGGTGCTGGCGCACAAGTCCCCCGCGCCCCGCTCCGACCCGTGGCGGCGCACCTCGGGCATCCACAAGGTCCGCTCGCTGCGCGGGCTCGCCGTGGTCAGGGAGCTGTGGACGCTCCGCGACCGGCTGGCCAGGGACTCCGACCTCGCACCCGGCCGGGTCCTGCCCGACGCGGCGATCGTCACCGCGGCCCTGGAACAGCCCCGCACCACCAAGGCGCTCACCGAGATCCCCCCGTTCACCGGCCGTAGCGCCCGCAGGCACCTGCGTGACTGGCTGGCCGCGATCGGCAGGGCGCGCGCGCTGCCCGAGGCTCAGCTCCCGCAGCCGAGCGCGCCGGGTGACGGACCGCCGCCCGCCAACCGGTGGATGGACCGTGACCCGGCCGCCGCGCGACGCCTGGCCGCCGCGCGGACCGTGGTGGCCGCGCTCGCCGACGAGCACCACATGCCGACGGAGAACCTCGTCCAGCCAGACGCCGTCCGCCGCCTGACCTGGGAGCCACCGGCCGTCATCGACGACGAGACCGTCGCGGCCCGGCTGCGCGAGCTGGGCGCGCGGGAGTGGCAGATCGGGCTGACCGCCCACCCGATGGCCAAGGCGCTGCTCCGCCTTGAGACCAAGGGCGAGGCCTGATCCAGGCCGTTCGCACGGCTGTGCCCCTCGGGGCCGTTTTCGGCTGAGGCCGTCACGGCCCGAGGGGCGCCGTCATTTCGGGGGTTCGATCGGCCGGATCTCCACCGCGCAGATCCTCGCGTCGGGCCAGCGGGCGGCGATCTCCAGGGCGCGTTCCTCGGTGGCGCAGTCGATCACGCAGTAACCCGCCAGGTGTTCCTTCGCCTCGATGAACGGCCCGTCGGTGATCATCGGGCCCCCGTCCCGCACCCGGACGGTCCTGCCCCGTGACCTGTCGGCCAGGGCGTCCCCGCCGGCCCACTCCCCCGAGGCGGTCAGTTCCGCCGCCAGTTTCCTGGCCTCGTCCATCAGGCCGTCCTGTTCCGCGTTCGACAGGACTTCCCAGGTTTCGGGATTGTTGTAGATCATCAGCATGTACTTCACGCGTGCGTTCCTCGCTGTCACGGCACCTGGAACGGGCATCTGTTCACAGGGTTGTCGAAGCGGTGGACGGTAGCAAGGCCCGCTTTTCCGGCGAAAGTGAAACGGCACTCCGGAAACGCCCGATCTCACCGTCTCCCTCGGTACGGCCGTCGCCCGTCGTGGGGCGGCGGCCGTACCCGGAGAGGGTCAGCAGGAGGAGAGCATGTCCTGCAGGGCGGCCTTCTCCGAGCTCTGCAGGGTCAGGTCGTAGGCCCACTTGACCTGGATCCAGGCCGAGGCGTAGGTGCAGCGGAAGCCGGGCAGGGAGGGCTGCCAGGTCGAGGGGTCATGGTCGCTCTTCTGCTGGTTGACGTTGTCGGTGACCGCCCACAGCTGGGGACCGTCCAGGTCGTTGGCGAAGGCCTGCCGCTGGGCGGTGGTCCACGCCCAGGCCCCCGACCGCCACGCCTCGGCGAGCGGAACCATGTGGTCGATGTCGATGTCACTCGCGGCGGTCCAGGTGGCGCCGTCGTAGGGGGAGTACCAGCTTCCCGAGACCGCCGCGCAGCTGGAGTTGACGACCACGCCGGAGCCGTCCCGCTTGAGCACGGTCTCTCTGGTGTTGCACGTGCCGCTGATGGTGATCCAGTGCGGGAAGAGGGTGCGGCTGTAGGTGTCCTGGTGCGACTCGCTCTCCACGGTGAGCGTGTCGAGCCTGGCGGCGGCGGTGGACGGCGAGGGGATGCCGGGCGGGACGGCCCATGCCGTACCGGTGGTGAGGGTGGAGGTGAGGAGAACGGCGGTGAGGGCGGCGAGAGCCGCGGTGACGACTCGTCTCACGAGTGGCCCCTTCTGTCTCCCGCCCCGGCCAGTGGGAGGTCTGGGCTTCACGAGGCGGGAACAGACGGAACTTCTCAAGCGAGAATAACCACACAAATATCAGTGTTTGACGATGATATGGATATCGATTAGGCGGATAATGCCGCCAACCATCCAAAAAGGAACCTCTACCTGCGGCAACACCCGAAAAGGTCGTCGGACGGATGCCTTTTATCACCCCAAACAGGGAGCGAATTCCCGGTTAATCGATATTTCCGAGAAATACCCTCAATCGTCATCTCAATTTGAAACCCGATATATCAGCATCCGCTCGATGTCCGCCGCGACAGGGACGTGGCGCGCCCGGTCGTGCCAGGGGTTGTTACCGACGAGTAGCATGGACGGGTAGCCACCCAGCAACGAGGAGCGAACCCGTGCCTTCGTCTCGTGACGTCGTATTCGTCGACGGTGTGCGCACGCCCTTCGGCAAGGCGGGCCCCAAGGGTCTGTACGCCGAGACACGCGCAGACGACCTGGTGATCCGTGTCATCCGCGAACTGATGCGGCGCAACCCCAACCTGCCGCCCGAGCGCGTCGACGAGGTGGCGATCGCGGCCACCACGCAGATCGGCGACCAGGGCCTGACCATCGGTCGTTCGGCCGCCGTTCTGGCCGGGCTGCCCAAGACGGTGCCCGGTTACGCGATCGACCGGATGTGCGCGGGCGCCATGACCGCGGTGACCTCGGTCGCCGGGGGCATCGCCTTCGGCGCCTACGACGTGGCCATCGCCGGGGGCGTCGAGCACATGGGCCGCCACCCGATGGGCGAGGGCGTCGACCCCAACCCCCGCTTCCTCGCCGAGCGGCTCGTGGACGGCTCGGCCCTGGTCATGGGCATGACCGCGGAGAACCTGCACGACCGTTACCCGTCGATCACCAAGGAACGCGCGGACGCCTTCGCCGTCGCCTCCCAGGAGAAGGCCGCCAAGGCCTACGCCGACGGCCGCATCCAGCCCGACCTCGTCCCCGTGGCGACCCGCTCGGCAGAACGGGGCTGGGGGCTGGCCACCGCCGACGAGGCTCCCCGCCCCGGTACCACCCTCGACGGGCTGGCCCCGCTCAAGACCCCCTTCCGCCCGCACGGCCGGGTCACCGCGGGCAACGCCTCCGGCGTCAACGACGGAGCGACCGGCTGCATCGTGGCCGCCGCCGACATCGCCGAGGAGCTGGGCCTGACGGCCAGGATGCGCCTGGTCTCCTACGCCTTCGCCGGTGTCGATCCGGAGGTCATGGGGATCGGCCCCATCCCCTCGACGGAGCGGGCGCTGCGCCTGGCCGGGCTCTCGGTCTCCGACATCGGCCTGTTCGAGATCAACGAGGCCTTCGCCGTGCAGGTTCTGGCCTTCCTCGAACACTTCGGCATCGCCGACGACGACCCCAGGGTCAACCCGTACGGCGGCGCCATCGCCTACGGCCACCCGCTGGCCTCCTCGGGGGTGCGGCTGATGACGCAGCTGGCCCGTCAGTTCGGTGAGCGCCCCGCCGTACGGTACGGCGTGACCACGATGTGCGTCGGCATGGGCATGGGCGGAACGGTCGTCTGGGAGAACCTCGCCTGGGAGGGCACGAAGTGACCGACAACGGAAGCAACCTCGAAGAACTGTTCCCCGACGAGGTCGTCACGAAGGCGATCGTCCACGACGTCGAGCTGCCTTACGGCGCCGGCCTCATGGCGCTGATCACCCTGGACAACGGCTTCGACCACACCAAGCCGTCTACCTTCGGCCCGGCGGGGCTCGCGTCGCTGGGCGAGGCGCTCGACGCGGTCGCGGCCAGGAACGACCTTGCGGCCGTCGGCGTCGTCGGCAAGCCGTTCATCTTCGCGGTCGGCGCTGACCTCAAGGGCCTCCCGGTGATCACCGGCCGGGAGCAGGCGCTGCGGATCGGCGAGCTCGGCCACCGGGTGTTCCGCCGCCTCGGCGAGCTGGACGTGCCGTCGTTCGCGTTCGTCAACGGCGCGGCCATGGGCGGCGGCCTGGAGATCGCCCTGCACTGCACCTACCGGACCGTCTCCTCCGGCGTGACGGCCGTCGCGCTGCCCGAGTGCTTCCTCGGCCTGGTACCCGGCTGGGGCGGCACCCAGCTGCTTGCCCGCCTCGTCGGCCCGGCCGCCGCGATCAGGCTGATCATCGAGAACCCGCTCTCCCAGAACCGCATGATCAAGGGCCGGGAGGCCTTCGAGGCGGGCGTCGCCGACGCGATGTTCGAGCCCGCCGACTTCCTTGAGGAGTCGCTGCGCTGGGCGGCCCGGGTGCTGCGCGGCGAAGTGACCGTCTCCCGGACCGACCACACCGCCGGCGACTGGTCCAAGACCCTCGCCGACGCCCGCTTCCTGGTCGACATGAAGCTGCGTGGCTCCTCCCCCGCCCCCTACCGCGCCCTCGACCTGATCGAACTGGCCCGTACCGCCTCCCGCGACGAGGGTTTCGCCGCCGAGGACCGGGCCCTGGCCGACCTCCTCATGGGCGACGAGCTGCGCGCGGGCCTGTACTCCTTCGACCTGGTGCAGCGCAGGGCCAAGCGGCCTGCCGGGGCCCCGGACCGGGAGCTGGCCCGCAAGGTCACCAAGGTCGGCGTCGTCGGCGCGGGCCTGATGGCCTCCCAGATGGCGCTGCTGTTCGCCCGCCGTCTTGAGGTTCCGGTCGTGCTGACCGACCTGGACCAGGACAGGCTGGAGCGGGGCGTCGGCCACGTGCACGCCGAGATCGACAAGCTGCTCGGCAAGGGCCGGCTGTCCGCCGACCAGGCCAACCGGCTCAAGGGCCTGGTGACCGGCTCGCTGACCAAGGACGCCTTCACCGACGCCGACTTCGTGATCGAGGCGGTCTTCGAGGACCTCGGGGTCAAGAGGAAGGTGTTCGCCGAGGTCGAGGAGGTCGTCTCCGCCGAGTGCGTGCTGGCGACCAACACCTCCTCCCTGTCGGTGACCGAGATGGCCGCGGGCCTGCGGCACCCGGAGCGGGTCGTCGGGTTCCACTTCTTCAACCCGGTCGCCATGATGCCGCTGCTGGAGATCGTCCGGGCCGCGGAGACCGACGACGCCACCCTGGCCACGGCCTTCACCGTCGGCAGGACGCTGAAGAAGTCGTCGGTGCTGGTCAAGGACGCGCCCGCCTTCGTGGTCAACCGGCTGCTCACCCGGTTCATGGGCGAGGTCATCGCCGCCGTCGACGAGGGCACCCCGCTTGAGGTCGCCGACCACGCGCTCGACGGGCTCGGCCTGCCGATGACCCCGTTCACGCTGCTCCAGCTCGTCGGTCCCGCCGTCGCGCTGCACGTCGCCGAGACCCTGCACGCCGCCTTCCCGTCCCGCTACGGAGTCTCGGAGAACCTCGCCCGGCTGGTGGCCGAGGGCAGGCCGGGGGTCTACGCCCCCGACCTGTCGCTGGACCCGCAGGCCACGGCCCTCTTCTCCGGCGGGTCCTCCCCCTCGACCGCGCAGGAGGTACGGCTTCGCGCCCTGCGCGCGCTGGCCGAGGAGATCCGTCTCATGCTCGACGAGGGCGTGGTCGCCGCGGCCCAGGACATCGACCTGTGCATGATCCTCGGCGCGGGCTGGCCGTTCCACCTGGGTGGCGTCACCCCTTATCTCGACCGTACGGGCGTCGCCGAGCCCCGTTTCCTTCCTCCCGGCGTCGCCTCCGTCCCGGCGTGACGCCTACGGTGGCCGCCCCGCACGGGGGCGGCCACCGCCGGGTGATCCTTGGGACGATCCGGTCGCGATCTTTGCCCGGGGGCGGGAGTGACCGGGAACAACGGATGGCATGAGAACCGTCAAGATCGTGTCCGCCGTCCTGACGTTCGCCGCCGCGGCCGCGCCGTCCGCGCTCTCCGGCGCGGTCTCCGGGACGCTCCCCGCCTCGGCGGTCGTGCTGAGCCTGTCGGTCGGCGGCGGTCCCGCCAGGAGCGTCCTGCTGCGCTGTGGCCGGGCCGAGTCCCGCCCCTCCTTCACCACCGCCTGCGGCATGCTCGGGAGGTTCGGGGGCGACCTGGCGAGGATGACCTACGACGTCGACAGGATCTGCGGCCGGAAGCACGTGGCGCACGCCGTGAGCGCCTCGGGGACATGGGAGGGCAGACCGGTGCGGTTCGAGCACACCTATGACAACCGGTGTGAGATGACGGCCCTCACCGGCCCGGTGTTCTCCTTCTGACCTGCTACGAGCCGGTCTCGGCCGAATGGGCGACGCGGCTGTGGCGGTAGCCGTACAGGGCGTAGATGACGACTCCGATGATCATCCACACCACGAACCTGAGCCAGGTCTCCACCGGCAGGTTGAGCATCAGGTAGAGGCAGGCCAGCACCGACAGGATCGGCACCAACGGCACCAGCGGCGTACGGAACGAACGCGGCAGATCCGGACGGGTCCGGCGCAGGATGACCACCGCGATCGAGACGACCACGAACGCGAAGAGCGTGCCGATGTTGACCAGCTCGGCGATCGTGGACAGCGGGACCAGCCCCGCCAGCACGGCCACGACGACGCCCATGATGATCGTGATCCTGGCCGGGGTGCCGAACCTGGGGTGGACCCTGGCCAGGCTCCGCGGCAGCAGGTTGTCGCGGGACATCGCGAACAGCACCCGCGACTGGCCGAGCATGAGGATCATCACGACGGTGGTGAGACCGGCCAGCGCGCCGACGCTGATGAGCGTGGCCGCCCAGGTCTGGCCGACGGCCTTGAAGGCGTCCGCGAGCGGCGCGGCCTCACTGAGCCTGGAGTACGGCTGCATGCCGACGACGACCAGGGAGACCGCGACGTACAGGACCGTGCAGATGGCCAGTGAGGCGATGATGCCGATCGGCAGGTCGCGCTGCGGGCGGCGGGTCTCCTCCGCGGCGGTCGCGACGATGTCGAAGCCGATGTAGGCGAAGAACACGATCGCCGCCGCGCCGAAGATGCCGAAGACGCCGAAGGCGACCGGTGTGACCCCGAACAACACCTGGATCAGCGGCGCGGCCAGGCCCTCGACCGCGGGCGTCTGCTGCGCCGGCGGGACGAACGGCGTGTAGTTCTCCGCGTTGAGGAAGAACAGCCCCGCGACGATGACCAGCAGCACCACGGCGACCTTGATCGCGACGATGATCAGATTCACCCGGGACGACAGCTTGACCCCGGCGACCAGGACCGCGGTGAGGATCAGCACGATCAACGCGGCCGGCAGGTTGAAGGCCGCCCCCTCCCCCGCGATCGCATCGGGCAGATGTATCCCGTAGGAGCTCAGCAACGACGTCAGGTAGCCCGACCAGCCGACCGCGACGACCGCGGCCGCCAGGGCCATCTCCAGCGTCAGGTCCCACCCGATGATCCAGGCGGGGAACTCGCCGAGTGTGGCGAAGGAGAAGGTGTAGGCCGAACCGGCGACGGGCACGGTCGAGGCGAACTCCGCGTAGCAGAGCGCGGCCAGCGCGCAGACGACTCCGGCCACCACGAACGACAACGCGACCGCGGGTCCCGCCAGGTCTCTGGCGACCCGCCCGGTGAGCACGAAGATTCCGGTGCCGACGATGACGCCGATCCCGAAGACCGTCAGGTCGAGCGCGGAGAGATCCTTGCGAAGCCGGTGCTCGGGGGCCTCGGTGTCCCTGATCGACTGCTCGACCGACTTTACGCGTAATACTCCTCTGGCACGTTGCGCACCCATGGGGTCCTCCTTGACCATCCACAGTCGCCCACCTTTATGGAGCAAGTCATGCCCAACCGATCAGTCGCTGAACGGTGATACTCGGGGTTCTTTAGGGGAAAATCCCGATGTCCGCCTGCCCGTCCAGAGGAAGCATGGGGTCATGCTCTTGGACACGCTGGGCCAGCTGGACCCATTCCTGGTCGGCGCGGTGCTGCTGGCGCTGCTCACGCTGGACGGTTCCCTGCTGATCGGGACCGTGGTCCCCGGGGACGCCGCGATCGTCGTGGCGGGAACCGCGCTGACCGGCCCCGCCGAGATCGCGGTCGCGGCGCTGGCCGGGGTCGTGGGCTGTTTCCTCGGCTCGACCGGCGGCTGGCTGATCGGCCGCCGGTACGGCTCGCGCGTGCGTCACAGCAGAGCGGGCCGGTGGATCGGCGAACGCCGCTGGAGCAGGGCCGAGCGGGTGGCCATGAGTGAGGGAGGCGGCCCCGCCCTGGCCGCCTCCTACTTCCTGCCGCTGGTCAACGGGCTGACCCCGGTCCTGGCGGGGAGCCTCGGCGTGCCGTACAGGAGGTTCATCCGCTGGGCGGTTCCCGGCAGCGCCCTGTGGGTGACGACCTATCTGACGCTCGGCTCCATGGCGGGCACCTTCGCCCGTGAGCACCAGCACCTGCTGGTGCCGATCGCCGCCTGCGCCGCCGTACTGGCCGTCGGCCTGTTCGTGATCGTACGGCGCAGCCGCGCCGCCAGGGCGGCCGTCTCACCGGCCGCCGAGGCGACGGCGGTCAGCGGGCCGGCTGGTTCTCCAGAGCCGGAGAGCGCCGCGCGACCGCCTCGGTGATCTGGCGGGCGATGTCCTGCGCGGTCAGCCCGACGTCGCCGAGGATCTTCGCCCGCTTCGCGTGGTCGAGGAAGCGCTGCGGGATGCCGTGGGTGCGGACCGGGACGTCCACGTCGGCGTCGCGCAGCACCCTGGCCACCGCGTCGCCGACGCCGCCGACCCGGCCGTTGTCCTCGACGACCACGACCAGCTTGTGCGCGCAGGCGGCCTTGACCAGGGCCTCCTCGTCGAGAGGCTTGACCCAGCGCGGGTCGACCACGGTCGCCGAGATGCCCTGGGCGTCGAGCAGCGCGGCCGCCTCGACGCACAGCTCGGCCATCGGGCCGACGCAGACCAGCAGCACGTCGGAGTCGCCGCCCTGCCGCCCCTGGCGCAGCACGTCCATCTCGCCGAGCCGTCCGACCGCCTCGATCTCCGTGGACACCGGCCCCTTGGGGTAGCGGACCACGCTCGGGCCGTCCTCGATCGCGACCGCCTCGGCCAGCAGCTCGCGCAGGCGCGGCTCGTCACGCGGCACGGCGATCGACAGGCCGGGGACGACCTGCAGGATCGACAGGTCCCACATGCCGTTGTGGCTGGCACCGTCGTCACCGGTCACACCCGCCCTGTCGAGCACGACGGTGACCGGCAGGCGGTGCAGGGCGACGTCCATGAGCAGCTGGTCGAAGGCCCGGTTGAGGAAGGTCGAGTAGAGCGCGACGACCGGGTGCAGCCCGCCGAGGGCCAGGCCCGCCGCGCTGGTCAGCGCGTGCTGCTCGGCGATGCCGACGTCGTAGAGACGCTCGGGGTAGGCCTCGGAGAACGGGATCAGGCCGACCGGACCGAGCATCGCGGCGGTGATGGCCACGATGTCCTGGCGTTCTGCGGCCAGCCGTACGATCTCCTCGCTGAAGACGTTGGTCCAGCCGTGCGGCTTGGGCTTCTCCTCGCCGGTCAGCGGGTCGAAGGCGCTGGGCGAGTGGAAGCGGTCCTCGTCGTGGTTCTCCGCGAAGGAGTAGCCGAAGCCCTTCTTGGTCAGGACGTGCACGATGACCGGGCGGCGGAAGTCGCGTGCCTTGCGCAGCGCGGCCTCGACGGCCTGCTCGTCGTGGCCGTCGACCAGGCCGATGTACTTCAGGCCGAGGTCCTCGAACATCACCTGCGGGGCCAGGACGTCCTTGATGCCCTTCTTCACGCCGTGCAGCGCGTCGTAGACCGGGGAGCCGACCACGGGAACCTTCGCCAGGTTGTCCTTGACGAACTCCAGCATGTCCTCGTAGCGCTGGGTGGCGCGCAGCGAGGCCAGGTGCGAGGCGAGACCGCCGATGGTCGGCGAGTAGGAGCGGCCGTTGTCGTTGACCACGATGATCAGCGGCAGGTCCTTGTGGGCCGCGATGTTGTTGAGCGCCTCCCAGGCCATGCCGCCGGTGAGCGCTCCATCGCCGATCACCGCGACGACCGTGCGGTCGTTCTCGCGGCGCAGCCGGTGGGCCTTGGCCAGGCCGTCGGCGTAGGACAGCGCGGTCGAGGCGTGCGAGTTCTCGATGACGTCGTGCTCGGACTCGGCCTGGCTGGGGTAGCCGGACAGGCCGCCCTCCTGCCGGAGCCGGTCGAAGTCCGCCGCCCTGCCCGTGAGCATCTTGTGGACGTAGGCCTGGTGGCCGGTGTCCCACAGGATGCGGTCGCGCGGGGAGTCGAAGACCCGGTGCAGCGCGATCGTCAGCTCGACCACACCGAGGTTGGGGCCCAGGTGACCGCCGCCACGCGCCGTCGAACTGATCAGCAGATCCCGGATCTCCGCGGCGAGCCGGGGCAACTCGTCCGCCCCCAGCGCCTTCAGGTCCCGTGGTCCCTTGACCGAATCCAGCAGACTGCCAGGCCGTCCGGTCCGCTCGCTCACGGAATCATCCCCTCTGTCGGTCAGCGTCAGAGCCGAGTCTAGTTCGCATGACGGACACCTCCCCCGGGGACGGCGATTCTGCACACTTTATCCACACTTGCAATACCCTTTGCCTCACCATGCGCACTTCCCCCTCCGGGCAACAACCATCACTCACCACCGCGATCACGGCATCTCTCCTGCTCGTGGTCGTCGGCGCCGTGAGTGCGTGCGCTCCCATCGGTCCCTTCACCGGCCCCCTCGGTGGCGCCAAGCCCGCCACGGCCGCCTCGGCCACCACGAACCTCAGCACCCCCGCGGCCGACTCACCGGCGGCCAAGCCGTCCCCCCAGCCCTCCCGGCTCTCCGGGGGCGCGCAGCGGGAGGCGCCCACCGGACGCGCCGCCGCAACGACCAGCCCCCTCTACCGGGTGCGTGGCGTCTCCTCGTCCTCACGGTGCCTGGCGGGAGGAATCCGCGAGGGAAGCGCCTCCTCGTACCGGACGTTCATGACCCGCATCACCCGCTGTCTCGACCGGGTGTGGAGGGCGCGGCTCACCGCCGCCGGCCTGCCCTTCTCCCGCCCGGCCCTGCGCTTCACCACCACTACCAAGGTGACCAGCCCGTGCGGGCGGTGGCCGGCCAAGGCCGCGGGGTTCTACTGCTCGACCAACCGCACGATCTACATCGGTGTGCTCCGCGAGGCGCTGAGCAACCCCTACCCGATCAACCACGCCCAGTTCATGGCCCACGAGTACGGCCACCACGTGCAGAAGCTCATGGGCGTCATGGACTACTACGGCAGGAGCGTCTGGAACGCCAGGCTCTCGACCAAGCTCGCCTTCTCCCGCCGCCTCGAACTGCAGGCCGACTGCCTGGGCTCGGCCTTCCTCCGCCAGGTCTCCGCCGACCTGTCCGTCGAGCAGGCCGACTGGGACTCGATCATCGAGTGGGTCACGGCCAACGGCCACAAGAACTGGATCAGGAACGACCACGGGAAGGGCCGCAGCCAGGCCTACTGGATGCAGCGCGGCTTCGAGGTGGGTTCCCCGTCGGCGTGCAACACCTGGTCCGCCTCCGCGAGCACGGTCTCCTGACCTCTTCCGTCTTTTTCCGGATTTTTCGTATTATCTCTTCGGATGCCTCTTATCTCAGATTTCGGTCATCTTTAAACCGCCCTCGGTCCGCCTATCAGGCTTAACATCCGATATCCCCCGTTTCGTTGACCATACCCACCAGGGGCATTTCGCTTTACCCCCCTCTTTACCTCCATTAAGGTTCGGGATCATGCGTATCCCCGCCATCTCCCTTGTTTCCGGTGTGCTGGCGAGCCTGCTGTTCGCCGGTACGGCCGGCGCGGCCCCCTTCGCGCAGGCGTCCGTGAGCAAGGACCCCACGAAGAGCAACCCGATCTACGACAGCGGGCGGTTCAGGATCAAGTCGTGCGACGAGCAGCCGACCCAGCCCGACGACCTCGACGCGGCCCGGGTCGATCTGGAGTTCCTGCTCGACTGCCTGAACACCGGCTGGGGAGACCATCTGACCGAGGCGAATTTCTCGTTCTCCAGGCCCAAGCTCGTCACGACCACCCGGACGGACCTGCAGACCGGCTGCGGCAAATACCCCAAGACCGCCCAGGCCGTCTACTGCCCGAACAACCAGAGGATCACCTTCCGGCTCGACCGGGACATCCTCTCCAAGCAGACAGAGCTGCTCCTGTTCGCGACGATCGCCCACGAGTACGGCCACCACGTGCAGCAGCTCACCGGGATCATGACGTCGTATCTCAACCGCAAGTACAGGAACAAGGCGGCGGAACTCGACGCGACCCGCAGAATGGAGCTCCAGGCCGAGTGCTTCGGCGGTGCCTTCATCGGAAGCGTCTGGATGTCCCTCGGCCGCCGCAAGAGGGACCTGAACTACATGATCAAGGTCGCCATCGGCAACGCCACCCACGGCAAACACGCCAACATCGCCTACTGGATCCGCCGAGGCTTCGCCGCCGACTCCCCCGACGCCTGCAACACCTTCACCGCCCCTGCCGCAAAGGTCGCCTGACTCCGTTCATCTTCGAGGGGCGTCGTCCAGCCGGGTTCTGCCCCTCAGAACGGGACTGTTCGATCGGCATGCGCAGTCCTGCCTCTTGGCCTGGGCACACGGATCAGGCCGGCCATGAAGGACGGAAGAACGGTCAGACTTGTCCTTCTGGTCCGTCAGGTGGTCCAGGCCTCTTATCCACGTACTGTGCTCTTCGGCCGTGACACCGCTGACGGCGTTTCCGGGGTTCGACATCGTGACGAACTTCGGCTCTCCAGGATCAAGCGCTAGCTCCTGGGCCAGCCGGACGTCACCTGGCTGATCCAGACGCCCCGCCCCGGAGGGAGACGGCAGGAAGGTCCCGTCACGGTCGATCACCCGGTCCGGCGCGCGACGTTCTCCCACTGCCGGTTGACCTCCCCGAGGTGATCCTCGCTTTCCTCGTCCACGGCCGCAGGGGGCTCGACCCCGGTTGAAATCACAAGCCTCCACGCGTCCTCCGGCCGCATCAGGCCTCCCGACGCCGTACGCCCAGCACGACAAGACCGGCTTTCTCAAGCCGAGAGTCACGCTCTGGAGGGTTGGCCGTTTCCGTCCATGAGCATCGCCGCGATGCCGAGCAGGAGAACAACGTCCTCTTCTCCGCGGTTTCAAGAGCTCGAAGGTTCGGTCCTCACTCTCAAGACCGTTGGAGGGCGTGCTCACGAACACGACCCGGCCACCGAGAAGGCGGTTCATTTGGCGACGACCCACCGGACCACCCGCAAACAGTCGATTCAATGTGTCGGCCCACGCTGTATTGCACCTTTTCAGCGGCCAGCCGGATCACCTGAAAAAATCACGTCCGCCGCGGTCACAATGTCGAGCCCGTGAGGGCACCAGGCCTTCAGCTGAGTCGTCTCCGGCCTTCAGGACCGGAGACCATGACCCTCAAAGACAGCGGAGATCCCAGAAGCCGCCGTCGTGATGGTTGTCCTGAAGTTCGACGATGATCCGCCGACGACCGCCGTTCTCCTTCGGATCGTCCATAGGAGAAGCAGGGGGACCGAAAGGTTCCCAGACGTTGACCGCCAAGTCACCCTCTCCGACAGGGGTGATTTTCGCGGTCCGATAGTACGTCAGCACCTCTTCGGCCGAGGCTTCCGTCTCGATCTCAAAACGAACGTGATAGTTGCACAGATCGGCGCCTGGTCTCACTTCGCTCTGTGGCTCGTAGTCCCCGAGATCGCTCCCCTTCGGCAGGGGGTAGCCCAGAGCCCGGTCAACCAGACCGGCCAACTGATGGTCGTGCATCCACGCCGGTGTCATGACGACCACGTAAAGCAGCAGAACCGGCGCGAGCACCCACACTGCACGACGAGGCCATCGCTTCCACGGACCCGACTCGCTTCGTTTCCCTTCCGAAGAGGCAACCAACGTCCCACCGCCCTTCCACGAGTACCCCCTTCCTCCTCATCTTCCCGCATCCTATGGCTTTTTCAAAGCCCTAACAGAATGAATCATCCAACAACGACCGGCGAATCACGTGGGCACGACAGGCACATGCCAATCAAGAATTTTCTCACACAGTCGCCGAATTGCACGCAACGGAAACCATGACCAACGGCTCATCATCAATCCTCAAGAAGGATGATCTACTCAAGCCCAAATACAGCTCCGCCCGCCGGCCTCTTCGCGAATAAACCGACGGGCGGAGCCCATCTCACCTTAGGCACCTATGGGCCACAGCAATCAGAATCCAGCCTAAGGCGTGAAGCGCGTTTCATCTTCTTTGTTTAAGTACAACCCGGTGAACGGGAAACTGAATTATCGTCAGGTCTGATCCAGGCTCACGATCAGAAGCGTCTCCGGCCTGGTCGACGCCTTGATCGCTTTGCTGATCCCATCTGGATAGGTGCGGCGTTCCTCGGAGAAGAACGGCTGGAAATCCAGATATACACCTTTCCACGCGGTCGACCTCATCTCGACCCCGTCGGGAGCCACCTCTCTCACAACCACCCATTTGCGATTGCTTAAGAGATCACGGGCCTTACGGGACGCATCAGGGCCGTTCACGCCCCCGACATCGATGACGAGCAGGTTTGTGACTTCAATTCCCGCCCCATAGTCTCCTTCGTCGGTGTCCTCTCCCAACACCTTGCCGATACCACGCACCTCGTCGAGGACAGCCGGATCGACTTGAGTCTTCCCAGAGAACACCCCGCACCCCGACGTAAGGAGGCATGCGCCAAGGAAAACCACAGCCACGCCGAGGAGCCGACCGGTTCGTCGCGCACTCCCACCTATGATCAAGACCATTCCCTTGCAGACACCGCCTCGTATCATCTACGACCCAGAGCGCGATCCTAGGGCTTTTTGGTAGCCCCTCCGGAAACGTATCTCTCCGTCTCCGCCCCGTCTCAGCGTTCCCGCTGGTGAGCCCACAGCCCTTTCATCCGCCTGTCGAACTCAGCTTATTCAAGCTCGCCGTTTACCATGGTCACCACCGAGCATCCGCAACAGGCGGTGGCGGTCCCCATGTCGGTGACGATGTTGTGCCTGCGGCCGACGGTCCCTTTGCCGACGTCGATGTCCTGAGAGACGGCGGGCACGTCGGCCAAGGTCTTGATGCTTCGACTGCCGCTCAGGCAGGTGGTCAGTGCGGGGCCATGGCCATCGACGGGTCCTTCGTCGGCAGTGTCCGGCGGTCCCCCGGGCACCGGGGCGAGGACCTGACCTACATGATCAAGTCAAGGTCTCCACCAGCCACGCCACCCGCGGCGAGAACTTCAGCTTCGACCACTGGATCCGCCGACGCCCCGACGCCGACAACACCTTCACCACACCGGCCGCAAAGGTCGCCTGACTCCGTTCGCCTTCGAAGGGCACGGTCCAGCCGAACCCTGACCGAAGGGTTTCGCCAAACCCTGCTGGCCTTTAATTCGTGGGATTACGGCGCTTGAGGAGCAAGCCGGTCCCTGCCAGGCAGCCGTCGATCAGATGCGGCCGGTACTGGTGGACCTTCTTCAACCCGCGCTTGATCACACGCACCAGGTGATCCTGGTTCGCCGCGGCGAGGTTGGCCAGGCCGCTGCGGTTCAGCAGCGACCAGATGCCTTCCACCGCCTTTGAGATCCGGAGCGTGTGAGGGCAGCTGAAAGACCCGCAGCCAGTCGGCGTTGCCAGCGATGAAGCGTCGCATGTCCGGGCAGATGCGCCGGTTGCGGTTGTCCCAGACGAGGACGATCGGCGCTCCGAGCTACACATGCACCATGACGATCAGGTCCCGGTAGCCGCGCCAGGTGAACCTTGCCGCCTCGCTTTTGCGGCGCCAGTAGAGGTGGATCCGGTAGATCAGCCAGGAACTCCTGCCGGGGCGGTAACAGGTCAGGGCGGCGACCGAGACCCTGCTCTCGCGGCGGCCCGGTACCCGCATCACCGGCGTGAGGCCACGCGCGCGCCAGGTGTGGGCCATCGGTGGCCTCATCGTCCGGCCGCACGCGTCTTCGAAGCAGACCCACGCACCCAGGTCCGTCGCGGTGGTCCCACGCCCGGCCATACCTCGCGTCTTTCACACGGCGATCGCCTCCTCATCCCGTTCGCTCGCCCGGCGGGCTAGCACCTGGCATGACCAGCCGTGCCACCTGAGCAGCTTCCACACCCCCGGCAGGGAGTAGGTCAGGTGGAACATCCGGCCGATCGGTCACGTCCAGCGAAGTGGTGTATGAGCTGCCCTTCGCGTGATCCTGTTTCTGCAGGTTAAGCGGTAAGTGTCTGCGGTAGCGGATTATGGGC